>DYDL01000156.1 GCA_020717925.1 Desulfocapsa sp.
CAGCTTTACACCGCAAGGGCATAAGTTTCGTACGAGCAGACAAGCTGCTCAACTCAGCTTTACCAGGTGCGGACTTCGACCTGGAAGATGTTGAGGGCCTCGTTGCCGTCCTTGTATTTGAATTCAACCTGATAGGTGCCAGGAGCCGTGACAAATTTGGAGATATCGGCGGCTATGGGTTTAACGTCCTTGGCCGATTGCACGCCATAGAAGTTGCTGGCCTGCAGATTCTTGGGAGACCATTCGGCCACCATGGTGCGTTTACCGTCCGGCGAGACCAGATTGACTGCGCCGTACGTGTCGGTACCGGTTTTTCCTTTGCCGTAAGCAAAGAAGATCAACTGGGAGTGCTCGCCAACCTTGTTCAGGTTGAAGGAGTAAACATTGTTGGAAACATTACCGGCGGAGCCGGCCAGACCCGGCGTGTTGCTGACGTAAGTCAGGGGGGAGGCCTCTGTCGTTCCGCCCTGGGCCTGGGGCGCGGTTGCTGGCGCCGGGGCCTTGGCCTCGCTTTTGGCAACAACCGGCGCCGCCGCGGCGCCCTTGGTTTCAACCGGCTCGACGCCAGGCGTGGCCGACATAACCTTCTTCTTTTCGGACTGGACCATGAGGGCGCCGGCCAGATCGTTTTTGGCGATCAGGGCTTTCTCCAGTTTTTCCATCTCGGCCAGGTAGTTTTTTTGCGCCTGACCGAGGGCGTTGCTCTCGAAGTCGGCCGATTCCCGTTGATATTTCTGGTCAATAGTGGCCAGGGTCTCTTTCTGCAGTTTGTCGAGGCCTTCCTGATAGCGGGCGGTGATTTTCTGCATCTCCGCGTCGCGGCTCGCCTCCAGGACGGAGCGCTGGCGCAGGAAATCCGGCGAGTTCAAGGCATCCCGACGGGTGGCTTCGTATTTCTTCTGCCGGGCTACCTGCTGCTCAGGGCTTACGGCCTGCTTTTTCTCCGCCTCATAGTTCTGTTTGAGCTGGGTCAGTTCCGGCGGCACCTTGTCAATGGTCAACACCTCGGCCCGCGGGGCACCGACCCAAAGAAACAGCAGAAAGATCAGAATAGCGGTTACTCTCATGGGCATAAAAACCTCCTCAATCATGGTTGGCCGTGTGTGAGGCCGTTTGCGGATGATCCCGACGCATGAAAAAAATGCCTCGGCAAATACCTGGCCAGTTAAGAGCTTGTCCGTAAGGCACCGCACGTGGGGTCATGGAGCCTGTCGTGTTTGGTTGTCGACGTATTCATCCTTAACCGCCAGCACCTCTTCCATGGCATCCATGAAAAGGTCAAGCAGTACCGGGTCGAAATGGCTACCCCGGCCTTCCATCATAATCTCCAGCGCCTTGTCAATCGGATAGGCCTTTTTGTACACCCGGTCAGAGGTGAGGGCATCGAAAACGTCACAGACCGCGGCGATCCGGCCTTCAACCGGAATATCTTCTCCGGCCAGCCCCCGGGGATAGCCGGAACCGTTGAATTTTTCATGGTGGGTCCAGGCGATGATGGCGCCTTTCTCCAGCATGGCGGAGCGGGAGTTGGAGAGCAGCCGGTGGCCGATTTCCGAGTGTTTCTTGATGATTTCAAACTCTTCTGCCGTCAGTTTGCCGGGTTTCAGCAGGATGTTGTCAGGGGTGCCGATCTTGCCCACGTCATGCAGGGGGCCGGCGGTACGGATAAGTTCGCATGCCGCGGCCGGCAATCCCGCCTTAACCGCCAAAATCTGGCAGAAACTGCCCATGCGGACGGTATGCAGGGCGGTTTCATCGTCCCGGAACTCGGCGGCCATGGCCAGGCGCTGGATGGTCTCTTCCCTGGAGATGCTCAGTTCCCGTTCCGTGTCCTGAAGTTTGTGAATGGTCTCCTGGAGTTTACGGGTCCGCTCGTCCACCAGGTGCTCAAGTTCCTCGCGATGGCGACGGTTTTCCATTTCCAACTGGCGCAGGTGCAGGCCGTTGGCCACGTTGATGAGGATTTCGTTACGATCCAGGGGTTTGATGACGTAGCCGTAGGCCCCGAGTTCCAGGGCCTGGGTGCCTACTTGCCGGTCGTCCACGGCCGTGGCCATGATCACCGCCAGATCCTGATGCTGTTTTTTTGCAGTGGCAAGCAGCTCCAGGCCGGAAATGCCGGGCATCATGATGTCGGAGATCATCAGGCAGACATGGTGGAGGGCAAGGGCCTGCAATGCCTCTTCGCCGTTACCGGCGGTAATGCAATCGTAACCGTCCTTGCTGAGCCAGCGGGAGAGAATTTCCCTGATATAGCTTTCATCATCAACGATGAGAATCTTGGCGTCCTGTGGGGCTAACATATTCCGGTCACCTCGATATTTTGGACCACAATCTGATGGCGGTAGCCGGCGCCAGAGTGAGCGGCCAAAGGCCTCATGCCAGGCGGTAATTTTAAGAAAAATAACACACTGTTTGTCCAGCTTTCAATAAATATCCATAAAAGATTCCATCCGCTACCGCTGAAGTTTGTCCCGCGGCATGGCGCCGCCTTCTCCAACAAGGGGCCGGAGCGGTCATTTTTCTTTTTCGATCATGGGGCTAAGGATGGTGTAGGGCAGCTTCAAGGTGTTGGTCAACAGGTTCAAGATAGATTCACTGACCGCCTGGGCCGGCAGCATCTGGATGTCCGGGTCGGGCATGCGGCCGGTCACGCCAAAGGGAATGGTCACCAGGGCGGTGTTCTTGCTCACCAGCGCCTTGCCGAGGATCGGCACGCTGGCGATGATCCGGTCTACAGTCTTGAAGGGCGAGACCAGCAGGGTCATATCGGTCTCCAGGGTGTCCAGGTTGAGGTCGCCCCTGGCAAACAGGGTCAGGCCGTCCCCCCTGACCACCGCCTTGTCGATGAAGAGGCGACCGTCTTTAACCGTTGCTTCGATGTCCAGGGGCGCGTACTTAAATCCTCTTTGGCCCAGGTCCTGCAGGCCGGTGCCGGAAAGGAGGTCAGTGACGTTCAGGATGCTGAAGACCTTGGAGAGCAGGGTGAGCCGCTTGATGGAGCCCGCGGGAGAGTGCAGCTCCGCCTTGCCGTTGGTCCAGTGCCCATGTTCATGCTGGAGGCTGGCGTTGAGTTGGAAAGGCCCCTCAATGAGTTCATCTTTTTTGCCGAGGCAGAGTAATGATTCCTGAAAGAGCGGTGGATTGGCCTGGTCGGTGCTGATCAGCAGGGTGTTGGTCCCCAGGGCGGAGTCGGAAAACCAGGTGCCGGTCATAGCCAATGAGCACAGTGCAGTCTGGCTGACATCGAGCCGCATGCCGGGGCCGGTGAGCAGTTGCAACTGGCCGACCATCGGGGACCAGGTGTAGCGGCCAGCCGGGGGGGCCGGGTCGGCGTTGTCCTTTGGCCTGGATTTTTCGCGGGTCAGGGCGTCCACCTGGAAGCGCATGGTGCCCATTACGTCCCAGTTCCATGGTGGCTGGTTGCTGGCCGTGGTCGCTTCCTGGCCTGGTCCCCCTGGCGCTCCGTTGGGGAAAAAGCGCTTGGCCAGGGCACCCCATTCCAGATGCTCGGCCCTGGCCTCCATGTCAACTTGCAGGCCGTCGGCGCCCATGGTCATTAGGCCTTCGAGCGTTGTCGTCTCATCGTTTAAGCCCAGACGCACCGACTCGACTCGTACCTGCTGGCCGGTCGCCGTAAGGTTTGCCTCCTGAATGGTGAAGGGAGTGTCGTGGCCGGGCGCCGGCAGGTGCAGACCGCTTGTCGCGAGCCAACCCTGGGCGCTGGATTGGGCGCAGTCGTCGCGCAGGTCGAGTTGCATGTCGCCCGACAGGCGGCCGGTAAGCAAGGTGTTGGCAGCCAGTAATTGGTCCAGGGCGGAGCCCGCCAGCTCGCCTTGCCATGTAAGGCGGAGTTCGCGGGGCTCGGTCATGCGCGTCCGCAGGGTGAGCTCCCCGTGTTCGGCGTTGTTGTAAAAACGCGCCATGTTGACCTTACGTACACTAGGGGTGACTTCCAGATCCAGAAAGACATAAGGCCTTGGCTCCGGGGTGGTGGCCGCGTAAACCGATCCAACCACATGGCTTGCCTCCCCATCCCAGCCCACACTCAATTGCTCCAGCCGACATGGGATAGCGGGGAAAAAAGTGTCCGGAATCCAGCCTTTCTGGCGGATCCAGTCGGCCAGGGGCTCCTCAATCAGGCCAGAGATCTTCACCTCGCCGGTCCAGTTCTCGAACAGGCGGTGCAGGCAGGTGCCGTCCAGATGCAGGAGCTGATTTTGGAGCCGGATGCGGCCCCCCTCCATGGTGACGCTTTCTTGGCTGAGGGCGCCGCGCAGGGTTTCAACCAGTATGGTGTCTGGCAACAGGGGGCTGGTGACCTGGAGCCCTTGCAGGTCGTACCCCACGGAATAATGCCAGGCCCGGGGCTCAAAGGTTGGCCCTTGCATGGTCGTGTTGCTGGTGGTAAAGCGGCCCGTTGCGCTGCTTACCGCCTGGTCGATGCTGGCCAGTATGGCGTCGTGGCGCTTGAATTCCTGCAGCAGGGTGGGGGCGTCCCAGTCGCCGTCCAGGGCGGTAAGGGCAAGCCGGGGCGGTCCGCTCCAGTTTACCATGCCGCTGCAATTCGTCACCTTCTGGGCGCCGCCAGTGAGTCGCACCTCCTCCCAGCGCACCGAGTCCGGCGTGATATCCAGGCCACCGCCCTGAACTTTGATGGGCCAGGAAATGGGGGCGTAGGAGAAACCGCCTTGCATGGCTGTCACCCGCACCCGGGTTTCGATCTGGTCCAGGGTGTCACCAAGCAGCAGCCGGCCTTGCGCCGTGCCATTGACCTCTGAAAACTTGGCCAACTCGTCCTGAAAAGGGGCGGAGCTGACCAGTTTTTGCAGCACTGGTGGCAGTTCGGTAAGGTCGGCCGTGATGTCCAGGCCAAGTTTGAAGGCATTGTTGCGATTGGTGAGGTCGAGATAGAGGTCGCAGTTGGAACCGTAACTGTTATCGAGCCAGGCGGTCAGCCCCTTCCCTTCGAGGTAGCCGTTGATGATGGTGATGTCGCCCTGCGCCTCCCGCAGGTCCAGGTCGGCGCCGGGCACATGGATGGGGGCTTTGATACCGGCCACGCGGATCTCCATCCTTTCCAGGTGCTCGAAATCCGTGGCCGGGCCGTGGACCCGGTAATCGGCCTGTTGGGCCGTGCCACCCAGGACGATAGCGCAGACCGTGCGGGCGATTTCGTGGCTGCCAAGGGTGTCAAGAATGGCCTGGCGGATGGCGGCCATGTCCAATTCCTTGGCGTGCAGATCAAGGGTCCAGGTGGCGGGTGCGCCTTCGACGCCTGGTTCTCGGGCCACCAGGCCATGCAGAAGCACAGCGGGCTCCTGGCTCTCCAAGGCGTTGATCTCCAACTGCCAGCGCTCGTCTTCTTTGGTGCACAGCAGATCGGCCTGGCCCAAGCGGGCAAATACTTGGGATGCTGGCCCGCTGGCGAGGCCGGGCAACTGGCCGGTAAGCCGCACCTTGAACTTGTCAAGTCCTTGCCCCTCCAAGCGGCCGGTAATATCGACCACCGTATGGTCTGGACGTACCGGCAACTCCCCGGCCGGGGCGAGGGTCTGGGCCAGGTCGATCTGTTTGAGCCCCAAGTCGGCCTGGAAGTTGAAGTCTGTCAGGGAAAAGAAGCCTTTGGCCTTGCCGCGCGCCAGGGTTTTGCCCCCACCGCCAGCCAGATCGAAACGAACCTCCTGGTCCGTGGTCTGGAGGGTGCCGGAGATGGCGGTCGCTTTATATTCGCCGGCTAACCAGGTTGGGATAAACTGATCCGTGGTGGCCAGCAGCAGGGTGCCGTCGCTGATTCGGAAGCGGGCCTTGAACAGCCCTGCAGCGCCAGGGGTGAGGCCAACCGCCGACAGGGAGAGGCGCGCCACTGGTCGACTGAGATGGATGACGCCCAACCCTTCGGCCCGGCTCAGCAATGCCCGCCAGTTCGGGTAGATGGCCACCTTGGGCAGGTCCAGGGAGAGGCCCTCTCTTTCGACCTTAAGGTCGGTCAGGGCCAGGTGGGGCAGGGGCAGCCACTGCCAGTGGAGTTCCCGCAGCAGGAGGTCGCATTGCAGGCTGGTGCAGAACTGTGCGATCAGCGCCTGCCGCACTCGGTCGACCCGCAGGAGCAGGGGCGACAGTACCAAGATGAGCGCGACCAGGACCAGGACAAGGCCGGCCCATGACAGCCGGCGGCGGCCTGTCTTTATTCTGCGCTGCGGTTTTTCCACTTCCACTACAGGTCTCCTTCAGATGCGGCGTTGTGCGGCGTATCCGAGTAACCATACCAGACAAGGGGGCGGGTGCCAACCTGCGACTTCGAAGTTCCACATGGCGATCGGTAGGATCAGACGGATCGGACCGGTTCGACAGGTCTGACAGGCACAGAAATCGGTTGCCCAAAGCCGATATTTTTCGTACTGTCCTCGCCGGATTAATGATACCAGACCAGCGTGGGGAGAGTGATTGTGCCTAGCCATGAAAAGATCAGAGTCGGCGTTATCGGCGTCGGCTATCTCGGAAAGTTCCATGCCGAGAAATATGCGGCCATGGAGGATGTCGATCTGGTGGGCGTTGCCGACCTCAACCGCGAGGCGGCAGCGGCCGTGGCCGAGCGTCTACATACCGCGAACTTCGCCGATTATCACGACCTGCTGGCCCGGGTCGACGCGGTGAGCATCGTGGTGCCCACCGTTGCCCATCATCGGGTGGCCCTGGAGTGCCTGGGCCAGGGCAAGGACGTGCTCATTGAAAAACCCATGACCAGCACCCTGGCCGAGGCCGATGAACTGATCGCCTTTGCCGCCACCAGGGATCGCATCGTCCAGGTGGGTCATCTGGAACGCTTCAACCCGGCCATCCTGGCCATTCAGCAGCATCTGACCAAGCCCATGTTCATAGAGTCGCACCGCATTCATGTCTTCAAGAGCCGGGCATTGGACGTGGATGTCATCCTCGACCTGATGATTCATGACATCGATATCATCATGAACATTGTGCCGTCGCCGATCAAGACCATCCATGCCGTTGGTCTGCCGGTGGTCACGCCCTTCACCGACATCGCCAATGTCCGGCTCATCTTCGAAAACGGTTGCACCGCCAACGTCACGGTGAGCCGGGTTTCCAAGGAGAACATCAGGCGGCTGAGGATCTTTCAGCCCCATTCCTTTATTTCCGTGGATTACGGCAAGAAGGAGTACATGGTGATCAACCTCAAGGACTCGAAGACCAGCGAGGGGATGCCCGAAGAGGAGGTCTTTCGCGACTCGCTGGTGGAAAAGGACGCCCTGGAGGCTGAGCTGCGGGACTTTGTCGCTAACGTCCGAAACCGCACCAGGCCAATGGTCTCAGGGGAGGAGGGCCGCAGCGCCCTGGCCGTGGCCCATGAGATCATTGCCCAGATCAAGGCGCATCAGGCCGCCAACCGTCACTTCTTCGAATAGCTCCGGGGAGCCGATGGCCACAACCCAGATAATGATCGTGGCCGGCGAG
>DYDL01000157.1 GCA_020717925.1 Desulfocapsa sp.
CGCCATGCAACATGAGCTGTCCCGGGCAGATCAATGTTCAGGGCTACATTGCCCATGTGCGGCGCGGCCAGTACGAGGAGGCCCTGCGGCTGGTCATGGAGCGCAACCCGCTGCCCTTCTCCGTGGGCCGGGTCTGCCCGCGCTTCTGCGAGAACAACTGCCGCCGGGCCTTGGTCGATCAACCGGTTGCCATCAACCATTTGAAGCGTTTTGTCGCCGATTGGTGCATGGCCAATGAAAAGGACGTTGACCTGCGCATCGAAAAGGAGAAGCCAACCGGCAAGCGGGTGGCTGTTATCGGTGGCGGTCCAGCCGGCCTGTCCGGCGCTTTTTTTCTCGCCAAATACGGTCATCAGGTGACGATTTTCGAGGCCGCGGAAGAGCTGGGCGGCATGCTGCGCTACGGCATTCCTGGCTACCGCATCCCCAAGAAGGTGCTCGACTATGAGATCAAGACGATTCTTGGTCTCGGTGTCGAGGCCCGTTGCGGTCAGCGCTGGGGCAGGGACTTTACCTTCAAGAGTTTGAAGGATGAAGGCTACGACGCCATTCTGCTCGGCATCGGCACCCAGAAGGCCAAGCCTCTCGATATCCCGGGCATTGATTTGCCGTTCGTGCATTCGGCCACGGAATTTCTAAAACAGGTCAACGAGGGCAAGAATCATTTCCCCGGACGCCGGGCCGTGGTGCTGGGCGGCACCAACATCGGCATGGAGGCGGCCCGTTCCCTGGTGCGGCTTGGGGTCAAGGAAGTCACGGTGGTGCATTCCAGCAGCCCGGACAAGATTCAGGCCCAGGAACATTCCGCCAAGGAGGCTGAGCGCGAGGGGGTGCGTTTCCTGCCCATGGCTCATCCCACCCAGATCATGGAGCGGCATGGCACCCTTTTCCTGCGCATGCAGCGGATGGAGCTCGGTGAGCCTGATCACCGGGGCATGCAGAGACCAATGCCCGTGTCCGGTCTTACCGAAAGCCTGCAGACCGACCTGATTCTCTACTCCGTGGGCCAGGAAACCTTGCTCGACGCCTTTCCAGCCAAGTCCCTGGAGGCTAAACTGGAGACCACGCCGAACGGCCTGATCAAGGTCCACGCCCAGAGCCAGAAGACCAGTCTCGACTTTGTCTGGTCGGCCGGCGACGCGGTTACCGGTCCCCAGTCCGTCATTCAGGCCGTGGTTTCCGGCCGGCGGGCCGCCAAGTATATCCATGCCAGCATTGCCCGTGTCAAGAAAGAGCCGGCCGAACCCCGCTTCAACTTCACACGCGGCATGACCTTTCAGGAGGTGGATCGTTTTCTCATCGATGGCTATACCCCGCAGAAACGCGAGGTCATGGACCGGGTGGAGTATGAGGAGCGTATCACCAACTTCAACGAGGTGCGGCGGGGCTTCTCGGAGAAGACGGCACGCCGGGAGGCCGATCGTTGTCTCTCCTGCGGCTGTACCGCCTTTGACCGTTGCGACCTCAGGAAGTACTCGATTGCCGACGGGGTGGACCTGAACGAGACCGGCATGGGCTCCATCCATCTCTATGACGTCAACGCCAGTCATCCGCTTTTTGAGGTGGACCTGAACAAATGCATCTACTGCCAGCGTTGCAAAAACAACTGCGAGTACGACGCCCTGGAATTGACCTGCGAGGGGTTGGACCAGAAGGGGAGGCCGGTGGGGCTCAACTTCTCCTTTAATGACAAATGCGTCAACTGCTGCAATTGCGTGGACGCTTGCACCACCGGTGCGCTCACCAAGAAGGATGTCATTGTCCCGATCATTAACGAGCCAGTGCGCTACGTGCCCACCACCTGCCCTTATTGCGGCTCCGGCTGCCATCTGATCCTGAAGATCAAGGGCCGCACCCTGATGGAGGTGGTGACCAACAACGACATGCCACCCAACTACGGGATGTTGTGCGTCAAGGGCCGCTTTGCCCTGGACTTCATCCGCCACCCCGACCGTCTCAGGCAACCCCTGGTGCGTAAAGGCGGTGAGCTGGTTGAGGCGAGCTGGGACGATGCCTTGACCCTGGTGGCCAAACGCTTCAAGGAACTGCGCGACCGGCACGGGGCCGACTCCCTGGCCGGCTTTAGCTGCGCCAGGGCCAGCAACGAAGAAAATTTTCTCATGCAGAAGTTCATGCGGGCGGTGATCGGCACCAATAATATCGATCACTGTGCTCGACTCTGACACGCTCCCACGGTGGCCAGTTTGGCCCTCACCCTTGGCAGCGGCGCGATGACCAACAGCATCGAGGATTTCCGGAATGAGCAACCGGACGTGGTGTTCATGATCGGCTCCAATCCCGACACCAGTCATCCCATGACCGGCCTGCGCATTCGCCAGGCGATCCGTAAGGGCGCCAAGTTGATCGTGGCCGATCCGCGCGGTCACAAGTTCGCGCGCCAGGCCGATATCTGGATGCAGCACAATCCCGGCTCCGACGTGGCCCTGCTTAATGGCCTGATCCATATCATCCTGAAGGAGGATCTGTGGGACCACGCCTACGTAGCCGAGCGTACCGAGAATTTAGAAGAGCTGGAGATCGTGGCCGAGAAATACACCCCGGCTTACGTGGCCAGGATTACCGGCATCTCCGAGGAAATGTTGCATGAAGCAGCCAGGCTTTACGCCAGCCCGGGCAAGAAGTGCGCCATCGTCTACGGCATGGGGTTGGCCCATTGGGCCTCTGGCACCGATAATGTGAAGAGTATTTCCAACCTGGCTTTGCTCTGTGGCAAGATCGGCATGGTGGGCGGCGGCATCAACCCGTTGCGCGGCCAGAACAACGTGCAGGGAGCCTGTGACATGGGCGCCCTGTTCAATACCTTGCCTGGCTATACCGGGCTCACCCGGGATGATATTTTCGACAAGTACGAAAAGTTGTGGGGCGTGAAGATGCCCCGCAAGCCTGGCAAGCCAGCCACCGAGGTCTGGGACAACATCGTTGACGGCAACATTCGCGGCCTTTATATCTTTGGCGAGGATCCGGTGCTGGCCGACCCCAACGCCATGCATGCGGTAAACGCCATAGAAAAGCTCGACTTCCTGGTGGTGCAGGACATCTTTCTCACCGACACGGCCAAGAAGGCCGACGTCGTGCTGCCGGCCGCCTGCTTCGCGGAAAAGGACGGCACCTTCACCTGTTCCGAGCGCCGGGTGCAGCGCATCCGCAAGGCCTTCAATCCGCCCGGCCAGGCCAAGGCCGACTGGGAAATCTTCTGCGAACTGGCCCAGAAGATGGGCTACCCCATGCACTATGATTCGCCCAAGGAGATCTTTGACGAGATCTGCTCGCTCACCCCGCAGTATGCCGGCATGAGCTACGAGCGCATCGATAAGATCGGTTTGCAGTGGCCCTGTCCGGACAAGGATCATCCTGGCACGCCGGTCCTGCACGTCGGCACCTTCAGCCGCGGCAAGGGGCTTTTTATCCCGGCCGACTATGAACCGCCTCATGAGCTGCCGGACGACAGGTATCCCATGCTGCTCACCACGGGCCGCGACGTGGCCCAGTATAACTTCGGCTCCATGACCAGGCGCACGCCGAGCATTGAACGGATCAGCCCCGAGGCCTTGGCCGAGGTGCATCCTGTTGATGCCGAACGACTCGGCATCTCCGAGAAATCCTGGATTCGGATTACCTCGCGCCGCGGCGAGGTCAAGGCGCGCGCCACCATCTCCGAGCGGGTGCAACTGGGCACGATTTTCATTCCGTATCATTTTGCCGAGGTGCCGATCAACAACCTGACCCTGAACCATCTGGACAAACTGTCGCGTTCGCCGCAGTACAAGGCGTGCGCCGTCAAGATCGAGGTGCTTGGGTGAGGCAGGTTGTTTAGGCTGTAGGTTGTTAGGCTGTAGGTTTTTGAGTCAGGATATACAGGCAGGCGCAGCGGCTATGTGTGATTTTTAGCCTAATCAGCTAAACCGCTAAACAGCTACAGCCTGTCCCCCCTGATTTAGTTTTACCTTCTTTGGGAGTTCATTATGGCGCAAGCACAAGATAAAAAAACCGGGGCAGTGATGGTGGTCGGCGGCGGGGTTGCCGGCGTTCAGACCGCCCTTGACCTGACCGAACTGGGTTTCTACGTCTACCTGGTGGAGAAGTCGGCGGCAGTCGGCGGCGCCATGGCGCAGCTCGACAAGACCTTTCCCACCAACGACTGTTCCCTCTGAATCCTGGCACCCAAGTTGGTAGAGGCCGGTCGGTCTCCCAATATCGAGATAATCAGCAACGCCGATCTGCTGGCGTTGGACGGCAAACCCGGCAAGTTCACCGCCACGGTGCAGGTGCGGCCGCGCTACATCGACGCCGAGGCCTGCACCGCCTGCGGCCTGTGCACCAAGTACTGCCCAAGACATCTGGTGGACAGTTACAACGAGGGGCTGGCTATCACCCGGCCCATCCACATCGATTACCCCCAGGCAGTGCCGGCCACCTATTACATTGATCCGTCGGCCTGTCTGTTCTTGCAGCACGGCACCTGCCAGATCTGCGTGCCGGTCTGCCGCAGCCGGGCCATCGACTTCTCGCAAAAACCCACCGACCGCAAGCTTGCGGTCGGCGCCGTGATCATGGCCCCAGGCTTTGGCCGGGTGCCGGAGGAGGCCCTGACCAAGTACGGCTACGGCAAGCACCAGGACGTGGTGACCAGCATCGAGTTCGAACGCCTGCTCAATCCCTCCGGCCCCTTCAAGGGCGAGGTGCGTTGCATCTCCGACCAGCGCCACCCCCACAAGATCGCCTTTATCCAGTGCGTGGGCTCGCGCGACCTGGGCTGCGACAACGGCTATTGCTCCTCGGTGTGCTGCATGTACGCCATCAAGGAGGCGATGGTGGCGAAGGAGCATGACCCAGAGTGCGAAATCACCATCTACTACATGGACATGCGCACCCAGGGTAAGGAATTTGACGCAGCCCAGAAGCGGGCCGAGGAGCACTTTGGCATCAAATTCGTGCGCGCCAAGGTGGCCGACGTCACGCCCTGGGACAAGGGGCTGAAGCTCACCTATGCCACCATGGACGGCAGCCATGGCTTCACCGGTTACGATATGGTGGTGCTTTCGGTGGGCCTCGATGCCCCGACCGACGCCAGCAAGCTGGCCAATATCGGCGGCTTTGACCTGAATTCCTACGACTTCTGCAAGACCACCACTTTTGCGCCGCTTGAGAGCTCCAACCCCGGCGTTTACGTGGCGGGTGCCTTCCAGGGACCAAAAGATATTCCAGAGTCGGTTACCCAGGCCTCGGCCGTGGCCGGTATCGCCACCGGCATGTTGCGGAATCAGCGCGGCAAGGGCGTTATTCTCAAGAGCTATCCCGCGGAAAATGTAGCCGAGGGTGAGGTTCCCAGGATCGGTGTCTGGATCTGCCACTGCGGCATCAACATCAGCGGCGTGGTCGACGTGCCTAAGGTCACCGACTATGCGGGCGAGATGGCGGACGTGGTCTATTTCAGCGACTCTCTGTACTCCTGCTCGCAGGACGCCCAGGAGACCATCAAGGAGAAGATCAAGGAGCACAAGCTGAACCGGGTGGTGATAGCGGCCTGCTCGCCGCGCACCCATGAGCCCCTGTTCCAGGAAACCCTGAAGGATGCCGGCTTAAACCGTAGTCTTTTCGAGATGGTCAACATTCGCGATCACTGCTCGTGGGTACACGCCAACGAGCCCGAGGCAGCCACCCGTAAGTCCATGGACCTGGTGCGCATGGGCGTGGCCAAGGCGCGCCACATCAAGCCCCTGCCCGAGCAGACCGTGCCGGTCACCAAGAGTGCCTTGATCATCGGCGGCGGCGTGGCCGGCATGACCGCGGCCCTTACCCTGGCCGACCAGGGCTTTCCCTGCACCGTGGTCGAGCGCCAGGACAAGCTGGGCGGCCAGTTGCAGCAGATGCTTTACACCCTGCCGGGCGACGACGTGCCAACCTTCCTGAAGAACCTGATCGACAAGGTGAAGAAGAACAAGCTGATCGAGGTGCTGACCAGCGCTGAGCTGGTTTCCACCGAAGGCTTTGTCGGCAACTTCGCAAGCGTTGTAAAAGTTACGCGTGGTAAGGACATCGTGGAGCACACCATTGACCACGGCGTTATCCTGGTGGCCACCGGTGGCCGGCCGCATACACCGGAGAAGGTCTTGGGTCAGGAACTGCCTAAGTCCGACCGGATCGTCACCCAGCAGGCGTTGGAGGCGCAATTGGCCGGCAAGGGTAAGAACCGCGCCCCAGGCTCGGTGGTCATGATTCAGTGCGCCGGTTCGCGCGGCGACGATCTGGCCTACTGCAGCAAGACCTGCTGCAACGAGGCGGTGAAGAATGCGCTCAAGATCAAGGAGATCAACCCGGCTGCCCAGGTGATCGTGCTCTATCGCGAGATGCGCACCTACGGCTATGCCGAGGACGCTTACCGTCAGGCAAGGGAGCAGGGGGTGCTCTTTGTCCCCTACACCATGGACAACAAGCCGCTTTTTTCCGACAAGGGCAAGGGCGTCAAGGTCAGTTATCACGATCCCATCCTGCGCGAGGATGTGGAGTTGGCGCCGGAACTGTTGGTGCTGAGTGTTGGCCTGGTGCCGGAGAGCACCGAGGAACTCTCCAAGATGCTGAAGATCCCGGTTACCGCCGACAAGTTCTTCCTGGAGGCGCATGTCAAGCTGCGGCCGGTGGAGCTGCCCGTTGCCGGCATCTTTCTGGCCGGCCTGGCGCACGCGCCCAAACCGCTCGACGAGATCATCGTCCAGGCCCAGGCCGCGGCGGCCAAGGCGGCCATACCATTAGTGCGGGGCAAGGTTGAGGTGGAACCCATTGTCTCGCATGTGGATCAGGACACCTGCATCGGCTGCGGCATCTGCGTGAGCCTATGCCCGTTCCAGGCCATCCAGATGCACAAGATCGACAACAAGCGCAAGGCCGAGACCATTGCCGCCTCGTGCAAGGCGTGCGGCATCTGCGCCGCGCACTGCCCAACCTTTGCCATCTCCATGGGCGGTTTTACCAACGAACAGATTAATGCCCAGATTCATGCCTTTGGTTTAATAGAGGAGTAAACAATGAGCAAGGAAGCGTTCTCCCCCAAAATCCTGGGGTTTCTCTGCAACTGGTGTTGCTACGCCGCCGCCGACTCGGCCGGGGTGTCGCGCTACCAGTATCCGCCCAACTTGCGGACCATCCGGGTTATGTGCACCGGCCGCCTCGATCCGGCCTTCATCCTCCGCGGCTTTGCCGAGGGGGCGGCCGGCATCTTTACCGGTGGCTGACAACTCGGCGAATGCCATTACCAGGTTGGTAATTACGACGCCATGGGAGTAAACGCGCTGGTCCACCGGGTCTTGAAAGAGGCCGGCATCCGCGAGGAACGGTTTAATTTGAAGTGGGCCTCGGCCGCCGAGGCGCCGCGCTTTGTCAAGCTGATCACCGAGTTCACCAACACCATCAA
>DYDL01000443.1 GCA_020717925.1 Desulfocapsa sp.
CCCCAAGCTGCAGAAACAAGACCTCGCCTACTCCATCAGCCAGTTGCTGGCGCAGGCCCGCTTGTTCAAGTCGTGGAAAATGAGCGGGATAAAGCACCATATGGGCAACCAGTCGTTTCTGGGCGCTGTTGAGCCGCATCCGGCCATTATTATCCTGGGGGGATCGATTCGGGGATTTTACGGGATTAGCAGACGGGGCTGGCATCGCAGATTGACCGGCCAGCAACTCACTCAACTGCTGGGTCGCAATCCCCAACTTCTCACTGAAATGGGCAATCACCACTGATCGCTGCAAGGGCGAGGCCGCCGCCTGCACCAACGGTCGCAGCTCTTCAACGATCCGGCTCTTACCGTCCAGGGAAAGACCATGTTCCTCGATCATCTTGGCCAATGCGAATTCAGCAAGCGGTGTCGCGCTCTCAAGCAAGCGATCCAACTCCTCCAACCCCTGTTCACGGATAAAGGTGTCGGGGTCATGGCCGGCAGGCAACAAGGCTACCTTGGCGCTCATCTGTTCGGCCAGAAACAAGGGAACGGCCCGCACCGCCGCCTTAATCCCCGCTGCGTCGCCGTCAAAAAGCAGGATCGCGTTCTCGGCATAATGACGCAGCAGCTTCAACTGTGGCCGGGTCAGTGCGGTGCCTAACGGCGCGACGACATTGGGACAGCCATGCACCACCAAGGAGACCATATCGAAATTGCCCTCCACCAGAACCACCCGCTGTCGTGAACGAATCTCGGCAGCCTGCTGGTACAGACCCAATAACAAACGGCTCTTGTCAAAGACCAGACTCTCGGACGAGTTCATATATTTGGGCTGACCGTCACCGACAATGCGGCCGCCAAAACCACTGATCCGCCCCTTAACATCAAAGATAGGAAACAAGATCCGGTCTCGGAAACGATCATACGTCCCGCCCTTGTCATTTTTCACCAGAAGCCCGACTGCCACCGCCGCCGCGTGCTCTTCGCCCTGCAGGCCGGAGCCTAAGAAATTCCATCCCGCGTTTTCCACGGCTGGGGCGTATCCCAATTGAAATTTCTCGCAGACATCAGCGGGAATGCCGCGCCGCTCAAGATATGCCCGGGCCGGAGCCGCTTCCTTGGCGTGCAGCAGGTAGTCCCGAAACAGGCCGGCGGCCTTGGCGTTGACAGCATACATGGCCTTGCGTAGCCGCTCTTTTTCTTGCTCTGCCTGCGAATACTGCTTTTCCGGCAGTTCAATCTGATAACGTCTGGCCAGGGTCTGCAAGGCCGTGGGAAAATCAAGATTATGATATTTCATCATAAAGGAGAAGACATCCCCGGACTCGCCAC
>DYDL01000015.1 GCA_020717925.1 Desulfocapsa sp.
TCCTGGCCTGGCGAATCGTGCTGCCCAAGTCAAACATAAATGTTACCTTTATTACTCGTATGTGATTATTTCTGCATTAAAGTAACATATAATTCTCTTTTGGCAAATAGAATCTGGATCTCACCACGCATGGTGAAACAGGAGAGCGTGATCCAAGAAAGGCGGTTTCTTCAAGACGTCGGAGCCGGTTCTCGACCTGGTTGTCCAGTTTATGTCCTGTTTGGCAACTGAGGCATTTGAGGCATTTCGGGGGCATTCACCTGTCGCGCCATAAGACATATTAGTCATAGGGGGTGCTTTCTCGAAGGTTCCCTCTTTGCCATCGTCCCCTGGCAGCCCACGCCAAAATCATCTCGACGCATATCTCCATTCCGACAAATTTGACATTCTCTTCGAGTGCAAAATAGTTTATGCACCGGCAAATATCGAAAAGGTCGTCGCCGATATTCGACGAATGCGACCTGAACTCATTGCTCAAATTCACCAGCATCATACTCAAACAAACCCCATGAGACATACGGTGTCGTGCTCGCAGAGACCTGGCGTCGTAATATCGCAGAGTGGTAGAATGATAAAAATATGCGGTTGTTGTTTGAAATAAACAAGCACCTAGCTGATAGTGAGCTAAGTGCTTGTTTTTATTGCTGGTGCCGGAGGTCGGAATCGAACCGACATGGGGTTGCCCCCGCGGGATTTTGAGTCCCGTGCGTCTACCTGTTTCACCACTCCGGCGTTGAGGTGGCGTCGCACCCCGCAAGGCGGGGCGAAGGGCGCAGTATAGAAGTGCGGCCCGGGGCTGTCAAGGGGAAAGGGACGGCTATTTGGTGCCGGTCGTGGGCAGGTAGACCTTCTGGAAGCGGAAGAAGTAGTCGATGCCGCTTAGGATGGTGAGTACTAGGGAGACATAGAGGATAACGGTGCCAATGGCGTGCAGATGGGGAATGAAGGACCACTCCTCCGGGTAGATGAGCACGCACAGGGCAAAGTACTGGAGGAAAGACTTATACTTGCCCAAGCGGCTGGCCCCGACCACCACGCCGGACGAGGCGGCCACGCCCCGCAGGCCGGTGATCATCAGCTCGCGAGCCAGGATGATGAGCGAGACCCAGGCCGGGATGCGGCCCATGGGGATGAGCATGATGAGGGCGGCGGCGACCAGCACCTTGTCGGCCAGGGGGTCGATGAGTTTGCCGAGGACAGTCTCGATCTTGCGTCGACGGGCGATATAGCCGTCGGCCAGATCGGTAAGCGCTGCCGACAGGTAGAGCGCAAAGGCCACCATGCCCACCATGTTCCCCATGCCGGGTTGCAGCAAAAAAAGGAGAAATGGCACCACCAGGAAGCGGTAGCCGGTGAGCAGGTTGGGGAGGGTGAGAATATGTTTCATGAGATTATTTAACGCCCTTTAGCGGGGGTGGCATCAGTTATTTCTTTGCGCGAGCATAAATTGGTCGCGGCATTTTTCGCTGCAGAAGTGCATGGTGGCGCCCTGGTGCCTCAAGGTAACGGCCTGCCCTTCGGGCACATAGGTGTGGCAGACCGGATCCTCAACCAGCACATCATGGCTGCGGTCGGCCGTCTCATCCTGGCCTTCGTCCTTGGGCCGGGCGAAGATAAGCCGATAGAGGAGATAGGCGAGCAGGGCAAGAAAAATGAGCCTGAACAAACTCATGGACAAGGTTCTCCTTCCGGCCAGGCGAGGGGGGTGGCCTCCTGGTCCGGGTCATGCAGCCGGGCCAGCAACTGGGCGGCGCTTTTTTTATCTATCGGGTGTTGCCAGTCCGGCGCCAGTTCGGCCAGCGGCGCCAGGACAAAGGGCCGGTGCGTAATGCCCGGGTGCGGCAAGGTCAGCGCCGCCTCGTTTACCTGCTGACCGTCGTAGTCCAGCAGGTCTAAGTCCACAATGCGGTCCATGCCGATGCGCCGGTCGCGGCCCAAGGCCTTTTCCACGGCCAGCAACCGGGCGAGGAGCGCGACCGGCGTCAGTTCCGTGTGCACAAATCCCACCGCGTTGGTGAACCAGTTGGGGGAGGCAAAGCCCAGTGGTTTACTGCGATACGGCCGCGACAGGCACTCCAGGCTGACCCCGGGGACGGCGGCCAGCAGGCGCCAGGCGGCCAGCAGGTTCCGTGGGGTGTCGCCCAGATTGGAGCCCAGACCGATGAGAGCCTTGGCCATCAGCCCACGGCCTTGGCCATGCGCTCCATGGCCTCGGCCAGCCGTTCCTTGCTCACGGTGAGGGCGATACGGAAGTAGCCCTCGCCGGGGTCGCCGAAGCCGTTGCCCGGCGTGGTAACTATGCCGGCAGTCTCAAGCAGGTGGCTGCAAAAGTCGGCCGAGGTATACCCCTTGGGCACCTCGGCCCAGACGTAGAAGGTGGCCTTGGGAGTCGCCGCCTGGATGCCGATCTTGGCCAGCCCGGACATTACCACGTTGCGGCGCGCGGTGTAGAGGGCGCGCATCTCGGCAAGCCAGGCCGTGTCGTCGTGCATGGCGGCTATTCCCGCCATCTGGATGGCCTCGAAGACGCCGGAATCGATGTTGCTTTTGATTTGGCCCAGGCCAGCAATGATCTCGGCGCGGCCCGCGGCAAAGCCCAGACGCCAGCCTGTCATGTGGTAGGTTTTGGATAGGGAATGAAATTCGATGCCCACCTCCATGGCGCCAGGCGTGTCCAAAAAGCTCGGCGCCTCGTAGCCGTCAAAGGACATCTCGGAGTAGGCAAAGTCATGGCAGACCATGATGTTGTGCTTTGCGGCAAAAGCGACCACCTCCGCGAAAAACTCCGACGTGGCGGTAGCGGCCGTGGGGTTGTTCGGGTAATTCAGAAAGATCATCTTGGCCTTGACCAGCACCGCGGCCGGGATCTTATTCAGGTCCGGCAGGAACGCATTCTCCTTGAGAAGCGGCATCTCATAGGGGATGCCGCCGGCGAACAAGGTGGCGGTCTTATAGACCGGGTAGCCCGGCGATGGCACCAGGACCACGTCGCCCGGATTGATGAAGGCGAGCGGGATATGGGCGATACCCTCCTTGGAGCCGATGAGCGAAACCACCTGGCGGAGCGGGTCCAGGGTAATGCTGGCGCGCTTTTTATACCAGGCGCTTACCGCCTCGCGGAAACTGTTCATGCCCGAGTAGCTCGGATAGCGATGATAAGCTGGCACCCGGGCGGCGGCGGTCAGGGCCTCAATGATGTAGCCAGGCGTGGGCTGGTCCGGATCGCCCACCCCCACGTCGATGACATCCACGCCACGGGCCCGTACCGCATCTTTTTTGCGGTCCAGTTCGGCGAAAAGATAGGGGGGCAGTTCCTTCAGGCGGTCGGCTTTTTCAATGGTGATCATGAGGTTTTCCTTACAGGTCGGTGAGGCCGAGCACGTCGAACATGGTGTAAAGGCCGTTGGCTTTGCCGGCCACCCAGGCCGCGGCCAGGGCCGCGCCCTGGGCGAAGTTGTCGCGGCTGTGGGCCCGGTGGGTGAGTTCCAGACGCTCGCCGGCGCCGGCGAAATAGACGGTGTGCTCGCCCACGATGTCGCCGGCGCGGATGGTCTGGATGCCGATCTCCGCGTCGGTGCGCGCGCCGATCATGCCGTGCCGGGAAAACACCCCGACCTGGCCGAGGTCGCGGTTTACCGCCGCGGCTACCATCTCGCCGAGTTTCAGGGCCGTGCCGCTAGGCGCGTCCTTCTTCATGCGGTGGTGGGCCTCGACGATCTCGATATCGTAATCATTACCCAGGATGGCGGCCACCTTGGCGGCCACCTTGAAGAGCACGTTGACGCCGATCGCCATGTTGGGCGACTGCACGCAGGGGAAGTGGGCGGTCAACTCCTTGAGCTCGGCCAGGTTGGCCGGTGACAGGCCGGTGGTGCCGATGACCATACCCTTGTGCTGGGCCGCGGCCAAACGGGCAAAGCCCATGGTCGCCTCATGGAAGGTGAAGTCGATGAGCACGTCGGCCTGAGCCAGGGCCGCGGCCGGGTCGCCGACGACCTTAACGCCTGATTGCCCATAACCTCCCAGATCGCCCATATCCTTGCCCAGGTCGGGGCTGCCCGGAACCTCAAAACCGGCCGCAACCTGCAACTCCTTATGCTGGTTGACCATGAAGCCGATACGCCGACCCATGCGACCGGCGGCGCCGGCGATAACAACCTTGGTCATATCCTTCTCCTTGTGAAAGAGCTCAAGGCTGAAAGCTCAAGGTAACTGCAAAAAAAACTTGACGATTCCACCTACCCAAATCCATATTTCTTCAGCCTTCAGCTCTTAATAAGTCCATAATCAACTAGAGCTTGGCGCAGGCTGGCGGTGGTGGTCGCATTCATCGGGGCCAGGGGCAGCCGTGGGGCGCCGGTCGCGATCTTACCCATCATGGCCAGGGCGCTCTTGGCCGGCCCCGGGTTGGTGTCGAGGAACATGGCGGCCATGAGCGGCAAGAGCTTGTAGTGCAAGGCCCGGGCCGTGGCGATGTCGTTGTTCAGGGCCGCCCCGATCATCTTGGCCATGTCAGCGGGCGCCACGTTGGAGGTTACCGAGATCACCCCCTTGCCGCCTATGGCCACGGTTGCAAAACTGGTAAAGTCGTCGCCCGACAGCACGGTAAAAGCCTTGGGGCAAAGGCGGATAATCTGACTGATCTGGTTCAGGTCAGCGGTGGCCTCCTTGATGCCGACGATATTTTTGATCGTCGCGCAGCGGGCCACGGTGGCCGGCAGCATATTGACGCTGGTGCGGCTCGGCACGTTGTAGAGGATGATGGGCAGCTCCACCGCCTCGGCCACCGCCTTGAAGTGCTGAAAAAGGCCTTCCTGGGAGGGCTTGTTATAGTAGGGGGTGATCATGAGGGCGCCGTCGGCGCCAGCCGCCTTGGCATGCCGGGTGAGTTCGATTGATTCGGAGGTGCTGTTGGAGCCGGTGCCGGCCAGGACCGGGACGCGACCGTTCACCGTCTTGACCGTCAGTTCCACCACCCGGTGATGCTCGGCATGGCTCAGGGTGGCGGATTCGCCGGTGGTGCCGCAGGGCACGATGCCATTGGTGCCGTTTTGCAGTTGGAAGTCGATAAGTTCGACCAGCCCCTTCTCGTCCAGGGTTCCGTCGGCCTGGAAAGGGGTGACAATGGCGACATAGGCTCCGTGGAACTGTGTCATGGTGTTCTCCTCGTGCGCTTCGTGACGAAACGCTTGGTGTTGCGGCCCACCGCGGGGCTGTTTTACGTCAGACTTTCCTTACCCAGTTGTCCTTCATAAACAAAATGGGCCGGGCCTTCAAGAAAAACTTCCGTGATCGTCGGGGAAGCCCCCGGGGTCAGGTGGAAATGGACAAGGAGCTGGTCGCCGCCGGAGGTGGTCACGGTTACCGGCGAGGAGGCCTCGCCCAGCAGGGCTTTGATCAAGGCCGCGGCCACCGCGCCGGTGCCGCAGGCCATGGTTTCCTGCTCCACCCCGCGCTCGTAGGTGCGCACCTTGATGGCGTTTTGCCCCAGGGTTTGGACAAAGTTAACATTGGTGCCGGCCGGCTGGAACTCTTCGTGGAAACGCAGCATGCGGCCCCATTCAAAGACCGGTGTGGTCGCGACATCGTTCACAAAGTGCACCGCGTGCGGCACGCCGGTGTTAATGGAGTGGACGGTCTTGAGCGCGCCGTCCACCAGTAACGCCTGGTGCAGCACCAGCGCGGTGGGCGGCGTCATGCGCAGTTTGACGAGCGCCGGCCGCGCGCCCGCTTCCGTGACCTGGGCCTCGATGATGCCGGCCAGGGTCGTAAAACGCATGGCGGCCGGGGCAATACCCTTGGCATGGGCAAAGCGGGCCGCGCAGCGCGCGCCATTGCCGCACATCTCGGCAAGCGAGCCGTCGGCATTGAAGAACTGCCAGGCAAAGTCAGCCGTGGTCGAGGGCTCGATGAGGATGAGGCCGTCGGCCCCAACCGAGAAACGGCGCCGGCAGACACCCCGGGCAAAGGCGGCAAGGTCGACGCCGGTCAGGAGCGGGGTGCGGTGGTCAATGAGGATGAAATCATTGCCCGTGCCGCTCATCTTGGTGAAGGGGATGGGGAACCGCGGTTGCATATTTTGGCTTCCTTCAGGTTAGCGGGCTATCGTTTCCGGCCAGGCGGGGATCGACTCGCCTTGGACCATGCTCTCGTAGGTTTCACGAGCCCGGACCACCTGGAAGCGGGAGCCGCTGACCAGCACCTCGGCCACCCGGGGCCGCGAGTTGTAGTTGGAGCTCATGGAAAAACCATAGGCCCCGGCGCTCATGATGGCCAGCAGGTCGCCACCCTTGGCCAATGGCAGCTCGCGATCGCGGGCGAGAAAATCGCCGGTCTCGCAGATAGGGCCCACCAGGTCGGCCTTGGCCGTGGCCGTGCCTTCCCGGTGCACCGGCTGGATGGCGTGGAAGGCGCCGTACAGGCTAGGCCGGCCCAGGTCGTTCATGCCAGCGTCCGCCACGATGAACTTCTTCAGCGGGCTCGCCTTGGTATAAAGGACGCGGGTGACCAGGATGCCGGCGTTGCCGACAATGACTCGGCCGGGCTCCAGCACCAGGGTGCAGTCAAGGTCGCCCAGCTCCTCTTTGATGGCCGCGGCATAGGCGGTGGGGTGTGGCGGCTCCTCCTCGTCGTAGCGAATGCCCAGGCCACCGCCCAGGTCAAGATGGCTGATCTTGATGTTGGCCGCGGCCAGCCTGGTCATGAAACCCTTCATCTTGCGCAGCGATTCCAGAAAGGGCGACATCTCGGTAAGCTGCGAGCCGATGTGGCAACTCAACCCCCTGATCGCGATGTTTGGCATGCTGGCGGCTTGTTTGTAGAGGAGTTCGGCCTCCTCCATGGGCACGCCGAATTTGTTCTTGGCCAGGCCGGTCGAGATGTAGGCGTGGGTCTTGGGGTCCACGTCCGGGTTAACCCGCAGCGAGATCGGCGCCGTGCGCCCAAGGGCGGTGGCCACCCCCTGGATGGTCTCCAGCTCCTGGGGTGACTCCACGTTGAACATGAGGATGCCGGCCGTGAGTGCCATCTCGATCTCGGCCGTGGTCTTGCCCACCCCGGAGTAGACAATGCGGGCCGGGTCGATACCGGCCTTCATGACCCGATAGAGTTCGCCGCCCGAGACGATGTCGGCGCCGCCGCCCAGCTTGGCAAAGATATTGAGCACGGCCAGGTTGGCGCAGGACTTCACCGCGAAACAGGTGAGATGCGGGAGATCGGCAAAGGCATCGTCCATGGCCTGGAAGTGCCGGGTCAGGGTGGCGTTGGAGTAAAGGTAGAACGGCGTGCCCACCTCCTCGGCAATGCGGGCCACCGGCACTGCCTCGCAGTACAGGTGATCGTTCTGATAGTTGAAATAGTTCATCGGCTCGCTCTCGGATGCAGGTTGATCTCGATTTCCTTGCTGCGTGGGCCTTCGTTGGGCGGGTTGCCATGATCAAAGGCGGCCACGGAATAATAACAGACGTTGGCGTTGGCGGGCGTGGCGTGGTCGTCGAAGTGGCCGGGGCCGCGGGTCTCGCCGATCAGCACGGCCACAGTGGCCGCTGGCGTGCGCCGGAAGACCCGGTAGCCTGCCACCACATCCGGCCGGAGCGGCGCCTCCCACCACAGGCTGACCCCCTCCTCGGTGCGCATGCCATTCAGGCCGTAAGGCACGGACAGCGGCTCGAGGTCGGCCGGGGTGCCCAGGGCCGCCACACTTGGCGCGCCGAATCCGGTGGGGTCGCCGGTTGCCTGGCGGGCCCGCACCCGGTACCAGTATGGTCGGCCGTTGCTCAGGCCGGTATCCTGGAAAACCGTGGTTGCCAGCGGTTTCCCCACTGGTTGAAAGGCATGGCCGTCGTCGCTGCGTTCCACCAGAAAGATCAGGGGCTCGGTCACCGGTTTGGCGTCGGCCAGGGTGACGGGCGGTTGCCACTCCAGGGTGAGGGTTCCATCGCTGGGGGTAAGACGGAGCTGGGCCGGTGGGGCCACCGGCGTTTCCCAGCGCAGCACCGCCCAATTGGAGTCCCCGCTGGTGGTGAACCAGCCGCTACGGCTTCGTACCTTGTAGATGTAATATTTGTGCGGCGCCAGCTTCGTGTCACGAAAGTGGAGTCTAACCGCCAGGCCATCAACAGCCACCGGGCCGCCGTCCATCTTTTCCCGAGGCGAGAAGATTGCCGGGCATTCGGCGCAGTAATTGTCCGCCTCCACCTCGGCCCGCAGCACCTCATAGCCGGCCACCAGCGTCAACGGCTCGCCCTGGGTGGTGACCTGCGGGGCGCTCCAACCGAGCTCGACCCCGGACTCATCCAGGGTGCTGGCCAGGTCGGCGACGGGCACAGCCACCAACCCCTGGGGCGGCACGGGCAGGGTCTTGCGGCCGCAGCCGGCCAGGAGCGTCAGCAGGATCGCCAGGGCGACGCATGAAAAGGCGATGCCTCTCATGGGACCATTCCCAGCCTCTCCTCGGCCTGGCGCAAAGCCGCCTCCACCCGGGGGGGCGCGGTGCCGCCCGTGGAGAGCCGGCTGGCCACCGAGCCCTCCATGGACAGGGTGGCAAAGACGTCCTTTTCGATTTGCGGGGCATAGGCTTGCAGGTCGGCCAGGCTCAGGTCGGTGAGCTCCCTGCCTTGCTTTATGCACGCGGCCACGATCCGACCGACGATGGCGTGCGCCTGGCGGAAGGGCACGTTCTTGATCACCAGGTAATCGGCCAGATCGGTGGCGGTCATGAAGCCGCCCTTGGTGGCCCGGGCCATGGCCGGTTGGTTGCACTCGGCATGACGCAACAGTTCGGCGGTAATCGCCAGGCTGGCGGAGACCGTATCCACGGTGTCAAAGATCGGCTCCTTGTCCTCCTGCAGGTCGCGATTATAGGTGAGCGGCAACCCTTTCAGCAGGGTGGCCAGGGCCACCAGGTTGCCGAGCACCCGGCCGGTTTTGCCGCGGATCAGTTCCGGGATGTCCGGATTCTTTTTCTGCGGCATGATGGAGGAGCCAGTGCAGAAGCGGTCGGCCAGGGTGATGAAGCGGAACTCCTCGCTGGTCCAGAGCACCAGTTCCTCGGCCAGCCGACTCAGGTGAAGATGGGCCAGCAGGGCAACGCTGGCGAACTCGACCGCGAAATCGCGGTCGCCCACGGTATCCATGGAATTGGCGGAGACCGCGTTAAAGCCCAGTTCCGCTGCCACCGATTCCCGGTCGATGGGCAGTCCGGTGCCGGCCAGGGCCGCCGCGCCCAGGGGCAGGACGTTGATCCGGCGGGCGCAGTCAACAAAGCGCTCCCGGTCGCGGCCAAACATCTCGTAATAGGCGAGGAAGTGGTGGGAGGCCAGCACCGGCTGCGCCCGCTGCATATGGGTGTAGCCCGGCATGATGATGCCCAGCGAGCGGCGGGCCAGCTCCACCAGGGCCTTTTGCAAATCCGTAAGCAATTCGTCGAAGCGACTGGCCTCGTCGCGCAGGTAGAGCCGAAGGTCAAGGGCCACCTGGTCGTTACGACTGCGGGCGGTATGCAACTTCTCGCCGGCCGCGCCGATCTTCTCCACCAGGGCCCGCTCGATGTTCATGTGCACGTCTTCCAGCTCGGGCCTAAAGACGAAGGTGTGGGCGGTGATCTCCGCCTCGATCTCGTCCAGGCCCCGGAGGATCTGGTCGCGCTCGCTATCGGTGATCAGCCCCTGGCGGGCCAGCATGCGGGCGTGCGCCCGGCTGCCGGCAATATCATGACGGGCCAGGCGCGCGTCGAAATGCACCGAGGCGGTGAAGGCCTCCACCGAGGCGGCGGTGGCCTCCCTGAAGCGGCCGCCCCAGGGCTTGGCCGTGCCGGTTGTTGTCTCTTTGGTCATTAATTTTTTCCTTTGCGCTTCTGTAGGTCGGGTTAGCCCGCTAGGGCGTAACCCGACGGCCGATGCCGCAACCGACAAGAATGTTGGGTTACGCTTCGCTAACCCAACCTACGAACTTGCAAAAAAACCGACGATTACCCCCATCCAATCGAAACTTCATTAGACTTTGAGCTTTCACCTTTCAGCTTTCAGCTTTCAGCTTCTTCATCCTCGCCTGCATCGACATCCGCAGGGCGTTCAAGCGGATAAAGCCCTCGGCATCACTCTGGGTGTAGACCTCGTCCTCCTCAAAGGTGGCAAAGGCCGCCTGGTAGAGGGAGTTGTCCGACTTGCGGCCGACCGGGGTGCAGTTGCCCTTGTAGAGCTTGAGGCGCACCGTGCCGTTAACCGTGGCCTGGGCCGTGTCCATGGTGTTCTGCAAGAGCCGCATCTCCGGCGAGAACCAGAAGCCGTTGTAAACCAGGGTGGCGTACTGCCCGATCAGGCTGTCGCGCAGTTTCATGACCTCGCGATCCAGGGTGATGGTCTCCAGGTCGCGGTGGGCGGCGCGCAAAATGGTGCCGCCCGGCGTCTCGTAGACCCCACGCGACTTCATGCCCACGAAGCGGTTTTCGACGAGATCCAGCCGCCCGATGCCGTTTTCGCCGCCCAGGGCGTTGAGCCGGGTCATCATGCTGGCTGGTGACAGGGGTGCGCCGTTAAGTACCACCGGGTCGCCGTTCACAAAATCGAGCTCGATGTAGGTCGGCTTATCCGGGGCGTCCTCCGGGGCCACGGAGAGCTTGAACATGCCCTTTTCCGGCTCATTCCACGGATCCTCCAGGATGCCGCCCTCAAAGCTGATGTGCAAGAGGTTCTCGTCCGAGGAATAGGGGTTCTTCTTGGTCACCGGGATGGGAATACCATGCTGCCCGGCAAAGGCTACGAGCTTGGTGCGCGAGTTCAGATCCCAGATGCGCCAAGGGGCGATAATTTTGAGGCTGGGGTTCAGGCCCAGGTAGGCCATCTCGAAGCGCACCTGATCGTTGCCCTTGCCGGTGGCGCCGTGGCTCACCGCGTTGGCCTGGTGGGACTCCGCCACCCGCACCTGTTCCTGGGCAATGAGCGGCCGGGCGAGCGAGGTGCCCAGCAGGTAGGAGCCCTCGTAGATGGCGTTGGCGCGGAAGGCCGGGAAGATGAAGTCCTTGGCAAAGGTTTCCTTGAGGTCGGCGATCACCACCTCGGTGGCACCGGTGGCCAACCCTTTGGCGCGGATCTTGTCCCAGTCTTCATGCTGGCCGACGTCGGCCACGAAGGCCACCACCGGCACCTGGTATTTTTCCTGGAGCCACTTGAGAATTACCGAGGTGTCGAGGCCACCGGAGTAGGCCAGGACAATTTTGTCGATCATATTTTTCATGGATAGTCTGCCTTGGTTGTTGGTCTGCCGTCTCAGGCGAGGTGGGCGGCCAGGATCGCTTTGTGGATGTGCATCTTGTTTTCCGCCTGGTCCCAGGCCACGCATTGTGGCCCTTCCAACACCTCGTCGGTGATCTCTTCCTCGCGGTGGGCGGGCAGGCAGTGCAGGACGATGGCGTCCGGTTTGGCGTGGGTCAGCAAGGCCGTGTTGACCTGATAGGGGCGGAAGATCCGGCGCCTAGCCGTCTGCTCCTCCTCCTGGCCCATGCTGGCCCAGACATCGGCGTTGACCACGTCGGCCTGCGCGACCGCTTCGGCCGGGTCATTGGTCACAACGATCGGCTGACTGGCCAGCTTACGGGCATTGGCCAGAATCTCGGGGTCGGGCTCATAGCCCGGGGGGCAGGCCAGAGTGAGGGAGAAGCCGATGACGCTGGCCGCCTGGATGAATGAGTTGGCCATGTTGTTGCCGTCGCCCACCCAGGCGACGTGCAGCTTCTCCACCGGCCCCTTGTTCTCGATCATGGTCATGATGTCGGAGAGCACTTGGCAGGGATGGTGGCGGTCGGTCAAGGCGTTGATCACCGGCACCGACGAGTAGCGCGCCAGCTCCTCCACCACCTCCTGGCCGTAGGTCCGCACCACCAGGCCATTGACGTAGCGGGCCATGACCCGGGCCATGTCCTTCAACGGTTCGTTCCTGGCCAACTGGGTGTCGCGGCCGGAGAGGTAGATGACCTGGCCGCCCAGGCCATACATGGCCGCCTCAAATGAGACCCGGGTGCGGGTGGAGGGCTTCTCAAAGATCATGCCCAGAATACGGCCTGCCAACTGACTGTGACGCTTGCCGGCCTTGGCCTCGGCCTTAAGCCGGAGGCCGCTGGCGATGAGTTCGTTAAGGTGGTCCCGGGAAAAATCGCCAAGAGATAAGAGATGGGTAGCCATAGCATCCTCGCGCTGCAAAAAAAATGGCGGCCCAATTGTCTCCCCTCTGGTCAGTCGGTCTGCTCAGGAGGGGGAAAATTGAGCCAAAGATGCAGTGATACAAAAAAAGCAGGTTTTTGCAAACATTTTTTGTTGAGGTGTAACGAGAATACGGACTGTTGCCCACACCCGTTACCCTTTAGCGAATACATTTTACCAGAGGGTGGCGACACCATATTGGGGGATGGTCTGATCCTTGGTAAGGATCGTGAGTCCGTTTTGCATGGCCTCGGCCACGAGCAGACGGTCAAATGGGTCGCGATGGATGAGGGGCAGAGTGGCGGCGGTTATGGCGGTGGCAAAGCCGATGGGGATGGGGGTGATACCCAGAGCCTGCATGGTGGTGGGCACAAAGGAGGCGGGCGGTTCCGGCAGTTCGATCCGGCCCAGCTTCCAAAGCAGGGAGATTTCCCAGCCACTGGCAGCACTTAAAAGCAATTCGCAAGATCTCTGCTCGACAATCTCCAAGACAACGGGGGAGAGTTTTTCCGGCTCGGCCACCAGCCAAAGCAGGGCGTGGGTGTCCAACAGGTAGGTCATCGGGGTTCCCCGGTGCCTGGCCAGAAGTCATCCAGAATCTCGCCCGGCAGGGGCTCCAGCAGGTCGCCATGGAGTGTCACTTTTCCCCGGTAGAGCCCGAGAGGGCGCTGACCACTTTTCTCAACAAAAGGGATCAGTCTGGCCACCGGTTTGCCGGCCTTGGTGATGATTACCTCTTCGCCGGTCTGCACGGCTGGGATCAGTTTTGAAAGATTGGTTTTTGCTTCATGGATGCCGACCCGCATAGACCCACCCCACCTTGTCCCGGTTAGTTTAACTGTAAACCAACCTAAGCCGGACCCGGAGATTTGTCAATCATCAAGATGGGCTCATTCGTCTTGCTCCCTGGCCTCATTGTCATCTGAAATCCTTTAGCCATCATTGCCGAGTAATTACATACTCCCCAACAGTCGGGCCGGAAATCACGTTCCCATCAACATCGTAATAGGTTGCCGAAATAAGGGACGGGTCATTTGGAAAGGTAGCAGGCATAGGGGATGAAACTGCTACAGTGTTACTCGGGATAATTGAAAATTGCAGTTCAGTTGGAACCAAAGCGCCAATGGGGCTCAAAAAGGTCACTAGCAATACATTGCCTTCTTGAACTGACCAACTCACCTGGCGCATGGATTTGGTTTTGAATTGAAGATCTTCGGGAACCACATAAAAATTCTTTTTCTGCGGGCCAGATCCCGGACCATCTGCCCCAAACTGTAGTCGTAATTCAACTGCACCAAACAAAGTTACTGCGTCATCGCTGTTTGCGGAAACGACGATTCTGTGTGCCTTTTCAAGTTTATGCAAATTGCCTGGCATTGAACTAAATACACTATATTGCAGGGGATGAGACTGGCCTACCCCCGGTAACACCGTAAAATAAATCTGCTTCCCGTTGATATCATATCCTGGCTCTGTACCATATGTGGCCGCCGTCGCAACAGTAATTATCCCGTCACCAGAACCGCCATTCATCAAACCAGCCGGCAAATCAATAACAGCTACGGTCAGCCACGGAGAATGTTGTGCACCACCTGTTGCGAATTGCAACCATCCGCTGCCAGTGCCTATGCCAGTCCAATAATCAGTCGCTTCTCTGTCTGGATAGAGATTAAATACGTTCTTAATTGGTAATGTCGAAGGGGCAATATTTATATCATTAGGAGTAAATGTTACTGTTGTGTTATTTGTCGTCATCCCGTCGGCCGAGCCAACCGCTAACGTTATAGTATCACCGGCCCGGGCGGCCATCGGCAAGGGGTTCGTGGCGGCACACCCTGAAAAGACTACCGCAACCAGCAAAAGGCAGAGGCCGACCCAGATGTTTCCTTCCTGAATTCTACTTTTCTCAGCAAATTTTCTTGTCATTGCATTCACCTTGTTGATTGGTTTGCCTGAACCAGAAACGCACACGTTCATAGTGGTTTATTTTTTTAAAAATTAGTAAGCCCCATGGCCTTGCGTTGAATCACCACCAAATCGGCCGCATCGATCTTGCCATCCAGGGCGCCGGCAGGTGCTACATCTCCACGGGAAAGCTGGTCGGACGTGGCCGCCACCAGTCCCATGGCGATCCTTTGCGCCAGCACTACGTCGCCCGCATCCACCACGCCGTCGCCATTCACGTCGCCTATAACTACTGCAGGTGGAGCCACAACCGAGATAGAAAGCTGCTTTGTAGCAGTAGTGGCAATTGCATCCCTGACCTGCGCCATAAAGTTAAAGGTGCCGGTTATTGTTGGCGTACCCGTAATCTGGCCGGTTGAAGTATTTAAGGTCAAGCCGGTTGGCAAATAGCCGGCAGTGATCGACCACTGGTAAGCCGGGAAGCCGCCTGTTACCGCGAGGGTCTGGCTGTAGGCTACGCCGGTGGTGCCGTCAGGTAACGATGAGGTGCTCAGCACCACCTGGACTTCCACATCATCCGTAATCCCGTCGCCATTGGAATCCTGCAGCAAGGGGTTCAGGTTGTGAGCGTTTTCAAAGGCGTCGGTCAGCCCGTCGTTATCGTCATCCGGGTCGCCGACATTGCCAATACCGTCATTATCCGTATCCAACTGGTCTATGTTTTTGATGTCTGGGCAATTATCTGTACTATTTCCAATTGTATCCCGGTCACAGTCACCCAGCAACGGCGTCACAAAGGAATCAGACATAACATTATAGCGGAGACTATCGGACTGTTGCCACACCGCCATGACATTCAAAGCATTATCCAAGGCAACCTGCGGGGAAGAGAGCGTACCATCACTGTTGGTTTCACTGAACCGCGCCACGCCCCAGCCACTGCCAACGGTATAGTAGTTAGCCCAAATATTTTGACGGCTGCCATCCGTTTGCCGCCATACCGCTACGGCGTTGCCAGCGGTATCCATGGCGATTTCGGGAGAATCGGCATTGCCGGCAGTATTGGTTTCAATGGATTGTGCTGTTCCCCAACTGCCACCCGAGGCATATCGCCTGGACCAGGTATGCGTAAGACTACCTTCAGACTGCCGCCACACAACCATGGCATTTCCGGCGGAATCCACGGCCATCTTGGCAGAGTCGGCATTACTAACAGTATCGGTTGCAAGCAGGTCGACTTTGGCCCAATTGTTGTTTGCTGTTGTATTCCGGCCAGCCCAAATATGAGTTTTGCCAACAGTAGATTGCTCCCACACTGCTATGGCATTTCCTGCCGCATCCATGGCAACCTCGGGAGCGCTTGTAGAGGCATCCGAATTCGCTAATTGTGAAATTTCCTCTTCACGGTCGTTCCAACCAGTTCCCGCAACATAACGGTTGAACCATATTTTATTGCTAGTGCCGAGCAAATACGACCTCCAGACAGCTATGGCATTCCCATTGGCAGTCATGGCAACCTTAACAGCACTGACAGATCTTCTAGTATCATAAATCCGGGTAGCCGCACCCCATGTTGTGGTATATCGCTTAGCCCAGATATAAGTTTTGCCATCGGCAGCGGTTTGTCGCCACACTGCCATGGCATTCCCGGCGGTATCCATGGCAATTTCGGGAGGATAATAGGTAGTGCCAACAACACTGATTAGGTTCGCAGCCACGCCCCACAAACCATTTGGTAGTGCAAACGTATACCGCTTGTGCCAGATACCATCAGGCTGCCGCCACACAACCATGGCATTGCCGGCGGCATCCATGGCAATATCCGGCGAATCGGCATCCCCAGCCGTATTGCTTTCCAGTTGCGCGGCCGTTCCCCAGCCATTGCTTGAGGTGTAGCGGTTGAACCAGATATGCTTTCGGGTTCCATCGGTTTGCACCCACACCGCGATGGCATTGCCTGACTGATCCCTGACAACCTTGGGAGACTCGGTCTCCCCATCATTGCTCTCAACCGGCTTAGCTGTGCCCCAAATTTTACAGTCGTAAACTTTGGGTTCGGTTTTATTTAGATACTCAGTCAGATCGGATTGACCATCCTTGTCGTAATCCGAGGTCGCGTCCGCGGTAGTCAAGTTCGTGAACTTAACATTCTCCCAATTATCATCAATTCCATCGCCATCGATATCTACAACTGCCGGATTTGTGTGGCCTTGGAATTCCAGCAAATCCAAGATGCCATCCTTGTCGAAATCAGTGGTGGCGTTAGCGGTGGCAAGGGATGGGAAATAAGTCAACTCCCATGCGTCATCGATCCCGTCACAATCCGTGTCGCCTGGCCCGGGGTGGGTTGCAGCGGCATTATCATTGCAGTCCGCCGTTGCCCCGTTGGCGCAGGAAGCATGGCCTGGGATGCCATAGCCATCCTTATCAATATCCTGGCAAGAATCGCATGAATTGCCAATACCATCGTTATCGGTATCAGCTTGAGTTGGATTCGCTACGTCAGGACAATTATCCGAATCATTTGGTTTCCCGTCGCTATCGATATCCGGGTCACAGGCATCGCCAATACCATTATTATTTGTATCCAGTTGCTCCCAATTGGCCACCGAAGGACAGTTGTCAGTAGTATTTGGATTGCCATCCGCATCACAGTCTAAACTCTGCCCGGCACTGCCCGCGTAGTTGGCCCAAACATCATAACGCGCCCCGTTAAGTTGCGACCACACGTACACAAGATCACCTCTGGCATCCATGGCAATAGATCCGGCGCTACCATAACCTTCAGTTGCCTGAGTTTCACCCCATGCGTCGGTCATGGCATCGTACGATTTCATCCGAAATGTTGTCGTGGTTGTACCATTAACTATATGACGCTCCTGCCACATTACCACGACATTTCCTTTGGTATCGCCAGCCAATATTGCTCCTAGTTTAGGAGATGTATGGACATCGTCGATATTGTCGGCGAGGCGTTGGGGGATGCCCCAAGTAGCGCCAGTTATGCTGTAGCGCTTGGCCCAGATACTATAATTTTGCAGTTCATCGTATTGGCACCAAATGGCCATGACATCCCCGTTCGCAGCCGAGACAATACGGGGGAGGGGATCGGGGCTGTTGGTGTAGTAGGAAGCCAACTTGGTTCCCGTTGGCAGTGCATATACTTGCTGGGCTGCGCCCCAATTATCGGCTTTTGCGTCATAACGGCGAGATTGTAGACCCGTTAAAAGCATGGCATTCCCGGTTGCATCCATGGCAATGTCGAAATAAGCAGAAACACCGGTAAATTCTGTGGGCGCTGTCCCCCACTGGGCGCTTGTCGCGTTATAAGAGTTGGCAATAGTCTTGTTGGAAATGTCGCCGGGGTTGACAGGAGGGGTATCAATATTGCAGACAACTATGGCATTGCCACTGTCGGCAACCGCAAGCTGCAACGAATAGACATAATTAGTGTTAATACTAGGAAATACAAGTTTGGCGCTGCCCCATTGTGCCCCGGAGAAATTATAGGTTCGCCCCCATGCACTATAGGTAGTGCCAACATAACCGGGATAGGCTACCATAGCCTTGCCGCTGGCACCGATAGCAACACGAAAATAAGAAAAAACTTTCACATTATTGTTGTTTGCATCGATACTGACAAGCTGGGGTGATGCGCTCCAAGTAAAGGTTGTAAGGTTACATTGAGAAGCATAGAGTAAATTGTTGCTTATCCAAACCGCCAAAGCGTTGCCGTTCGCATCCATTACGAGTTTTGGATTGGTCCCACCTGTAGCAAGCTGCTTTGGAGTGGTTCCCCAACCGCTGCCGGCTGTATACTTATTTGAAAATACGCCGCCCGGTTCAGCCCAAACAGCGATTGCATTCCCGGACGCGTCAATGGCCACCAAGGGAGCGGTTGCATTGCCAGTAGTATTTATCTCAATGTTTTTCTTCCCTTTCCATGTGTACTGGGAAGCGCTGGCCGCGCAATTATTAAAAGTTGTGGGTGGGGTGCTATTCTCAAACTCAGCCAGATCGGTCTGAAGATCACCGTCGTAATCAGTGGTGCCGTTCGCCCTGGTCAGGTTGCCAAAATATTTTATCTCCCATGCGTCATCGATCCCGTCACAATCCGTGTCTTTAGCCCCCACGGGAATTGCCGAGGCATTATTATCATCACAGTCCGTCTGCCCCCCTTTGGGGCATTCCGCATTTCCCGGGCTGCCATAGCCGTCGCCGTCAATATCGATGCAAGCTGTTCTGTTTAGCACCTTGAGGTTACCGGCGGCATCATATTCATAGGTGTAGCTGAAGTTCTGCGCGACCATGGAGGCGTTTACCAGCCGGCCTTGGGCGTCGTAGCGATATGCCATCTTCCCGGCACTCGCGGGCGACACAGCGCCAAGGAACAACAGGATTACTCCGCAAAAAAGTCCGAAAACCACATGAGGAATTTTGAGATGTTTCATTTGCAGTCCTTCAGTTTGGGGTCGTTCAGTTTTGGGTCGCGTCTACACCTTGCACAATGCCAGTTCCCTGTTTATTTTTTTAACCTGCTTGCGAAGCGTCTTGTCTTTATCCAAAATCACGGCAAATCGACGGCTGTTCTGCGAAACGGCTGATTCGCCCACATCGAAACCGGCGCCAATTTCCTTGAGTTTCCGGCCACTGTATCGGTGACATATATAAAGTGCCACCTTTTTCGCCAACAGGGGCTTGCCACCCAAAAGGTCTTGGACCGTGTCACGAATCTCCGCGATACTCTTTCTCTTCGCGGCCAATTCGGCTAATGCGGGAACATTCCGGTCGATCCTCCTTGATTTCGCATACCGTTCCTGTATTTCCTGGATGAATACGAGGCTGCCAAGGATTGTCGAAGCAACAACTTCCTGCAAAGGGCTTTCATAGTCCTGCCCGATCAGGCCATCAACAAATTTACGATACGCCTTCCTGGCCACCGCATTATTGCCGCCGAAAAAGCCAAGCACAAAGTCTGTAACAAGCCAGCCGGGCGGTTGCGAGCCGCCGGCATAACATGGATAGCTCGACCAAGGGTAAGCAACAGGCTTATCAACGATGCCGGCACGCACGGGGTTCAAATGAATATAGCGCGAAAGCTCGGTGGCGTACTCATCCGCCTCCACCAGGATGGCATGAAACCGCCCTTGGAAAAGATGCCCGGACCGGCGCCGTTTGGTATTGAAATAAGTGGTATACGCACCGTTGATATGCCGCATGATTTGTGACAAGTTCCCATCCGGTGTCTCAAGCAGAAGATGATAATGATTGCTCATCAGGCAATAAACATGGATCCGCGCCCCATACCGCTCCGTGGCCGGTGTCAGATAGGATAGGAATTTCTCCCGGTCCGTCTTACTTTTAAAGACGTCTTTCGCCTCGTTCCCCCTGGAGGTGACGTGATAAAAAGCGCCTGGATATTGAATGCGTAATTGGCGTGCCATCGTGAACCTGTTTTATTGCCGGTCAGACCTATGGATTACCGTGCTATTTGTCATGGTGTAGACGCGACCCCAGGTCTTTCGCCGACCCCAGGTCTTTCGCCGACCCCAAGTCTTTCGCTATTCTAATTTATTGCTCCGGTGATTAAACATATAAATCATGCAGCATAAGCAATCTTTGGATGATTGAAATAGCTCCGCACATGGTGCGGTCGTTTCTGCAACATTTTCATGAAGGAACGGGTCTTCTTCGTCAGTTCTTTTTCTGTTCTGGCCAGCAAGCCAGAACGGATACGCTGCTTGAGGTCTCCGTTCAAATATTCATCCGGGTTAATTAAGCTCGGGAGAGTAAGAGGGAAGGAAGAATAGTTCGATCTGGTTTTTGTGCTCTTCGAGCCAGGCTTGCACAACTTTGCTGTGATGAACGCGCAAGTTGTCCAGAACGAGAAACACCTTGCGGTTGGCATCTTTGAGCAGTCTGGTCAGAAACTTGATCAGGACTTTGGCAGTCATGGTCTCGCGATACAGCATGAAGCGGACCTTTCCCTGATTGCTGATTGAGGAGATCATGTTGACCCTGCTTTTGGTGGCATTGATCCGGACAACCGGCGTTTTGCCTTTCGGGGCGAAGCCTCTGGCATTGTATGCATCATTTTGAATGCCGGTTTCGTCGCCCCAGTGGATCTCGGCCTTTTCCTGTTTGGCTCTGGCCTGGATCTGCGGGTAGGTAATTTCGTGCCACTGGGCAACCGCTTTAGGATTCTGCTCGTAAGCTCGTTTTGTCGGCCTCTGTGGCGTAAAGCCCCATCGCCGCAGATAGTCAGTAATGGTCCGTAACGGCAGATCAAGGCCATATTTCTTCTTGATCACCAACCGGACGGCATCACGGGTCCAAAGTGCGAACGGAAGCTTCAACTGGTCCGGAGCTTTGTCCACAAGCAGGGTTTGCAGTGCAACTTCCTGCTCGGCACTCAACTGGCGTTGTTCCCCGTAGCGCCGCCCACGCGGGGTCGGCTTGATGGCATCCAACCCGCCGTGCTGGTAAAGTTGCCAAATATTGCTGGCCCGGGTTACGCTGAGCCCTACGGCCTCGGCAGCAAGTTGATTGCTCATCCCTTTCTTGCGGAGACGGATGTACTGCTTCCGGAGTACATACTGAGTTTCAGGACTAAGCCTGCGTGCATCGATCTTTTCCATGAACGCAGTGTAACATAATCAGTAATAAATTAATATGTTTAATCACCTAGTCAATAGCGGCCTACTTTGTTAAAGAGATTCAGGCTACCACTAGACCCAAAGAGTGCTTTCGAAACATATACTCCAGCGCCGGCACCTGGGATATTTACTGCTGCGAATGCGTAACCAGCTCGTTCGAAAGCTTGAGTTGTCATGTTATGACACACCGCCGTTACTGCATAAAGATTACCAGTTCCAACGCTGCCAGTCAGAGAATTATAAAAATTACCATCAGTACCCTCAATAATGGCAAAAGTATGCTTTATTCCAAGTAAATTCATAAATTCTGCTCCCCATCCGCCGGTAAAATATACAGGTCCAGTAGCTGTTAACCCTATAAGATTATTATTCGCATCAAATAACATGGTCTCCATGCTGCCTGCTTTCATCATAGTTTCAAACAAATTGCCACCACCCTGTAGCCATCCCCCCGATGGTGCCTGACCTTCTATAGATAATGCAACATATTTAATCTTATTTGCTGTGGATAAATTGCTGACATTCTCTGCAGTGGCTTCCATATAAGTTGGTTCAGGTACTTCTTGCAGTTTGTTCTCAATTGTCGTCAACCCGCTTTTAATATAAGAGGTTAAGATCATGCCGGCGAGGTAATTATCTAACCATTGGTCATGTATGCCTATCCAGTTTAAGCCATCTGCAAGTTCGTGCACCATCTGTCTTCCTGTTCCAGTATGCGCCAGGAAAGCTTCTGTACCCATCGCACGAATCATGCCATTTGTACCACCGTCAATCGAACCTAATATGCCAGCAACGATAACGTCTCTGTACGGTTCCCATGAGTCGTTGAAATCATGCACAAAATCCCCTATGTCATTATGTCCGCTCGGGTCCGTATAACTCAACGGATTTCCCCGGGCATATGCGTAGCGGTTAAAACTCTGTGGGGCTGAAGGATTCGGTACTATGGTGTCGGCGGTGACAAAGCCACCGATCATGGGGTCGTAAAGCCTGGCGTTGAAATTATACAAGCCGGTTTCCGCATCATATTCCTGGTCGGTGAACTTATACGTCGCCAGTTCCGGGTGGCTTCCCATGGCCGTGTCTGGTCGGCCAAATGGGTTGAACGAGCCGGTTCTGTAAACAACGCGGTTGTCTTTGTCGGTAATTGCCACATCGCTGCCCAGGTGATCTTGGTGGAGGAAGTAGAGCGTGTGGGTGGCAGGGTCATTGCCCACGGCCATGGCGATGCGCTGGGGGCCTGCAAAAATGTACTTTACCGCTGGGCCGTTGCTGTGGACCTCGTAGTGCTCGCCGATGTAGTAGGTGGAGTTGCCGCTGCCATCAGTCTTTTTGGAGCGCAGCCCATTGCCGTCGTACATGATGGTGATGCCGTTTGGTGATATGGCAGTGGGCATGTTCGCGGCGTTATAGGCAATGGTGCGGGTGGTAACATTGGCGGGATCGCGGAAATCCGGGCCGTTGAGCAGGTTGCCGTTGAGGTCGTACTGGTACGGATACGCGGTGCTGTTCAGGGTTGCCGATTTTACCGCATGCACAGGGCTGTTGGCATCGAATGCCTTGATCAGTTGCGCCGGGCCGGGGCCGGGGGAGATGGTTCCTGCCGGTTGGCTCTCGACGATGGTCTGAAGAGTGCCGGAAGGTTGGTAGGTATAATCGCTTCGTTGTAAAAGGGTGTCAAAGCCATCCATGTACGGCATGCCGGTAAGCGCCGTTGGCCTTGAGGTGGCAATGGTTTGCAGACGGCTCACGTAGCCATTGGTGTTGTAATAGGTATAGCTGGTTTGGTCGCTGTTGCCGAATTGTAGTGTGCCGACCTGGCCATTGATATTGTAACCGGAAAGCGTCAGGAGGCTTTGGGGGGTATCGTTGGTTCTGGTGCCGGTAACGGAAAGGAGACGCCCGGTACCCGCATAGTAACTATTATCAACCTTGTAGCCATCCGGATAAGTTGTTCGTAACAGTTGCCCGGCCACGCCATAGTCGAAGGTGGTGGTATAGGCGTTGGCCAGGCCAGCGATGGACTTGCTGCCGCTTTTCACCCGGCCCATGGAGTCGAAGGCGTTATAGGTGGTTATTACGTCGGTGTTGGATACCCGGCAGAGTTGTCCTTTGCTGTTGGGGATACCGGCGAGATCGTAGGTGTAATCGACCCTTTTGGTGGCGCGCCCCTGGGCCAAGTTGGAGAAATCCTTCCACAGTATGCGGCCCAATGCATCGTATCCAAAGGTGGTGGTTTGGCCCATGGCATCGATTTGTTTTCTGAGCTTGTCATTGCCATCATACTCGGGGTATTGCCAGTAGCCCATATCCGGGTCGGTCATGCTCGTTTTCCGGCCCAGCGTATCGTAGCTTATGCTGGTGACCTGGTTCAGGGGATTGGTGACTGATAGCAAATCGCCGGCCGCGTTGTATGTATATTGGGTGGTGAGCGGGGTACCGGCATCGTTGTATTCGATTACCTGTCGCAGCCGGCCGAGATAGTCGGTGTTTTCGCTCTTCTGATGACCATCGGGGTTGGTAACCGTGCTTTGCTTGTAGCCGTTTGCTAGGTTGGCATAGCCGTAATAGGTGGGGTTGGGCGTGGAGCTTGAGGTAATTTTCGTTACCCGGCCAAGCTGGTCCATGGTTTTTTCTACAACCGGGCTGCCCGTCGGGGCGGCTTTGAGGTAGGCGCGGCTCGTGCACGTCGGCGGCCAAGCCAGGGCGGCACTGGATGAGGAGAAGGGGCCTTTGCCGGTCGCAGTGCCGCCTAAATTAAACAGTGCGGAATAGTTTCTGGTGATAACCGCCGCGCCGGATTCGTCGGAGGTAATCGTTTGCATGGGGCGGCCCAGGCCATCCGCTGATTCGATTTTGGTCATGTAGACGCCGTCAGCCTGCTTTACCTTGGTGAGTACCGAGTTGGAGCAGAAATTATAGTCTTTCAGAAGCTGGCCGCCATCGGGGTAATCAATTTGGCAAACGCGGCCAAAGGTGTCGTATTTGGAACTGATCTGATTGCCGTTGGCGTCTTTTGCAGTGTCATAGGTTCCGAACCGGTAATCGAGGTTCAAATTTTCCGTTACATGGCCGGCGCTGTTAGTCACTCTTGCCGGATAGGTTTTAGTGAGGGAATCATAAACATAAATCGTTGGCGGGTTGCCCACTGCATCTGTCATTGTTTCCAGGTTGCCGTAAATATCGTAGGTATATGAGAGGAGGGGGTTAGCTCCGGTGGACAGCCAGAATGACATGGTTTTTAAGTTGCCGTTAGAGGAGTAATAATCGAGGTAGGTTTCCCGCACCTTGGCATTGGCGGCATCGGTGATGGTTGTTTTGGTGGGCCGCCAGACCCAGGTGCCATAATTTTTAAATTCATTGATGGTGGTGACTGTGTCGGCACCCTTGCCGCTGGATGTGGAACTCAGTTTATGCCAGAAGCCTGTGCTGCCGCTTTGTGCATACGTATTATGTTGGGTGCTGGAAAGGCTCACGCCGTTTTCAGAGGATGTACTCGTCATGTCATCGAGTTTTGGAAAATTTACCTTGTCGTTGATTGCTTGGATTCCCCAGGTGAAAGTGCTTTGGGTGTAAACAGGGGCCGGGGGAGCATCGGTTACAAAAAGATTGGTTGCTGGATCGGGTGGGGTTTTGCCGGTATAGACTTTCTGGGCCTTGCCCATGCGGTAATGATCTTGATAATAATCGGTTCTCAGATAGGTGTTGTTGGGATTTTTTTGGAAGAGCTTGGCAAAACCCCGGAATTCGCGGGTGGCGAAATCGTACAGGCCGCCATCGTAAACGTATGAGGTGCTGAGCGATTCATTGTCGGCCGCGCCTGAGAGGCTATCAACGGTTATTTTGGAAACCGTGGGGATGACAAAGGGCAGGTGCGTGTTGGTCCATTTGGAGGAAGTCGTGTAGTCGATGGTGGTTGTCGCGCCTGAACCATTGTTGATGGTATGGAGTAGGTCCGGGATAGCGGCGCCATGGGTTAGCTGGGAGCGGATTTCTCTTGTCGTGCCATAATTATAAACATCCGTATAGACATAGGAATAATAATTCAAGATATCAGCCATGCCATCGTTATTGATATCCGGAAACAACTGCGCACCTTTGTCATTAATGGTCGCTGTGGCGTGCGCAAAAAATGTTCCATCTCCTTTCGATAAAAAGATGGTAAGAGGCACAGTCGCACATGATACACAATCGTTGATATTGACAATGTCGAGCAGGCGATCGCCATTAAAATCGGCAAATTGGAATTTTTTGTATGGCAGTTGCATGCCCTTTCCTGAAGTTGTTGGGAAGTTTCCTGTGCCATTCGAAAAATACGTCCAGAAAGGATAAAAACCAGATACTGTGCCGGATTCCACTAAATCAGCCATGCCGTCACCATTGATGTCGGCTAGGGCTGCTTTCCATCCATTGTCCCACGATGATTGTGGAGTTCCCGTTGCGCTTACCACATGCCGGAAGGTGCCTCCATCATGGGCGAAAAAGGCATGGTAAGTTAATTTAGTGCTATTTAGCATGACGAAATCTGCCCTGCCGTCACCGTTGATATCGCCAATCAGATTTTTGTCTATGTTGCCACGAATATCGACATTATTAACGATCACAACATTCGGGTTTGCTGCTTTAAGTTGTGCAATGCGCGCATCAGTTAATACGCCGACTACCATTGAAACTTTAGCATCATTTGGAAAACCAGTTTGATAGTATGTAGAATCTTTAAATTTGATGCCTCCGTTGACACTATCACGATAAGCTTCAATGTAATAAAAATGTGATTCCACTTTAGTTGATGAATTAATATCAACTTTTAATAGTATGTCATTCAGTCCATCACCGTTAACATCTACCACATTGAAATTGTTGCGGTTTGCTGCCATAAATGGTGCATAAAATACCCTCACTGCGCTCTGCACGTCGAAGGTTTCTCCAGTGGACAGATAGGTATCGAAAGAGACGTGGCCATTGCCTGTGACCAATCCAACGACACTCAAATCTTTACGCCCATCACCATTAATGTCGAAAAGATAGATATAATCCAGCTGACCAAACCCTGAATATCTTGCAGAACCACGATAATCGCCATTAGCACTTCCCCGAGAGATGTACACGCTGTGCTGGCCATGGACGCTGTCATTTGCGCCAACGACTATTTCCGGGAAGCCATCACCGTTTATATCACCAATCGCCATCGTGCTACTTTCTTTCACCGACCACCCTTCTGACGATTCATAAAGGGGGCCGGGGTAACTCAACGTATTATCTTGATACTGAAATGTCTGAGTCGGCTTAGTGGTTACGTTGTCGGCACCATACTCTACAACACTTGCCAATCTGGATCGAATGTGCAGTTCAGTGAGTGCGGTATGATTTTCGTATTGCAAATGGTAGCGACGTACTTGGGCACCGTTGGCCAAAATGGTAATATCAGACAAACGTTTCTTTATGTTGACTATTGCGCCAGAGACGCCAGATGTAACGATATCTCCTCTGTCTTCTGTAGCGAAAACGATGGAGTAATAGGGCGATAAACCTTTGGTGCTGCCAGTGTACTTAATTTCTGATGGATACAAATAATTGCTATCCTTCAGATAGGTTATGGTCATGTAATTGCCATTGGTGTCCTCGACTCTATCCAGGCACCACTTAAAGTAAAGTCCAGTAGAAACCTCCTGACGTGAATCTACGGTTGAGCCATAATAGTATTTGGTGCCATCGGTGGCGGTAACCACAAATCCTTTGGTACTGGAATTTTGATACACTTTGGAGAAGCCACCTTCGATCTGGGCGCCGAAATAGCCAGTGCCCCAATCATCGGCACGGCTAACCAAATCGGTAATGGCTCCGCCAAGGTTGAGCACAAAGTCATTACCATTCAAGTCGAGCCCTGTTTTTGTGTTGCGTTGAATTGAGCCCAAATCCAGGTTCCACCCCACGCCAACCCAGCCGTTTTTCTGAAAGCTGGTGTAGTTTAGCGCAAGTTTTGGGGATACATTGCCGCGCCCGGTCGGCGCCAAAACAGGAACAACACTTGTTGATGCTCCGGTGGAAGTCATGACTTGCGGAATAATATTCGCATCATCAAATCCGTCGACACTTTCATCACAATTGCCGGTTGAATATAATGTTGCCATCAGGATGCATACGGAGATGATAATCCAAGCCATTTTATGGGTGTAATTATTAAACATGTTCATCAGTTGTTTCCTTTCGCTGGATGCAGCTTCAATAGGTGTAAGCATATTAGCTAAACGATCAACATGTGGATATTGAATAGTTGGGCATGCTATTCAATAATGGCTTGCCTTTGCAAACGTTTCCGCCAGAAATGTATACAGCGCCGCAACAATGTTGCTCTGGACAAGCAAAATTCGCTGAAAATGTGCACAAGGAATAAATAGAACGGGAAAGTTTGTCAGTTACCAGTTCTCATTTATTTTGCCTTCCACACTCCCGCTTACCGGGAGACGAAAAGTGCACTTTTTATCAAATTAAAACCCAACTTTCAGGTTAATCATGATAGTTATAAAGATTGATTCTGTTGTCAACAAATTTTGATAGGTTATTTTTTAAAATGAATGATAATTTTTTCAGATCTACACGTAACCAACTGTAATAATTAATAATAACAAACAGGTAAACCACCGGCTCTGCCGGTGGACTCGCAAAGTTTGACAATTACGGGAGAAGAGGGAAGTCTCACAATTCTGAACCGCTCAAAGTTCAAGAAAAGGAGACTTCCCATGTACGACAACCAAAGCCTAAGCCATACGCTGTGGGAATGCAAGTATCACATCGTATGGATACCGAAGTACCGAAAAAAGACAATATTTGCCGACCTGAGAAAATACTTGGGGGATATATTGCGAGAACTGGCGACGCAAAAGGAGTGTAAGGTGGTTGAAGGGCATCTCATGCCCGACCATGTACACCTCTTGCTTTCCATTCCCCCCAAGTATTCGGTGTCGCAGGTCGTTGGCTTTATGAAAGGCAAAAGTGCGATACAGATCGCCCGGAATTTTCAGGGGCGGAAGAAGAATTTTGTAGGGCAGCACTTTTGGGCCAGAGGCTACTATGTCTCGACGGTAGGCAAGGACGAAGAAGCGGTGCGAGACTATATTCGCAAGCAGGAGAAGGAAGATCAACGGATTGACCAATTGAAGTTGTTTGCATAAGCCACCTTCAGGTGGCGCAAGGTTTTCAACCGCTTTGAGCGGTTCAGATATTTCAAGCCACCGGCTTTGCCGGTGGTAGCTGACTTACTATATGCGGCACTGAGACGTAAGGTGTTTAATTGATAGTCAAAACAGTAGGCTGCACGAAAAAACCTCTCTCTTACATAAATGGGAGAAAACCGGGACGGAATTATTTCCCCCACAAGCTGGAAATCGGCGCGGCCCTGCGGTGATCGTCGAGCGGCAGCAACTTGGCAACCATCTCCCGCACCCGCTTCGGGAAGCGTTGCGCCATCATGCGCAGCCGCTCGGGATCAAGCTCCTGCCATTCCAGTTCATCGGCAAACGGCACCTTTTCGCGATAATAGATGGCGTCGAGCAGCGCCTTTTCCGGCAGGGCAAGATTGAACCCTTCCCGTGCTTCAAAGCCAAAGTAGAGCTGCTCGCTGATATGCGAGTACTCGATGGCGACGCCGCGCCAGACGAGGTTGCGGGTGACGCCCACGGCGGTGCTGAGGGTGAGGACCGTGCAGACCGTGGGGGCCTGCAGAATGACGCCGTGTAGATGCAAGGCCCATTCGGCGCTGACATAGGAAGGGGTGCGGACGAAGCAGGCTGCCTCTTCCAGGGGTGGTTCCGCCTTCAGGCGGCTGTTCAGGTACACCCCGCGGGTCAGCCGGGTGACCAGGCCCCGCTTCAGGGCGCGGGTCAGAAAGACATTGGCGTTGCCGGTGAACTTCGTCAGGTCGGCGGAACGGAAGAGCGCGGGCAGGGCCTGCAGAATGTCGATGGTGTTCACGACGGAATCACCACACCGCTCTCGTGCAGTGCATTGAAAATCCCCTGCAACGCATCAAGGAAAGGGCGATATCCATCGTGCCGGCAGGCTGCCATGACCTCTGGGGGCAGGAACCGGCCAAGGTCGTTTTCGATTGCCTCGCACAGTTCACCTGCGGCTGTCGCAAACCAAGCGGGTAAGCGCAGCAGTTGGAACGGGGCTGCGTAGCACGAGAATTTCCGCTCCACCACGACCCGGTCAACCGCTACCCCCAACCGCTCCCGCAGATGCCAGATATCGTAGATGTCCCGGCCCTTCAGATAGGGGCGCTCCAGCAGGGCTCTTACCTTGTCGGACAGGAGTTCGGCCGGCGTTTCCACCACCAGCACGGAGTTGGGGCGGGGGATACGCAACTCGCCCGTGGTGATCAGGTAGGCAACCGCGGCCTGCATCCCCAACACGCGGGGCTCGGTGGCCAACGCCACCCCCTCTTGCAGACGCTCGCATTCCACCTTGACCATGATCCGGTCCCGCATGTTTTGCGGTTCAAAGGATACCCGCCAGGCCATGCCTTCATGCCGCTGCCCGCGGGAGGTAATGGCCAGTTGGCCTGGCCCGAAATGGGCGACAGACTCGCGGCGCACCGCAGACGTAATCGCTTGCAGCATCTGTTCAAGCGCCGGCCTTTCCAGGTGCGTGACAAAATCAAGATCCTCGGAAAACCGGCCGCCGCCGTGACACCAGCGGATGGCCGTTCCCCCTTGAAAGATAAGCCTGGAGCTTTCCGGTAGGGCATAGAGCTGCTGGAGCAGGATAAGCTGGAATAGCTCGGAGCGGTGGATATGACGTTCGGTATACGTTTTCATTTGTTTAGATTATAATACTTTTTTGTATTGTTTGCTAAACAAAATCTGATGCCAGCACCCACGCCTGCTCTTCACCGCAGGCAGGAAAACCGTTTACGCCAGAGGTGGGGTCTGGTTGCTGGCGAAGAAGCCCACGGCCATGAGGCGACAGGAGAGAAATCGGGATTTTGTGAGTTAGATAAATCAGGCGGCCAGGAACTGTAAGCCCTTGATCATCGAGAAATGCTTCGCATTGCCGCTGACCAGAATTCGTTTAGTAACCAAGGCGGTGGCGGCAATTAAGGCGTCGGCAATCAAAAGGCCATGACTCAAACGATAGGTTCTCAGCAGTTTTACTGCGGAGGCCGTAATTTCTGGAGAAAGCGGGACTACGGTAAACCGTTCTAAAAGGCTTGCCAGATTTTGCAATTCAGCCTTGTTCCGGCACCCAACAATCAACTCCATTTCGGTTACAGCGCTGATAAAAACGGCACCGACGGTCATCATGGTGCTCACCTGCGCTATGGCGCCGGCATGACCACGACCGACATCCACTATGATGTCGGTGTCCAGCAGGAGATTTTTATTCATGCCTGCTCCAGACAGATTCCCTTTGCTGTCTAACCCAACTGGCGGCATCGTTCATATCCGCCCTGTCCTTCCACATCCCGACAAATCCGGCGTCGGTAAGAACCTGAGCAGTCTTCTTCAAGGTTTTGCTTCCGGTTGCCGCCCGCCGGCGATACTTTTTTTGGATGAATTGGAAAAAATCCGTCACCTCCTGCCGGGCCTGCTCGGGCAGACTTGAGAGATCGAGAGTCGGCGCGTTTTCCGTTTTCATGTCACACCTCGCAACTGCATGAATAATCTCAACTGTTTTAAATTTAGCGCACATGCTTTGTTAAAGCAATCCCGGAGTTGTGGGGGTAGGCGCCGCTGGTTGGCGCGGCGCTTACCTCGGAAAGGCCTCCGGAATGCCGCCGTCCACCGGCAGGGTGGCGCCGGTGGTGGGGGTCTGGTTGCTGGCGAAGA
>DYDL01000444.1 GCA_020717925.1 Desulfocapsa sp.
ACCGCCGCTACAGGCTCGTCAGTGAATAGTGCGGTGACCATTTCAGAATCCCCACGCCGCGAGGTCGCGGCTGACCATGATCTGCAACCGCCGCGCCCGGATCATCGCCGGGGTCACTTCGTTGGCTCGCAGACTGGTGTGCTGGCGAATCTGGGCGCGCACGTAGCCGACCGTAAGCACAACCCGATTCACCAACTCGGCCAGAGCAAGCCGCACGCGGTTGCGCGAGCGCCAGCGGTCGGTGCGCGCTTTCGCCAATTCAGGATGCCGCGCCCGGTAGCGCGCTTGAGCCGCTTGGAACAATTCGCGATGACTCGCTCTCCATTGGCGCTGGTTGGCGTTGATGGAGGGCCGGTGTGTCGCGTTGTAGCGGGCCGCGCGATCGCGGCCACAGGATTGGCACTCCGCCTGACGCGCTTCCGACCCGGCAAGCCGCCGATGGAACTGGTCGAGAGGCTTGGCCTCATGACATTGAGTGCAACGTTTCGTGTTCATCACGCGACCGCCTCGATCTTCGGCTCGATCTCGAAGAACTCGCCGCGCTCGCACGTGACGCCAAGCTGCTCCAGCATCAACGGCGACTTGGGGTTCTTCGGGTTCGGGATCGGCTCGTCGCGATAGGCAAGCAGCGCCTCCTTGTCGGGCACGACGCTTGTCCGGGTGAACAGATTGTCCAGGCCGAAGCTCTCGACGATCTTCAGGACCTTGTCCCAATCGAACTTCGGCATGAGCTTCGTGCCCCAGCTTCCGAGGTAGAGCTTCACGCGGCCGTGGACCGTGTCGCAGAACTCCTGCTCGCCGAACACCTCCGGGCGGTGCGCGACCGCGAACTGTTTCACCGCCTCGTTCCAGCCGTCGATCTGCACGACGGCCTCGTCAATGTCCTTGGCGAACTCCGCCTCGGCGTCCTGGACGGCCTTTGCGCGCGTGGCCTCCAGTTTCATCTTCCGGATGGTCCACGCGCGGAACTCGCCGACGCCGTTGACCATTTCCTCGCGCGACGAGAGGGGCCGGATGCCGGCCGCCTGCATCGGTGTGACTTCTTCTTTTTTCTTTGCCATGTTGGTAGCTCCTTCTTGGGTGTTGTTGTTGGTGATTAGTTCTAGAACTCCAGCCGGTGCAGCGGGCCGACGGCGTAGCCGAACTGGCGCCGGAGTTCTTCGGTGAGTTGTGGCAACGTGTTCATCGCGCCGCCTCCGCCTTCGGAATGGCCTTGCTGACGTGTTCGAGCGT
>DYDL01000445.1 GCA_020717925.1 Desulfocapsa sp.
GTGAGAATCATCTAAAAGGCACCTCCCAGCATAGTCAAGGAAACCACTTCCCTGCTATGCTGAGGTTTGAACCACAAACCCAAGAGGAGGTGCGCCATGAAGAAATTATACGGGGCTTTTGATCTTCATTCAAGCAACAACGTATTGGGCATTATCGACGAAGAGGATTCTCGAGTTTACAGGAAGAGATTGCCTAACCAGCCGGAGACAATCCTTGCCGAGCTTGCGCCATACAGGGAAGACTTGGTTGGCGTCGTGGTGGAGTCCACTTTCAACTGGTACTGGTTGGTTGATTTGCTTGTGGAGGAAGGCTTCCGGGTGCACCTGGCGAATCCATCCGGCATCCAGAAATACAAGGGGCTCAAATACAGCGACGACAATCACGATGCCTTTTGGCTGGCGCATCTGTTGCGGCTTGAAATTTTGCCGGAAGGGTACATCTATCCCAAGGAAGAACGGGCGGTGCGGGATCTTTTGCGCAAAAGGAGTCACTTGGTGAAGCTGCGCACCTCGTTAATCAACAGCCTGCAAGGCATCATTCATCGTAACAGCGGCGTCCAAATAAGCGCCGACAAGATAAAGGCGATCAAAATCGATCATGTTGGCCCTTACTTGAATAGTCAGGAAGAATTGGCGTTGAGCGGCACGGTCAGCAAGGAGTCTATCGATTACCTGGGGCGGCAGATTCGGAAGATAGAAAATGTGGTGCTGGATAGGATCACTCTGAAGGAGCGATATTGCTGCCTGCTCACCATCCCCGGTATTGGCAAAATCCTCGCCTTGACCATCATGCTGGAGTGCGGCCCTATCGAACGATTTCAGCATGTCGGCAACCTGGCTTCCTATTGCCGCAAGGTTCCCTGTCAATGGACGAGCAACGACAAGAAGAAGGGCGCGGGCAACAAGAAAAACGGCAACAAGTATCTGGCCTGGGCGTTTTCCGAGGCGGCCGAACTGGCCCGGCGGTTCGATGAAGACGCCAGGGCGTTTTATAATCGCAAAGCGGCCAGGAAGAATTTCATGGTGGCGCACAGTGCGCTGGCACACAAACTCACACGGGCAGCCTACTATGTGATGCGAGATCAGGTGGCATTTGATCCACATAAACTCTTTGCTTAGGAATGACTGGGGCGGTGAGCCAGCCAAGGGGTTGGTAAAACCACCAGATGTGAGTGGCAGCCGTCCCAGCTATTGATTGCAGTGATTGCCGTATTCTTTACTGCCCATGCCGTGAACCAGCAAAGGGGTGGTTCATAACCATAAGATGTGTAACGAATATTGATTGGACACGGCATGGTAC
>DYDL01000158.1 GCA_020717925.1 Desulfocapsa sp.
ATGAAGCCCTGGTACCCGGAGGTACTGGAGGTGGACCCGGCAACCCGGACACTGGTCGACACCAAGATGCGGGCTCTCCTGCCGCCCCGTTGGCGCTAACCCGCTGCCGGTTGCTTTTTTGTTAAAGCGGTGGGGAGTAAGTGCGTGAGGGATGAGATTAATAAGTCCCATAAGGTGCGATGGAACCTATAGGAAGGATTCGACAGATCAGACCGAGAGCCGAAACAGTGGCAGGGTGCGCCGTGCACAACGGCGCACCCTACCATTCAACCGCTAGATCAAAAGCCTTTTTATGAATCGGCAAATGTTCGTAGCGGTCCATGAAACCTCGAAAAAAATTATGGTGAAGGCAGGGTGCACCGCCATAGCACTAACCATCCAATTGCTCTAATGGCCAAATCATCCACGCCGGTTTGTCTTCCGCCTCAGGCCCAGCAAGCCGGACAGCCCAGCTGCCAATAGCAGCATGGAGGCAGGCTCGGGCACCGATGTGCCTTGAACCCGCCCGGGAAGAACTGCCAAGGCATAGTGACCCCAAGAGATGTCGTACACGTCCTGTTGGCCGTAGCCCATGCTGAAGCACCAGCCCCATCTCCCTGCGCTCCATCCCTCATCGGGCCACACCACCGGGTAGAGATATTCCGTGCCAGACCAATAGAACCAGTCGGCAACAAGATTGACAAAAGGACCATTATTGACCAAACCCCAGCCCGGTTGCGGATAATTCCCTTGAGTGTCTCGATAGCCCTTGTTGCCCAGTTCGCTATAATACAGGTGCCCCATCTCCGAGGTGGTAATGTTAAACCCCACCGTGGTCGTGCCATCATAGCCGGAAACAAACAGTCCATCTACTGTGGTAGGCAGGCGCCAGTTGTCATAGGTCACGCCGTTCACCGTGAGGGAGAGATCGGCCGCCCAAGACACCTGGAGGGGCCAGGAGTCTTCTGCTCTGGAGTAATCCAGCCAAGTGATGTCCAGATCGGTATCGTAGATCAGGCCCCGCTCCGCGCCCATATAGTTTGCCGTGCCCGTCATCACCAAATTGGCGTGCCCCGGACTTCCACCCCCTAACGTCAGCACACTCGCTAACGTCAAGGCTGCCCAGTACTGTTTTTTCATCTTTTCCTCCCTCGTTTTGAATTTGGATTGTTTTTGTGGTCATCTCCCCCATGAACAGATAAGCAAAAATCGTACCACGCCTAAAAATTATTATTAATAATATCACGTTTACAATGGGTTAGCAAGATGGAAAGAGAGTAGTGCCAGAGATTATTTTCCATCATTGCGGAATACTTGCCGGAAATTCCGGAAAAAATTACGCGCTTGAAATGTGAGGTTTATATGTCGTATGAGGCCGACAGGACATATCCGACCGATAAGACCATACATCCTCCAACCATGTGCATTTTTTGTTAAAGCTTGACCGCTGTTCAGCCGAACAGGTAGTATATCAGGTAATTAATCAGGGAGAAGCATGCATGAAGATATACGGCCTTGATCCCCGCGTTGTCACCGGTCAGCAGACCCGGACCGCAAGCACTACAGGCGTTGACTTTCAGGACCTGCTGCGCGCCCAGTTGGCAAAGGTCGCCAGCCCGGACCATGCGCAGCCCGCGCCGGAGGCAGTCCAGCTAAGCGCCACGCCGGCCGCGGTGCGGGTTGAAGGCCTGACCCTGACCGAGGCGAGCCTCAACACCCTGGAGGCCTTCGGCGCCGCCCTGGCCAACCCGGCCATACAGCCTGAAGCGCTTCAGCCCTTCATCGGCAACCTGGAGGAAGAGACCGCTGCCCTGATGGCGGTTCGCGGCCAGTTGCCCGCGGAGGATCCGCTGGCCGGCCTCCTCGACCGGGTCGCCGCCCTCACCTATCTGGAAGCCGCCAAGTACCACCGCGGCGACTATGCCGCTTGATCCGCCCCTCTTCTGAATCCATGTCCCGCTCCTGATGGCAGCAGAACGGCTCCAGAAAATCCTGGCCCAGGCCGGGGTCGCCTCGCGCCGGGCCGCCGAGGAACTCATCCGCCAGGGCAAGGTCAGAGTGGATGGGCAGGTGATCACCGAACTCGGCACCCGGGTCGACCCATCCCGCCAGACCATCTGTTGCGAAGGCAAGCCCCTCACCCTGGCCGAGGAAAAAATCTACCTCCTGCTGAACAAACCCGTGGGCTATGTGACCACGGCGAGCGACCCGCAGGGCCGGCCGGTGGTCACCACCCTGGTCAAGCATCTTACCGCGCTGCGCGTTTTCCCGGTGGGCCGCCTCGATCTGGACACCGAGGGGGCGCTGCTGCTCACCAATGACGGCGAACTGGCCCAGCGCATCCAGCATCCCAGTTTCGAGGTGCGGAAGAGCTACGAGGCCGTGGTGGCCGGCCAGCCTGCCCGGGATACTATTTTTAGGCTGGAACAGGGCATTGAGCTGGAGGGTCGCCGAACCTGGCCGGCCCGCATTCGGACATTGGCCAGTACCAAAAAAGAAAGTCGTCTCGAGATCACCATCCATGAAGGTCGCAAACGCCAGGTTCGCAAGATGTTTGCCGCAGTCGGCCACCCGGTGCTGCGTCTCAAACGGATTGCCTACGGCGGCTTGCTGTTGGGCGGTCTGCCCACTGGCCAGGCCCGGATTCTGGACCCGCGTGAACTGGCGCGCATCTTTGGCTGAAAAAAATTCTCTTTACAATTCAAAGGGTTCTGGATAAGCTGCTCTTATGTTGCTGTTTGTATTAGGCTTTTGGGGTTGGCCACTGACGTCATGCCCGAGAAAGCCTTTATTGGCAGGCCTTCAGCGTGGGAGGAGAAGATGAACAAGTCTGAACTCATCGAGGCGATCTCGCAAGATCTGAACATCCCGTTGCGGGAGGCCAGCCCCATCATCAACACCATTCTCGAGGCTATGATCTCCTCCCTGGTCGCCGGCGAGTCCATTGAAATCCGCGGTTTCGGCAGTTTCGTGGTCAAGAAATACGATTCCTATTACGGCAGGAACCCCAAGACCGGCGAGAAGATCAAGGTTCCGCCCAAGAAGTTGCCCTTTTTCAAGGTCGGCAAGGATCTGAAGGAACAGGTCAACGACTAGCCCTTTTCATCCGCCACAATCTCCCCAACCAGATCATAGGGGTGCGCCTCGGTGAGGCGTACCTGGACAATATCGCCTGCCTGGCACTGGCCGGCCGTGATGTACACACAACCATCAACGTCCGGCGCCTGATAGCGGGTGCGCCCCTCGAGCAGCAGATCAGTTTCTTGGCTTAAACCCTCGACCAGCACCGGCTCCACTCGACCGATGAATTTTTCATTGTTCGCCAGGGCGATGTCAGCCTGCACACCCATGAGATGGTCGCGGCGCGCCTCCTTTTCCGCCTCATCGACCTGTGCATCCATCTCCGCCGCTGGCGTGCCCTCTTCCGGTGAAAAGGAGAAGATGCCGACATGATCGAAGCTGTGAAGTTTTAGAAAATCCTCGATCTCCCCTACCTCGGCCTCGGTCTCGCCAGGAAAGCCAACCAGGAAGGTGGTACGCAGGGCCACATGCGCGGGCCGCGTGCGGACACCGTGCAGCATGGTCTCGATCCGCTTCTTGTCGTATGGACGGTTCATACGGCGCAGCATGCGGCTGCTCACATGCTGCAGGGGGATGTCAAGGTAGGGCGTGATGCGGGGCTCCGCCAGCATGAGGTCCAGCAGCCGGTCATCGACCCGGCCGGGATGAAGATAGAGCAGGCGAAGCCAGGGGATGCGGCAGGAGTCCAGCAGCAGCCTGAGCAGGGTGGTGAGACGTGGGCTGTCCGACCCCAGATCCAGGCCGTAGGCGGTAAGATCCTGGGCAACCAGGGTAAGTTCTTTTACCCCGGCCCGCTCCAGGGCCTGCGCCTCGGCTACCACGTCCGCGGGCTGCCTGCTCCTGAGCCCGCCGCGCAGGGCCGGGATCATGCAGTAGGTGCAACGGTTAGCGCACCCTTCGGTGATCTTGAGATAGGCACGGTGGCTGGGCGTGGAAACGCGGCGCACCGTGGTGCTGTGCATGAGGAAGTTTGGTTCCCGATGCAGCAGCAAGCCGGCCGGTGGGCGATCGATAAGGGTCGCGATCTCCTGGAAACCGTCCGTGCCGATGAACAGGTCCACCTCTGGCAGCTCATCGCGTAGCTTGTCACCATAGCGCTGCACCAGACAGCCGGTGACCACCAGCCTTTTATAAGGGTCGCCCTTTTTTACCTCGGCCAGGGCCAGAATTTCGTCAATGGATTCCTCCACCGCCGGCCGGATGAAGCCACAGGTGTTTACCAGTAGCAAATCGGCCTCCTCCGGGGTTTCCACCACGCAATAGCCAACCTGTTCAAGCTGACCGAGCATGACCTCGGAATCCACCAGATTCTTCGGACAGCCCAGACTTAAGAGAAAAAGGTTCTTCTTGTGCATGGCTACTCCGTGGCTCACCCCAAAGGGAAAAGGCTGCAAGGAAGATCCTTGCAGCCTTTCTATAATCCAAAACAATTCATACGGAGGCCATACGACCTCCCGGTGCCGCTTACAGCAGGGCTTTGAGCGGGTTGGCGTACAGCAAAATCAGGGAGACAACCAGACCGTAGATGGTCAGGGACTCGATCAGCGCCAGACCGATGATCATGGTCACGGTGATCTTGCCGGAGGCCTCGGGGTTACGGGCGATGCCGGAGCAGGCGCCGTTGATGCCGTTACCCATGCCCAGGCCGCAGCCCAGGGCGGCGATGCAGACGGACAGCGCCGCGGCGATGCAGACGATGGCGGCACTGGTGATCCCACCACCGGTAGCGGCGGCGGCAGCCTCCTCGGCGGCCATGGCCACGCCGGACATTGCCAGCACCGACAGAACAGACAGCACACTCATGGTAAATCTTTTCATTGTTGTTTCCTCCTGGAAAAGTTTCGTTTTTGGCCTTCTTCAATAACAACCGTTAAGGTGTAAAAACAAGATCAGTGGGCGTGCTCCATGGCGCCCGAGAAGTAGAGGATGGAGAGGAGCAGGAAGACCAGGGCCTGGACAATGGAGACAAAGACGCCCAGGCAGAGGATGGGCAGGGGCGCGAAGTAGGCGCCGGCCAGCATGAAGAGGATGCCCAGCAGGGTCTCCTTGGCCATGATGTTGCCGAACAGACGGATGGAGAGCGACAGGATTCGGGCGAAATGGCTGATCAGTTCGATGGGGAACATGAGCGGCACCAGCCAGGGAATGGGCCCCATGAAGTGCTTGATGTATTTGGCGCCGTGAAATTTCAGCCCGAGGATATGGGTGGTGACAAAGACCACCAGGGTGCAGCCCAGGGTTATGTTCAGGTTGGAGGTGGGCGACATGAAGCCGGGCATAAGCCCGATCATGTTGGCCACCAGGATATAGAGGGCAAAGGTGGCCAGCATGGGGAACATCATGCGCGCGCCCTCCTCGCCCATGTTGTCGGCCATGAAGGACTCCAGACCGCCGACGAGCGTTTCCCAGAAATTCTGGGCCTTGCCCGGGATGAGTTCAACCTTCCCCAGGGTCAGTTTCGGCGCCAGGATAAGGAAGAGCATCACCAGCCAGGTATAGGTCATGTGGGGCGAGGACATCTTCGCGGCCCAGCCTTCCCCGACCAGCGTGTGGGGCACCGGCGCGCCCAGATGCTCGAGAATAAGCGAGATAAAGAGAATTGGATGTTCCATAGCCTTTACATAGCCTCCTTGACCCTGAAGTAAAAACGTTTCCCCGCGCCCAGGGTAGTCCCCAGGATGCCCAGATAGACGGTTGAGAGCCCGAGCAACAGGCCCACGATGTGCACCCGGTCGGACTTGACCAGGAAGAAAAGCACTGCCACCACCAGGGCAAGGCGCAGATAGTATCTGATAAAAAAGCGAACCTTGGCGACATCCAGCGGGCCGGCCAGCAATTTGACCAGATCCCGCTTCAGCCAGACAAAGCTGAGGTTCGCCACCAGGCCGCCGATGGCGATGGACATGGCAATAAAGCCGGAAAACAGCCCCCAGGCCACGCCGGTCATGACGGCCAGCAGCAGCCAGATGACCACCTGAATCCTGGCAAGCAGGCTATCGCTATGCTGTCCGGCTTGCATCACAGATCCTTTCTCCTGGCCATCCGGAAGAGGTTCAAGAAGGCGGCCGCTATGCCCATTCCCAAAAAAATAAAAAAGAACCAGGGCTCGGTCCTGCCGTTGAACACCTTCTGGTCCAGCCACCAGCCGAACCATGCCCCGATTAAAACCGAGAAGGCCACGGTCATGCCAATGGTGCTGAAATCGGCCAGCATCTTCATGGCCTGCTTGCGGTCGCTGGACAATTGCGCACCTCCCGTGGTGCCGGAGAGGGATGGCCGCCTAGTAAAAATCGACTGGAATACCTATCATGGCAACTTGTCAAAGTCAACGGCTTTTTGGGGAGTTGGCCATCTTTTTGAATGACCATTCAGTTTTTTCCAGGGCTAGATCCAAGTCTGCCTGGCTCTGGGCCGCGGAGATGAAGGCGGCCTCGAACTGGGAGGGCGCGAGCCAGATGCCCTGGCCCTGCATGTCCCGGAAGAAGGCGCCGTAACGCGCGGTGTCGGCCTGCATGGCCGAGGTGAAATCGGTGACCGGCCCTGGGGTGAAGAAGTTGGTCATCATCGACCCCACCCGATTCAAGGTGGTCTGGCCGGGCAGATAGGTGTCGGCCAGCTTGGCCAGGGAGGAGGCAAAGGCGGTGGCCTTGGCCTCCAGCCGATCGTAAAAGCCAGGTTCCCGGAGGAGCTTCAAGGTGGCGATACCAGCGGCCATGGCCAGCGGGTTGCCGGACAGGGTGCCGGCCTGATAGACCGGGCCGTCCGGGGCGATCTGGTCCATGATCTCAGCCTTGCCCCCGTAGGCGCCCACCGGCAGGCCGCCGCCGAGTATCTTACCCAGGCAGGTGAGGTCCGGGGTAATGTTGAAGCGCGCCTGGGCGCCGCCGAAGCTCAGGCGGAAGCCGGTGATCACCTCGTCGAAGATCAGCAGGATGCCCTTGGCCGTGGTCAGCTCCCGCAGCCTTTTCATAAAGGCCATATCCGGCAGCACCACCCCCATGTTGCCGGCCACCGGCTCCATGATGACGCAGGCGATGCCGAGGCGGTCGTCACCAAGGGTCTTTTCCAGGGTGACGATATCATTGTACGGAATGGACATGGTGTTCTTGACAATATCCTCTGGCACCCCCGGGCTGCCCGGGATGCCCAGGGTGATGACGCCGGAGCCGGCCTTGACCAAAAAGGAGTCGGCGTGGCCGTGGTAGCAGCCGTCGAATTTCACCACCACATTCTTACCCGTATAGCCGCGGGCCAGGCGGATGGCGCTCATGGTCGCCTCGGTACCGGAGCTGACGAAACGCACCTTT
>DYDL01000159.1:0-922 GCA_020717925.1 Desulfocapsa sp.
ACCTTGCCAATGGCATCCTCCAACTGATGGATGGTGTCGGTCTCCTCCTTCATCATCATGGAGGCCACCATGGGATGGACGTTCAAGGAGACCTTGTCGCCCGCCATCTTGCCGGCGCTGCGGATGATGCGGTGGAAGATCTCGTGGCACACGGTGCGGCACGACTTCAGGATGCCATCGCCGTTACAGTAAAAGCACGGCTCGCACATCATGTGCGACAAATCCTCGCGGGTGCGCTTGCGGGTCATCTGCACCAGGCCGAACTCCGAGACCTTGAGGATGTTGATGCGGTTCTTGTCCTTGCGCACCGCCTCCTTGAGACCGTTGAACAGAGCCTCGCGGTGTGGTTCCAGCTCCATGTCGATGAAGTCGATGATGATGATGCCGCCGATGTTGCGCAGCCTGAGCTGGTAGGCGATCTCCTTCAGCGCCTCCATGTTGGTCTTAAAGATGGTCTCCTCCAGGTCGTTTTTGCCTACGTAGCGACCGGTGTTGACGTCGATGACGGTCAACGCCTCGGTGGCCTCGATAATGATGTAGCCGCCGCAGCGCAGCCAGATCTTCTTGTCGAGGGCGCGGTTGACTTCCATCTCGATGTTGTAGGCATCGAAGAGGGCGGTCTCGTCGCCGTAGTGATAGACCTTGTCCTTCAGGTGCGGGGCAAAGGTTTTGACAAAGTGCAGCACCCGCTCGAAGGTGACCTTGTCGTCCACCAGTACCCGGTCCACGTCGGGCGAAAAGATATCGCGCACCACCCGCAGGGTAATGTCCAGATCCTCGTAGACCAGACTCATGGGCGCGGCCTTGGCGGCCATGGCCTGAATCTCGTCCCAGAGATGCAGGAGGAACTCCATGTCCGCCTCCAGATCCTCGCTGGAGGCGTTTTCCGCCACCGTGCGCACGATGAAGCCAGTGCCGGCCG
>DYDL01000159.1:928-7365 GCA_020717925.1 Desulfocapsa sp.
GTTGCTCAATGTCGTCACGCAGCCGCTGGCGCACCTCCTCGTCCTCAATCTTGCGTGAGATGCCGATGTGGTCGGTCATGGGCATGAAGACCAGATTGCGGCAGGGCAGCGTGATGTGGCAGGTGAGGCGCGGTCCCTTGCCGCCGATGGGCTCCTTGCAGACCTGCACCAGGACATCCTGGCCCTCGTGCAGCATGTCCTCAATGTTCATCCCCGGGGTGCGGTGGGCGAGCATGGAGTCGGGCGAGCCGTTCTCCACGCAGCACTTGGCGTCCAGGCATTGCAACATACCTTTCTCGAACTCCGAGACATTGATGTGCACGTCGTCCACGTAGAGAAAGCCGGTGCGCTCCAGGCCGATATCGACAAATGCGGCCTGCATGCCGGGCAGCACCCGCACTACCCGGCCACGGAAGATATTGCCGGCCAGCCCCTTCTCGGTTGGGCGTTCCAGGTAATACTCCACCAGGTTGCCGTGTTCCACTAGGGCGATGCGGATCTCCCAGGGCGCGGCGTTGATCAACAGGTCAATGGTCATGGCTGAATAACCTCTGGAAACTGTTTCAGCAAGATCAGGCTGTAGACTTTTAGGCTGTAGGCTGTAAGAGGTTAACCTGACAGTCTACAGCCTAACCCCCTACAGCCTCTCTTCCCGGCTCCACTCCTTAACCACCCTGGCCAGCCGCGCCTCATCGACGTCGAGCTGGAGGACGGTCGCCACCACCTCCATGGGCTTAACGCCAGCCAGACTCTGGCCGCTCAGCAGTTCCAACTCCAAACTGTGGTCAGCGGCCATGGTCAATTTCAAGACAAAGGGCCGGATATCCAGGGTCCGTTGCTCTCCCTTGCGCACCAAGGTAACCGGAACCGCGCTGGCCTGCATGAAATTTTCGAGCCGCGCCGGGTCGGGCGGGCGCTCCAGGCGGATGCTGTAGCCGCTGACAGTTCTGGCGGCCGGAGCGCCGCCGGCCAGGGCTATACCTTGCACCCGGATAAAGACGGGCAACTGGGCGTTAAGTTCCTGCACCAGCCGGTCCAGGTCCGTGAGCGGCATGGTGGTCTCGCAGCGCAGATATTCGACCCGGCTCTCGGTGCCGACCGGCAGGGCCGGGGAAAAGGCAACCTTTGGGGTAGGATTGAAACCCTGGGAATAGGCGAGCGGCAGCCGTACCCGGCGCAGGGCGCGGAAGAAGAGCTGCAGCAGCTCCAGATGACTCAGAAAGCGACCATCGCCCAGCCGGGAATAGTTAATCTGGTAAACCGGATGAAAGGTCGGCGGTGCTGACTTTTCACCAGCCGCGGTTGGCGCTGGTGGCCCGGCAACCCCCACCACCTCGCCGCTCTCCGGACGCCGGCAAACCACTGGCCGAATGGTCTTGAAATCACACAGCCCGCACTGCTGGCAGCCATGCACCCGGCAATCGGGGGTGTAGGCCTCGGCCAGGGCCTTGGCATATTCCTCGGCAAAGAAAGTCGGACTCACGCCCACGTCCAGGTGCTGCCAGGGCAGGGGTTCATCATGGTCACGACCGGCCAGATAGCCATCCAGCTCGATACCGCAGGCCGAGGCCGCCTCCTGCCAGCGGGCCAGGGCAAAATGGTCGGACCAGGCGTCAAGCCGGGCGCCGCGCCGCCAGGCCTCGATCACCACCGGCGTCAGGCGGCGGTCGCCTCGGGCCAGCACCCCTTCCAGAAAACTCATCCTCGGGTCGTTCCATTTGAGATTTAGACCGCGCCCCCGCAGCCTTCCCTTCAAAAGGTCGATACGGGCATAGCCCTCGGCCATTGAAAGTTGGGGCTCCCACTGAAAGGGAGTGTGCGGCTTGGGCACAAAGGTGGCGACACTGACATTGATCAGAGCCCGGCCACCGGGGGCGATGGCCCTGGCCTTGCTCGCCAGGGCGGCAATGGCCTCCACGTCACCCATGGTTTCAGTGGGCAGGCCAAACATGAAGTAGAGTTTAAGCTGCTTCCAGCCCAGGCCAAAGGCGGCCTGGCAGGTGGCCATCAGATCCTCTTCGGTGATGCCCTTGTTGATCACCCGCCGCAGCCGGTCGGTACCAGCCTCCGGGGCCAGGGTGAAACCGGTCTTGCGCACCCTTTTTATCTGCGCCATGATCTCTGGCGTCAGGGTTCCCACCCGCATGGAGGGCATGGAAACCGAGACGCGCTCCGTGGCCAGGCGGTCCATGAGGGCCAGCAGCACCTCGGGCAGACAGGAGTAATCCCCGGTGGAGAGCGACAGCAGCGCCAGCTCCTCAAAGCCGCACTGGGCCACGCCCCGGCAGGCCAGATCCATTACCTCGGTTGCCGATCGTTCCCGCACCGGCCGATAGATGATGCCGGCCTGGCAAAAGCGACAGCCCCGAGTGCATCCCCTGGCGATCTCCACCCCCAGACGGTCATGCACGATCTTGGCGTGCGGCACCAGGGGCGACGTCGGTGCCAGGGAAGGCAGCAGTTCGGGCAGCACCCGCCGCCTCGCCCGCTCATAGCCGGGCAGCAAAGGCTCCACTGCCTGAAGCTTGCCAGCGCTGTCATAAACCGGCCGAAAAAACGAAGGCACATAAACGCCAGGGATGCGGGCGAGCGCCAGCAACGCCTCAGCCCTCCCACCGCCCGCAGCCTTCCAGGCCTTCACCGTGTCGGCGATCTGAAGCACCGCCTCCTCGCCGTCGCCCAGCAGGATGGCATCGAAAAACTCGGCCACCGGCTCGGAGTGAAAGGCGCAGGGCCCGCCGCCGATGACCAGGGGGTGGGACGCATTCCGCTCCGCGGCCAGAAAGGGCAGACCGGCCAGGTCGAGGATGGTGAGGATATTGCTGACGCACAATTCATAGGGCAGGGTAATACCCAGCACATCGAAGTCCATGAGCGGCCGCCGCGACTCCAGGGAAAACAGCGGCGCGCCTTCCCGACGCAGCAGCGCCTCCATGTCCGGGGCCGGGGCATAGACGCGCTCGGCCAGCAGATCAGCGCGCTGGTTCAGCAGATGGTAGAGGATCTGCAAGCCCTGATGGGACATACCGATCTCGTAAAGATCCGGAAAGGCAAGCACCAGGCGGACAGCGGCCGCATCCCACTCCTTGCGCACCGAATTCCACTCACCGCCGGTATAACGGCTCGCCCGGTTGACCTGGGCCAGAATGCGATCAAGCCTCATGGCAGAGTCACCTTGCGGTATACCGACGGCAGGCTGAGCTGAAAATCGGCGGAGGTAAATTTCCGATCCGCGAGGCAGTCGGCAAAGGAAAAGGTCATGGTGACGCCATGGGGTGGCGCCTCCATGATCAGGCCGCGCGGCAGACAACAGGGCCCATCAACGGGCAGGGCATCGTAGCGCGCCGAAAACAGCACCCCGTCGTCCTCGTCCATGAGCAGGTGCGTGGCAACCAGCCCCGTGGCCTCGTCCAGCAGCAGCCGGTGAAAAACCAGCGCCTCGTCCCCCTGGCGCAGATCAAACCAATAACCGTGGCCATCCTCGGCGGCGCGCACTTCGAGCAGGCGCAGATCACCGGGCTCAATGGCGCCGATCAGCCAGTAATAAAGGGATTCCGGTCGCATGCCTTGCGGCGCGTAGCTGGCAAAGGTGGCGCCGCTGACAGCACCCTCGTAGCCAACGGCCTCGGGCACCATCACCAGGCGGAACTCCTGGCCGTCGCTGGCAAAGAGCACCATGGGCTGATCCAGGGGACCAAGAGCCGTGAAGCGCAAACTGGCGGGCGCCATGGCCTGCAAATATCCAGACAGAGTGATGTCGCGCAGGAAGGAGTGCAGGGTGACGGTGGCCTGGGCGTCCACCCCGACGGCGCAGACCGCCTGACGACCTAACATCCGCTGTAAGCCCTGCCGTGCCTGGTCGCGCTCCGGGCCGACTACTGGCCGCAACCGCGAAACCGAGGCGCAGCCCGCGGGCAGCAGGCACATCACCAGAACCAGCAAGCGGAAAATCGGACGGGAAAATGGCGACAGGGGCAAATGCAAGGGTAACATCAGGGGGCCAGCTCTTTGATCTTTTTCCTGACCTTTTCCTTGGCTTCTTCCTCGTTCAACAGGGTCAGGGCCCGCTCATACTGGCCCCGCGCCTTTTCCACCTCACCAAGGGCGCGCAAGGCATCCCCCAAATGCTCATTAAGGGTTGGATCTTCCGGGGCCAGGGTTAGCGCCGCCTCCAGTTCCTGGCGGGCGCGGTCGACGTTGCCCATCTTGAAAAAGACCCAACCCAGGCTGTCGCGAATATAACCGTCCTCTGGGCGCAGGGTAACCGCCCGCTGGATATATTCCAGGGCCTTGTCCAGATTAACGCCTTGATCGGCCCAGGTGTAGCCCATGAAATTCAGGGCCGAGGCGTTATCCGGTTCGACCTTAAGCACCTCGTCCATCTTGGCAAAGGCCGCCTCATGCTGGCCGATACTGTCCAGGAAGATACCGTATTCGAAAAGCAGGTTAACATCGCCAGGGGCAACGACCAGCCCCTCCCTGAACATCTCTTCGGCCTCGACATTTTTTTTCTGCTGGCCATAGACCGAGGCCAGCAGCGCATAAAAGCGAGGTTTACGGGTGGCAGGCGCCTCCAACCTCGCCTTGAGTACCTTTTCCATGCCCGCGTAGTCCTTCTCGTCCAGCATGATCCGGACCAACAGGACGGTGACCTCCTCGTGCATCTTGGACTCGGCCGGAATCTTCAGCAACTGTTCCTTGGCTTTGCCGCGCTCCCCCTGCTTCAGGCGGGCCAGGGCAAGCATATAACGGGCCCCGTCCTGGCCCGGATCAGCGGCCAGGATATTGTTGAAGCTGGCAATTGCCTCATCGACACGGCCGCTGTCCAACAGAACCCGGCCAATGGTAAAATCGACCTTGCCTGGCTCGGCCGAGGAACGCCGCAGTTCCGCCAACTCGGCCAGTGCCTCCTCGACGCGATCGGTATGCAGGAAAAGGTTGACCAGCCGTTGCCGTGCCTGATCGTTTGTTGCATCCTCATCAAGCACTTGCCGATAGAGGGCAATGCTCTCCTCGACCCTCCTCTGCTGCTCAAGCACCTCGCCCGCCTCCAGGGCCAGCGGCACGGACCAGCCCAGCTCTAATGCCTGTTTATAGGCAACGGCCGCCTTGTCAAAAAACCGCATCTCGCGGTAGAGCCTGGCGAGATACTTGTGGCCGCCAAAGGATTGGTCGTCAAGGTGCACCAACTGCTCCAGCATCTCCCGAGCCCTGACATAGTCCCGGTTTCTGGCATACAGCGCCCCCAAAAACAGCAGGGCATCCTGGTCCGCCGAATCGTCGGCCAGAATGGCCTGATAGGTGGCAACCGCCTCATCGTAGCGGTTCATCATCGTATAGATCTGGGCCAGCCAGAAGCGAGACTCGTGATCAGCCGGATGGCGGGCGAGAACCTTTTCCATCCACACGACGGCCTCCTGCTGCTTGCCCATCCTTACCAGCAGCGAGGCCAGGCGCCGCATGATGACATCCGCCGCCGGGTCGCAGACCAAGGCCTTCTCATAAGACTCCTCGGCCTCGTCCAGGCTGCCATTGGCCTCGGCGGTGTTGCCCCAAACGAAATAGAAGTAGGAGCAGTCGGTATCCGCGCTCTCTTCCTCAGGGGTCGTCGCGGGCACCACACCATCATTGTCCGCTTGCGGCGAGATAGTAGCGGCGCAGGCGGTGGCAAGCAGGGCCAGAAGAGGAAGCCAGAAATATCTTTTCATACCCTTTGTGCTCAAGGATGATGTTGATGGGGGCGAAAAAAGGAGGAAACCCGTTCCCCAGTTGAATGTTCAAATTGTAGCCCTGCCAGCTCAGCCCGGCAAGTCCTTTCCAGGGTGGACTGACCTTTTGTTTTTTCAGGCGCCAAGCCCCCGGCCGGCCAGCAGGGGCCGGACAGCGGCCAGAACCCGGGCCTGCACCTCGTCAACGCCTCCCAGGCCATTGATGCGCACGATGTTGTCAGCGGTCAGAAGGTCATAGACCGCCGCCACCCGCGCCAGATAATCCTCGCCCTCAAAGGTGTCAGGGTGTTCATTGCGATGCATCCGGATGCGCCTTAACCCCTCGGCCACCGGGATCTGGATGAGCAAGACCAGGTCAGGGCGGGGCGCAAAGGCCTCGTTTTGCCGCAGGATGTCCGCGTAATCCAGGCCGTTGGCGCCCTGATAGGCGGCGGTGGAGTAATAATAGCGGTCGGTAAGCACCACCCGACCAGCAGCCAGGGCCGGGCTAATGACCTGCGCCACATGCTGGCGCCGGTCGGCCACAAAAAGGGCCAGTTCCTCTTCCCGGCTCACCGTGTCCCGTTGCACGTAAAGAGCCCTGATCCGTTGGCCGTATTCGCCGGCCGTGGGCTCGCGGGTGGCCACCACCTCAAGACCAAGGCCGCGCAAAGTCTTGGCCAGCAGAGCAATCTGCGAGGACTTGCCGGTGCCGTCAATGCCCTCAAA
>DYDL01000160.1:0-196 GCA_020717925.1 Desulfocapsa sp.
CCTCCAACTGGTTATCTTTTTATGCCGTGGTTGATACATAGCACACCATGGCCGCGGGCAACGGAGACCATTCCCAACAAGGAAGGCCGACATGCGCGGCAAAATACGAAGATTTTTTTGAGGCTAATGAATAAACGCGAAGAAAAAAACGAGATATTACATGAGAGGCGGCATGGGCGCCTGGAATGAAAGCTCG
>DYDL01000160.1:214-7367 GCA_020717925.1 Desulfocapsa sp.
CATTTGTTCCGATTAGTTATTAATTTACGAATTGATTATTTCAAGCACAACTTTTTCAAATCTTGATTTCTGTTTAATCGGGTAAAAAACGGAAGTCAACAAAAAAACAGTCAGGTTTATTTATTTTCCGACCGCCTGCCAGGTCGAGATGGCTGCCTCTAACGCTACAACTCAACCTATCAAAAGAAGAGAACCTTGAAAAAGGCCGGGCTAACCCGCCGCCGTGCCCTGCTGATTTTCAATCCGCCCAGACTTGCGCCTTCAGCTCTCACAGCACAAAAGTAGCCACCGTCTCCTGATAGCGATCATGGAACTCGGCCATGATCTCCTCCATGTGTTCGCTAAAGCCGGGCACGATCGGGAAATCCTCGCTCCTCTCCCGGCAGGCCTCCACGTCAAAGAACTGCGCGGCCGGGTCGATGGCGTGGATGCCGACCCCCTCGGTGAGCTGGTTGGCGAGGTAGACGATGCGGCAGAAGAGAAATTTCGATTTCTCGTGATCCAGGGTGTGATGCAGGCCGACGGGCACAACGATCTTGTCAGCCAGGCCCCATTGTCGCAACAGCAGCATGCCTACCCGGGCATGGTCGGTGTGCAGCAGGGCGTGTTCCATCTCCAGCAGGGTGAACCGCCCCTCCGGCGGGCCGCCGTCGGCATAGAGGGCCTGTTGCAGGTGACGGTTTAACACGATTTTGCCCACATCATGCAGCAGGGCGGCGGTGAACAGGGCGTCTATCTCCCGCGCCCCGGCATGGCGGCCCAGGATCGCGGCCAGCACGGCGGTGGCAAAGGAGTGACGGGCCAGTTGGCCGGTATCGAGACCGTAAGCCTCCTGGCCCGACTTCAGCAGGCCGGCCGAGGCGCCGGCAATGGCAATGAGCTTCACCGATTCCAGGCCCAGCCGCATGATGATATCGGCAACCGAGTTGATCTTCTTCATGTGGCCGAAATAGGCGGAGTTGGCAAAACGCAGCATGTTGGCGGTGAGCAGCGGATCCTGCTCGATCCTGGCGGCCAGCTTGGCGGTGTCGGCCTCCGGGTCATTGGCAATGGCCATCACGTCCAGGGCGACCTGCGGGCAGGGTGCCAGCTTGTCGACGTTCTTGATGTATTCCTGCGCAACCTTCATACTCCCTCCTTTTATTACTCAACTCCGCAGGCCCGGCCCTTGAGATTAAAAAAGAACTTGAGCCCCTTGCGCATGGTCTCGGAAAAGATCTTCTTGGCAAACACCTCCCCTGCCACCCGCTTGTTGATCTCGGCCAGGGTGGGGTAAGGATGGACGGCCGCTGCCAGGCTGGCGAGCCCCCCTTTGCCGTTAAGCAGCGCGACCCACTCGGCGATGAGTTCGCCAGCGTGCGGACCTAATATCTGGACACCGATCACCCTTTCCCGTTCGTCCAAGAGCAACTTGAGGCAACCGCCACCCTCCCCCTCGGCCACGGCCCGGTCATTGTCCTGAAACTTTTCACTCCACACGGCACAGGCCACTCCGGCCGCCTGTGCCCGCTTTTCGTTCATGCCGATACTGGCCAGCTCCGGCTGGGTATAGGTACACCAGGGCAACAGGGTGTAGTCAACCTTGCGGGGCAGGTGAAAGACGGCATTGCTGATCACGATGCCGCTTTCGTAGCCAGCCGCATGGGTGAACTGATAGGCGCCGGTAACATCGCCAGCCGCGAAGATGTGGCGCTGCGAGGTACGCATGGCGCGGTTCACGGTAATGCCTTTATGGTCGTGCGCCACACCGGCCTTGTCCAGCCCGAGACCCTCAACATTGGCGGTGCGGCCCAGGGCCACCAGCAGGCTTTCCGCCTCCAGGACGACGCTGGTGCCATCCGACCGCTCGATCTCCACCTGGCGGTGCTTGCCCAGGTCGCGCACCTGTTTGACCTTGACATCAAGATGAAAGAGCACCCCTTCGGCTTGCAAGCCAGCCAGGACCAGATCGGCCAGATCAACATCCTCCCTGGTGAGGATCTGGCCGGAGCGCTGCACCACCTGCACCCGGGTGCCCAGCCGGCTGAAGGCCTGGGCCATTTCGCAGGCCACGGGCCCGCCGCCCAGGATAATCATGGAGGCGGGTAACTCTTCCAGGGAAAAAAGCTCGCGGTTGGTGAGATAGGGAGTGCCATCTAGACCGGGGATCCGCGGCACATCTGCCGAGGAACCGCTGGCGATCACCCACTGCCCGGCCGACACGCTCCGGCCGTTGAGCCGCACGGCGTGGTCGTCAATGAATTCCGGCTGGCCGAACTCGACCCGGGCGCCCAACTTGCAGAAGCGCGCCACCGAGTCATGGCGTTGGATAACAGCGATCACCTCGCGGATGCGGGCCGTGACCTGGGCAAAATCGACTGGTCCGGGGTCAACGGCCGGCAGCCCGAAGCGCGGGCCGTTTTTCATCAGGTGATAGACGTGGGCAGTCTTGATCAAGGTCTTGCTTGGCACGCAGCCGTAATGCAGACAGTCGCCGCCCAGCTCCGGCTCCTTTTCAACCAGCAGGGTCTTGGCGCCTAGCCGCGCCGCTCCCGCGGCCACGGTCAGGCCAGCGGCGCCGCCACCGATGATGGCAAGGTCGTAATCATAGGGTGCCATGGCCGCTCCAGGCTGTATGGAAGAAGATGCCCCGCGGCCGGTCCACCCGTTCGTAGGTGTGGCTGCCGAAGTAGTCGCGCTGGGCCTGCAACAGGTTGGCAGGCAGTCGTCCGCGGCGATAGCCGTCGTAAAAGGCCAGGCCGCTCAGCATTGCGGGCAGGGGCACCCCGGCCGCCACGGCATGGGCCGCCACCCGGCGCCAGGCCGGCTGCGCCGTTGCCAACTGGGCCTGAAAATATGGGGCCATCAGTAAATTGACCAGGTCGGGCTGCACGCTGAAGGCCGCCTGGATATGACCAAGAAGCGCGGCCCGGATAATGCAACCTCCTTGCCAGATGCGGGCGATAGCGCCAAAGTCGAGTTGCCAGCCGTGGGCCGCGCTCATGGCCCGCATGAGCATGAAGCCCTGGGCATGGGAGATAATCTTGGCACCATGGAGAGTCTGGCCTAAGTCCGCCACCAGGGCGCCCCGGTCTCCGGGGAAATCGGCCTCCGGCCCGCTCAACACCGCAGCCGCGGCCAGCCGCTCGTCCTTCATGGCCGAGAGCTGACGGGCAAAGAGCGCCTCCGCGATGAGCGTGAGCGGCACGCCAATCTCCATGGCCGCAGCCACGGTTAGCCGGCCGGTGCCCTTCTGGCCGGCCGTATCCAGAATGCGCTCGATGAGGGGGGTACCGTCCGCGTCCTTAAAGGCCAGAATGGCGCTGGTGATCTCGATCAGGTATGAGGCAAGCGGGCCGTTATTCCAATCGGCAAAAACCTGGCTCATCTCGTCCGGGGTCAGGCCGAGCAGGGAGGCCATGAGGTCATAGGCCTCGGCAATGAGCTGCATGTCGCCGTACTCAATGCCGTTATGGACCATCTTGACGAAGTGGCCGGCGCCGCCTTCTCCCACCCAATCGCAACAGGGCGTACCGTCGGCGAGCTTGGCGGCGATGGCCTGGAACATCCCCCGCACCTGGGGCCACGCCGCCGGCGAACCGCCGGGCATGAGTGCCGGCCCGTGCCGGGCGCCAGCCTCGCCGCCGGAAACCCCGCATCCCACGTAAAGCAACCCTTGGGCCTCCAGGTCGGCGGCCAACCGCATGGAGTCCTGAAAATCGGCGTTGCCGCCGTCGATGATGATGTCGCCGGCTGACAGCAGGGGGAGCAGTTGCGCCACCAGGTCAAAAACCGGCGCGCCGGCCTTGACCATCAGCATAACCTTGCGCGGCCTGGCCAGCATCGCGACTAGTTCCACCAGGGTTCTAGCCCCGGTCACGCTGGTGCCACGGGCCGGGCCGTCCAGGAAAGCCTCGGTGGTGGCCGTGGTCCGGTTGTAGACCGCCACCGTGAAACCGTGGTCGTTTAGGTTCATGACCAGATTCTGGCCCATGACCCCGAGGCCCACAAAACCGATATTCGCCATGTCGGCCATGGTAGCTATTCCTCAGGGAGTCAGCACGGTCTCCAAGACCGCGCCAAGCTCCTGCAGCTTGTAGGGCTTGGGGGCCACGGCTTGGAAACCGTGGTCCGCATAGTTGGCCATGATGGGATCGTTGGCATAGCCGCTCGAAACAATGACCTTGACCCCGCCATCGATCTCCCGCAGCCGTACCAGGGTCTCCATGCCGCCCATGCCGCCCGGAATGGTGAGATCGACGATTACAGCGGCAAAGGGATGTCCAGCGGCCAGGGCCTCGGCATAGAGGGCCACGGCCTGCTCGCCATCAACCGCCACCTCGGTTGCATAGCCAAGATGTTCAAGCATCTTGGTGGTCACATTGCGGATGATGGCCTCGTCGTCCATGATCAGGATGCGGCCCTGACCGTGGGCTGGCTCCTTGGGCCTGACCATGCGCTCTGCCGCCACCGGCCCCTTATCCACGGCGGGTAGAAACAGGTAGAAGGTGGTGCCAACCCCCAGCTCGGAATCCACGGTGAGCAGACCGCGATGGTTCTTGATGATGGAATGGGCAATGGCCAGCCCCAGGCCGCTGCCCTCGGGCTTGGTGGTAAAATAGGGATCAAAGATCAGTGGTATTTGCTCCGGCGGAATGCCTTGCCCCTGGTCGGAGATGCAGAGCTTCACGTAGCGCCCCGGCGTTAAGGTCAGTGCCCTCTCCTCGGCAAGCGTAACGTTGACGGCGCTGATCGCAATTCTCCCCCCAGCGGGCATGGCCTGGTCGGCGTTCTTCACCAGATTCTGCACCACCTGGCTGATCTGACCCGGATCGATCTCCACCTGCCAGAGATCGTCCGGCAGGTTATAGGCGCAGACGGTGCGCGAGCCGGACAGCATAAAGGCGGCGCTGTCGTGGATGAGTTCACGAATGGAGGCCGCCGTGGTAATCGGAGCCCCGCCCTTGGAAAAGGTGAGCAGTTGCTGGGTAAGGTCGCGGGCCCGCCAGGCGGCCTTCTCGCATTCGTCGAGCCGCAGGGCCACGGGCTCGTCCGTTGGCAACTGGGTTCTGGCCAGGGCGAGGTTGCCCAGGATGGCAGTGAGCAGGTTGTTGAAGTCGTGGGCAATGCCGCCAGCCAGAATACCGATGGATTCGAGCTTCTGGGTCTTCCGCACCTCCTCCTCCAACCGCCGTTTTTCCGTTACGTCCCGCAGGATGAAACGGGCGAATTCCGGCTGACCGGCCGCGTCGCACTTGCAACTGGACGTGCCCTCAAGCATGACCTTGCGGCCGTCCTTGGTGACAAAGGAGGTTTCGATGACATCGACGCTGCCCTGGCTCAGCACCCGTTGCAAGGTCTCCAGACAATGGGCCGAGCAGTCGGGGGCGATTATATCCATCATGGCCAAGTCCGGCACCTCATCCGCGGCGTAGCCCAGGCGTTCCCGCCAGGCCCGGTTGACATAGATGAAACGGCCGTCCGGGCTGACGATCTGGATAAGGTCCGTGGCGTTCTCGAACAGGTCGCGGTAGCGGGCCTCGCTCTCCTGCATGGCCGCCTCGGCCCGCTTGCGGTCCGCGATATCGCGGGCCACCCCGATGATGGCGGGTTTGCCCTCGTAATCGATGAGCCGGCAGTTCAATTCAATCGGGATGATCCTGCCATCCTTGGCGCGATGGGCGGAGTCAAAGATGGCGCGCTTGGCATTCCGGACAATCTCAAGTCGTTGCGGCACCATGGCCACCAGTTCCGGGGCCACCAGCTCCCTGGCCGTCATGCTTAGCATTTCGTAACGGGTATAGCCCAAGCGCTCACAGGCGGCCTGGTTGACCTCAAGCAGGGTGCCATCCAGGGCGTAGATGTGGATGGGGTCGCTGGCGTCCTCGAAAAAGGTGCGAAATTTTTGTTCTGATTCGCGGACCAGCGCCAGGTGCGTGGCATTCTCCAGCACCACCGCCGCCTGGTTGGCCAGATTCTGGTACAGGGCGATTTCCCAGTGGGCGAATACCCGTCGCTCATGGGTATGGCCGATGAGCACCCCGAACACCTGGCCGGCGATCATCATGGGCACGCAGATGGCCGAGGTGATATTGTGCTCGACGACCACCGTCGGCACCTCGAAACGGCCCTCCGTGGTAAAGTCCGCCACTATGGTCGGCGCCCGGTTTGCCACCACCAAGCTGGCCAGGCTCGCGCCCTGCACCAGGACGCAGGTGCCGATCGTGGCCTCTGGAAAACCTAAGGTGTCGCGAATGATCAGCCGGGTTTTGTCGTCCGAAAGGATCATAAGGGTGGAGAAGTTCAGGCCTAGAAACTCCATGGAAAGCTGGGTGGCCTTGCGGAGCAGGGTCGGATACTCGGTGGTGCTTGCCAGTTGCCGGCTAAAATTTAAGAGCTTCTCCAGATGGTCGGTGCGCTCGGCCAGCAGTTTTTGGGTCATGGCCTGCTGCGCTTCGCTCTCCGCCATGGCCTGCCGCCGCTTGCTGATATCGCACAGGATGGCGCCGATAAACGTTCCCGCCGCCTCGTCGCGCGCCACAAAGCCGCTCACCTCGACGGGCAGAGAATCGCCGTCCTTTTTCAAAAGTCGCAACTCGATGGGCAACGGGCTGTGACCGGCGACAATGGCCAGCCGCTGCCTATACGCCATCTCCTGATCATCGGGATGGACAAAGGGGCGGGCGGGCTGTCCCTTCACCTCGTCCGCGGCATAGCCCAACAACTGCGCAGTGGCGGGGTTGGCATAGAGGATGCGACCGTCGGGGTCGAAGAGCATGATCATGTTGGGGCTGGCATCGGCAAAGGCGGCAAAACGCGCCTCGCTGGCCCGCAGTTCCTGGTTGGCCAGGGCGTTGCGCTTAAATTGGTTGATGACCGGCAACAGGATAAAAAAATACAAGGGCGGAAAGAGCGCCAGGGTCAGAAAGGTGGCGTCAAGCCCCGCCTCGGCCAGGCGAGAAGAGAGGGATAACTGGCCGAGCAGCAGCATGGCCAGCACCTCCGCGACAAAAACCACGGCCAGCGGGGCGAAAATGATTTGTCTGACCAGATGCCGTTCAGAGAAAAATTTCATGGCTGGTCCGTCCTGGTGTTTGCAAGGGGGAGAACCATCGTAAAAATCACCCCAACACTATACCACCGGAACCAGTCCAGGCAAAGCTAACAAACAAGC
>DYDL01000161.1 GCA_020717925.1 Desulfocapsa sp.
TTCAAAGGCATTCCGCACCAACTCAATGCGCGGCCCGGTTGGCAGGATCGTCACCCCCACCACGTCAAACCGGGCCAACTGGTCAACCCCACCTTTGCTACTCAGATATTGCAGCGCCACCCGGCAGAGTTGGACTTGCTTGCGGGGCGTCACCGCTTCAAAGGGATGACCATGGACCAATGAACGCCGTGTTTTCACCTCGACAAACACCAAGGTCTTGCCCTGCCTGGCAATGAGATCGACCTCTCCCAGCTTGCAACGGTAATTCTCCGCCACTACCCGGTAGCCGTGCTCTTGCAGATATTCCCGGGCCAAATTTTCGCCCATCCGGCCCAAGGATAATCGTTCTTGAGTCATCTCTTTGTTTGGGGAACGCCCCGCCCGTGAATATGTTCGGCCACTCCCTTGAAACAGCGGCGGTGCAGAACGCATGGCCCATACATTTCGACCAGATCACGATGCCGGGCGGTTGGGTAGCCCTTGTGCCTGTCAAATTCATACTGGGGAAAACAGACGGCGCAATAGTCCATCATATTGTCCCGCACCACCTTGGCAACAATGGAGGCGGCGGCGATGGAGGCGCTTTTTGACTCACCCCTGACCAGGGCGCGCTGGGGAATGGGGGATGGGATCTCAAACTTGCCGTCCACCAGCAGATAGTGGGGCGGCGCGGGCAGCATGTCGACCGCCTGGCGCATGGCAAGCAGCGAAGCCCGCAGAATGTTGTGGCGATCAATGCCCCGCTCTGAAACCGAGCCAATACCAATGGCCGCCCCCATGGCCAGCAATTCACGGTACAGCCTGAGACGGGCAATGGCGGTAAGGGTCTTGGAATCCTTGAAACGCTGGTGGTCGCAGTCAGCGGGCAAGATCACGCACGCCGCCACCACCGGGCCGGCCAAGGGGCCTCGGCCGGCCTCGTCAACGCCAGCCACCAACCGGTACCCCTGGCTGGTGAGCTGGCGTTCGTAAAAAAAAGTATCAAAGGCCTGATGCACGAACTATCTCCGACCCCAAGCGGAGCCGTTGCCGCAGGCCTAGTTGAATCCCTTTTCCTTGATCCTGGCAGACTTGCCGCGCAGCTTGCGGAGATAGAACAGGCGGGAGCGCCGCACCCGGCCCTCGGTCACCAGCTCCACCTTCTCATAACGGGGGGAATGGAGGACAAAGGTCTTCTCCACCCCAACGCCGTGGGAGATCTTCCGTACCGTGAAGCTGGCGCCCATGGTGCCACGCCGACGGCGGACCACCACACCCTGGAAGACCTGGATACGCTCCTTGTCACCCTCGACGATTCGGATATGGACCTTGACGGTGTCGCCGGTCCGGAAGGCAGGTGTATCATGCCGCATGTTCATCTGCTCAAGGCGATCTAACGCATTCATTGCTTCTCTCCTTTCTGAACAACCCATGCGCCCATTGGCATGGAATTTTTCTTTAGCTCAAAGCGGAAAGATTAACGCTCAAAGCTGAAAGCTCAAAGCTCAAAGTCTAATGAAAACTTCCACCGACTTTCAGCTTTCACCTTTCAGCTTTCAGCTCCTTCCCCCTTTCACCTTTCACCTTTCAGCTTCTTTTCCCAAGCAGCCGATCCAGTATGACGGACACGGCCGACCTGACAGACAAATGATTATAACTCGCATCCGCCCCGCCTATGGGCGGCAGCACCCCGTCCACCCCTGCCAGCACCTCGGGCGCCAGGCCCCAGGCGGTGCCGAAGAGCAGCAGCAGCGGTCCGTCGGCCCTCCTTACCTGATCGTAGGTCCAACCCCTGCCCTCGGACCGGGCGCTGGTGGCCAGCACGGTGGGGTGCTGTCCCCGGTCCGCGTTGACCGCCTCGTAGAGGCTGGCCAGATTCGCGCAGAGCTTCACCAGGGCAAGGGCCTCGCCCCGATCCGGGTTGGCCCGGGCGCCGTGGCCCGTGCGCCAGTGCGCCAGAATCTCGCGCACCATCTCCTGCTGATCGTGGTATGGGGTAACCACGTAAAAGCTGCCCACCCCGAAGGTCCGGCAGGCCCTGGCGATATCGTGCAGATCCAGGTTGGTGACCGCCGCGCCGATGGTCTCGCCCAGCTTGTTGACCACCGGGTAGTGAACCAGGGCCACGTCGATTTGCATAGCGCCCCCCGGTCAGTCGCCACCAGGCGCCGCCGCCCGGCCAAGGGCCGCACCCAGACCGTGTTTCTTCAAGATCCGCTCCTCGGTCGGCAGGAAACGGATGCGGCCCAGTAACTCGGGCCGCCGCTCCATGGTCTGCCGCACCGCCGCCACCAGCCGCCATTCGGCAATGGCGGCGTGATCGCCGTTGAGCAGCACCTCGGGCACCGCCTCGTTATTGAAAACACGCGGCCGCGTGTACTGCGGGTATTTCAACCCGCCCCAACTGAAGGTATCGCGGGGTGCCGAATCCGGGTGGCCCAGCACCCCGGGCAACAACCGGGTAACGGCATCCACCAGCACCAGGGCGGCCAATTCCCCCCCGGTGAGGATATAGTCGCCGATCGAAACTTCCTCGTGGACCAGATGGGCCCGGACCCGCTCATCCACCCCTTCATAACGGCCGCAGACCAGGACCAGATGCGCAAGCCCGGCAAAACGCTCGGCCATGGCCTGGTCGAATGCCCTCCCCTGCGGGGTGAGCAGCACCACCAAACCGCCCGGGGCCTCATGCTCCACATGGGCCAAGGCCGCGGCAATGGGCTCGGGCTTCATCACCATGCCCTCGCCGCCGCCAAAGGGCCGGTCATCGGTCACCGCATGCCGTCCCTGGGCAAAATCGCGGATGTTGTGGGTCGCTATCTCCACCTTGCCGTCGTCAATGGCCCGCCGGATGATGCCCTCCCGCAGAGGTGAGACCAGCAGGTCGGGAAAAATGGTGAGGATATCGAACCGCATGGCTCAATCGTTCATCTCGAGAAGCCCGGGCACCGGCACCACGATCAGCACCCCGGCCTGACCGGCCACTTTCTTCCAAAATTCCGGCAGGGCCGGAATCAGATATTCCTTGCCCCGCGGGCCACGCACCACCAGGATGCCGTGGCCGCCGGTGGTCATGAGGCCCTCCACCGTACCGATTTCCTGGCCATCCTCGGTGCGCACCGCATACCCCGCCAAGTCATGCCAATAAAACTTGTCGGCCACAACTGCTGGCAGATACTCGCGCCTGGTCCATGCTTCCAGGCTGGCCAGAGCCTCGGCCCCGCTCCGGTCGCTGATCCCGGCCAACTGCACCAGGGCGTTGCTGGCCTGAACGCGGGTCGCGACCACCGCGATTTCCCGGCCAATGAACTCCAGCGTTGATTTGGTCCCGGCCAGGGCGCGCGACCGTTGCGGCAGGGTCAGCACCAGCGTCCGATAGTGCCTAAAATCCTCAGGCACGCCGGCATAGGGCACGATCTTAACCTCACCCTTGATGCCGTGCGCCTTGGTTACCGTGCCCACCGCGATGAAGATCTCCGGGTCTACCCCTGGAGCGGTAGCCGTCTTGTTGCGGACGGCCATCAACTACTCCACGATCTCAAGCCGGGCCCGCTTGTTCTCCTTGCCGGCCGTGGCCGACAACAAGGCGCGGATGGCCTTGGCCGTACGACCCTGCTTGCCGATGACCTTGCCCAGATCCTCCTTGGCAACCCGCAACTCGAGGACGATTGTGCCTTCCTCTTCGGTCTCGGTGATCTGCACGGCCTCGGGCTGATCGACCAACGCGCCGGCAATATAGGCAACCAGTTCCTTCATGGAAGCTATTTCGCCGCCTGGGTGGCCTGCTTGCGCATCAGGGATTTCACCGTCTCGGTGGGCAGGGCGCCCTTGGCGATCCATGCCTGCAATTTGTCCTGGTGAATATTAACCGCGGCCGGATTCTGCAGCGGATCATAGGTGCCGACCACCTCAAGGAACTTGCCGTCACGCTTGGCCTCGGAATCCGCCACCACGATACGGTAGAAGGGCTTCTTCTTCCTGCCAAACCTGCTCAACCGGATACGTACTGCCATGTCTTCGTTTCCTCCTGGGTTATTCCGGCCCCGGTCCCACCGGTGCGCCGACTTAAAATCATTAACGTAACTATCTACCGGAAAAGCCCCTTGGGCCGCTTCCGTTTGGCGCCGCCCACGGCAACACCGCCCGTGTGCCCCTGGAACTTCTTCATCATCTTCAGCATGTCGGTGTAGCTCTTGATCACCTTGTTGACGTCCTGCACCGAGGTGCCGCTGCCCTTGGCGATGCGCACCCGCCGGCTGGCGTCGATCATCTGGTACTTATGGCGCTCGGTGGCGGTCATGGAGTTGATGATCGCCTCCACCCGGCCGAACTGTTTCTCGTCTGGGGGTGGCATGCCCTTAAGTTGCTTGAATTTGTTCATCCCCGGGATCATGCCCATGATCTGCTCCAGGTTGCCCATCTTGCGCACCTGGCTTATCTGATCGCGGAAATCCTCCAGGGTGAAGGTGTTCTTCCTGAGCTTCTTGGCAAGCTGCTCGGCCTGATCCTTATCGACTACCGCCTCGGCCTTCTCGATCAGGGTGAGGACGTCGCCCATGCCGAGGATGCGCGAGGCCACCCGGTCGGGGTGAAAAATCTCCAGGGCGTCCAACCCCTCGCCCACGCCCACGAACTTGATGGGCCGCTGGGTTACCGCCTTGATGGAGAGGGCCGCGCCGCCGCGGGCATCGCCCTCCATTTTGGTAAGCACCACGCCGGAGATGGCCAGATCCTGATTGAACTTTTCGGCCACCGTGACCGCATCCTGCCCGGTCATGGCATCGGCCACGAACAGGATCTCGGATGGCGTCACCGTTGCCTTGATCTGGCCCAGCTCCTCCATGAGCGGCCCGTCGATGTGCAGCCGGCCGGCAGTGTCTAAAATCAGGGTATCATAACCCTTGGCCTTGGCCACCAACAGGGCGTCCTGGCAGATGGCCACCGGGCTCTGCTCGGCCCGGGAAGGATGCACCGGTACGCCGATAGTCTCGCCCAGCACCTTGAGCTGCTCAATGGCGGCTGGCCGGTAAACGTCGGCCGGCACCAGGTAGGGCTTGCGGCCCTGGCCCTGCAACATCCTGGCCAGCTTGCCCGAGGTGGTGGTCTTACCCGACCCCTGCAAGCCGACCATCATGATGGCCGCCGGCTGCCGGCCCGTGAGATTCAGGGCTTCGGCCCGGCCCCCCAGCAAGTTGACCAACTCATCATGCACAACCTTGATGACCTGCTGACCCGGCGCCAGGCTGCTCAGCACCTCCAACCCCACCGCCTTGTCGGTAACCGCGGCAATGAAGTCCTTGACCACCTTGAAGTTGACGTCAGCTTCCAAGAGGGCCATGCGCACCTCACGCATAGCCTCCTGGATGTTGGCCTCGGTCAGCTTACCGTGGCCGCGCAGGGTCTTGAAAACCGACTCAAGTTTTTCAGACAGGGTTGCAAACATGTTCTCTCATCACCAACGGCGCCACTTGGGGGGCCGCATGAGTCAATACAGGAGGTTCGCCAACCGCCCGATTCCTGAACAAAAAAAAAGCACGTGCCAATCCAACCGGACAAGCACGGATTTTTCGAATCCCCCAAAATACTTGCAGGCCCGCTAGATGTCAAGTTCCAATACGCGGTCAAGAGGAAATCGAATGGTGGACTGAGTGGACGGCGTGGACGTCACCTCCTGTCCACCCCGTCCACTCAGTCCACGCCGTCTACCCGGCTGGCCCGGTCCGTGCCCGTCCGTTCCAATCCCTGCAAGCAGGCCTCCAGCGTCACCGGATCCTCCACCTGATAGCAGGCCTGCTTAGCCTCCCGACCCAGAACCTTTTTCAGAATTCCGGAGAGCACGGTCTTGGGCCCCACCTCAATAAAGGTGTCCACCCCGGCATTGACCAAGGCCTGCAGGGTGTCCACCCAGCGCACCCTTGAACAGAGGTGACGGGCCATGAGGTCGCGGATGGCAATGGGATCGCGCTCTTCGGCGGCTCTGACGTTGAACAGCAGCGGCACCGTGGGCGGCTGAAAGTTTAAATTTGCCATGATCGCGCTAAAATCCGACACCGCGCCCGCCACCAGGGGGCTGTGGTTGGCAATGCTGACGTTGAGCGGGATGACCTTGGCGCCCCGGCCAGAGAGGGCGGCGCTGACACCGTCCAGCCCCGGCAGATCACCGGAGACCACGATCTGCTGCAAGGTGTTGTGATTGGCGACCACCACCGTGCCACTGCCGGCGGGCAAACCCGCAAGCTCCGCCTCCACCTCCTCCAGGGTAAGGCCGAGCACGGCCCGCATGCCGCCGGGATGGCTCTCCCCCTCCCGGCCCATGAGCCTACCGCGCGCCGCGACCAGGGCCAGGGTGTCGGCAACGGAGAGAATACCCGCGGCGCACAGGGCGCTGCACTCGCCCAGGCTGTGGCCGATGACATAGTCCGGCCGCACCCCGGCCTGCCAAAGCGCCTGCCAGCAGATCAGGTTGACCACGGTAATGGCCGGCTGCAAGGCCTGCGCCCGGGTCAGTTCCTCCATGGGGCCTGCCGCGATCAGCCGGCCCAGAGGCAGGCCGGTGGCCTCCTCGGCCCGGGCCAGTAAGGCTCGCGCCTCGCCGCTGGCCTCCAGCAATCCCGCGCCCATGCCCAGGAACTGGGAACCCTGGCCGGGAAACATGAAGGCGATCTTACGTTTGGTCTGTGTCATGATTTACTCCTGCTAGCCGCTAGCCGAACGCTATTTCTCGTCAGGTTGCAGAAAACTGGCCAGAAGAAAAATCCCGACCCCCACGAAAATGGCCGAGTCGGCCACGTTAAAGGCAGGCCAGTGATAGCGGCCCACGTAGAAATCCAGGAAATCCACCACCGCGCCAAAGCGCAGCCGATCGATAAGGTTGCCGGCCGCCCCGCCGCCGATACCAGCCAGCCCCAGCAGGAAGAGCATGCCTTGGTGCCGGTAGGACAACATGGCCCAGCCGATGGCCACCAGGGCCACAATTGAGATGGAGACAAAAAACACTTGCCGCCAGCCGCCGGCCGGGCCGGCCAAAAAGCTGAAGGCCGCGCCGGTGTTGGTGACGTGGGTGAGGTTGAAAAAACCGGCAATGATCTGGCGATGGGCGCCGGGCACGAAGAAGGCCATGATCAGCCACTTGCTCACCTGGTCCAGGGCCACCACGACAACCAGCAGGGTCAAGGGCAGACCCAGGCTGGCAGGACCGTTGGCCGCGTCGTTAATCTTCTTGGTCATGGGGTAAAGCTCCTTACAGTGAAGCGACCACGCCCGCGCAACGGCCGCACAGCAGCGGGTGCTCGGCATGTTTGCCCACGGACTCGGCCCTGGTCCAGCAGCGGTCACATTTACCGCCAGGCGCCGCCAGAACGGCGATGGTCAGACCGGGAA
>DYDL01000446.1 GCA_020717925.1 Desulfocapsa sp.
GGCGGCGTAAATAAATAATGATTGCAATGGGAGCCGGATGTTCGTATCTTTCAATGCATGAAGGCACCCTCCGAACTTCAGGCGAGACTGACCAGCGTATGGCCGCTTCTGGACGAGCGGACGCGGCGGCTCATGGCCGCCAACGAAGCGCGTGCCCTGGGTCGCGGCGGAATCTCGAAAGTGAGCCGTGCGTGCGGACTGTCACGGAAGGCTATCGCAAACGGCATCAAGGAGATCGAGTCTGGAACGGCGCCGCCTCCGGACCACATCCGGCAGCCGGGAGCTGGACGCAAGAAGATCTTGGACCACGATCCTCGCTTGGCGGGCGCACTGGAACGTCTGGTTGATCCCGACACGCGGGGAGATCCGGAGTCGCCGCTGCGTTGGACCTGCAAGAGCACGCGTTCTTTGGCCGCGCAACTCACCCGGCAGAAGCATCCGATAAGTCACGTGAAAGTCGCCCAGCTCCTCAACGAGCAGGGGTACAGTCTGCAGGGCAACCGCAAGACGGAAGAAGGCAACGATCACCCCGACCGGGACGCGCAGTTCCGCCACATCAACACGCAGGTCAAGCGAGCCCTGGCGAAGGGAGTGCCGGTCATCTCCGTTGACACCAAGAAGAAGGAGTTGGTGGGAAACTACGCAAATAAAGGGCGGCAATGGCGGCCGGAGAAGAAGCCAGTCAAGGTTCAGGGGCACGACTTTCCCGGTCCCGAAGTTCCCCGTGCGTATCCCTACGGCATCTACAACCTCGATCTCAACACGGGCTTCGTGAATGTGGGGACGGACCACGACACCGCCGCCTTCGCGGTAGCGTCCATCACCGGCTGGTGGCGACACAAAGGCCGGCGCCTGTATCCCGCAGCGAAAGACATCTTGATCACCGCAGATGGCGGCGGCAGCAACGGCCCACGGCTGAAACTGTGGAAGCTGGAACTGCAGAGGCTGGCGGACGCCACGGGACGTTCCATCTCAGTCTGCCACTTTCCGCCGGGAACCAGCAAGTGGAACAAGATCGAGCACCGGCTCTTCTCGTTCATCTCCTCCAACTGGCGTGGCGAGCCGCTGCGAGACTACGAGACGATCGTGAAGCTGATCTCCAGGACCGCGACGGCCAAAGGTCTCAAAGTGACCTGTCGCCTGGATCGCCGCAAATACCCGACCGGCCGCAAGGTGACGAACGCTGAAATGCAGTGTGTGAATCTGCAGCGCCACAAGTTCCATGGAGACTGGAACTACACCATAAGGCCCCAATCACAATAGGCTATTGCTACCTTTATTTATGTACAACGCC
>DYDL01000447.1 GCA_020717925.1 Desulfocapsa sp.
GCTCTTAACAGATTCTGTGTAAATGGCATTTAGACCGGAACCCGGTCGCCGAATTTGATGGCCAGTTGATTCAGTGCCTGGCCCCAATCCCGTACTGGCATTGTCCATCGTCTGGTGATGTTTTGCAATGCCATGTACAGGAGCTTGAGTGCGGCTTGGTCATTCGGGAATGAACCCTTGACCTTGGTTACCCGACGCAAGCTCATGTTCAAGGATTCAATCGCGTTGGTGGTGTAGATGACCTTGCGGATCTCGGCTGTGTATCCAAGATAATGCGTCAGGTTACCCCAGTTGGCGTCCCAGGAGCGATAGATCAGCGGATACTTCTTGTTCCATTTCCCGCCAAACTCTTCAAGGGCCTCCCGCGCAGCTTGCTCGGTCGGAGCCTTGTAGACTGACTTCAGGGATTCGATAACTCCCTTGCGGTCCTTGAAGGGTACCAGCTTCACGGAATTGCGTATCATGTGAACTATGCATAACTGGATTTCTGCATTGGGGAATACGGCCTTGATCGCGTCCGGGAAGCCTTTCAAGCCATCGACCGAGGCGATCAGGATGTCATTCACGCCGCGGTTCTTCAGCTCGGTGACGATGGAAAGCCAGTACTTGGCTCCTTCCGTCTGCTCTACCCACAGGCCTAGGACCTCCTTGAGGCCTTCCATCGTCACGCCGATGGCCAGATAGATAGCTTTGCTGCGGATCTGGCCTTCATCGCGGATCTTGACCCGGATGGCGTCCATGTACAGGATAGGGTACACCGGATCAAGGCGGCGGTTCTGCCAGTCCTTGAGCCCGTCGATGACCGAGTCAGTCACGCGGGAAATGAACTCGGCCGAGACGTCGGTGTGATACAGACTCTTGATGTGCTCGCTGATTTCCTTGGTCGACATGCCCCGGGAGTACATGGACAGGATCTGGTCATCGAAACCGTCGAAGTGGGTCTGGTTCTTGGCTACAAGGCGCGGTGTAAACTTGCCATTGCGATCCCGCGGTATTTCGATCGCCAGCTCGCCCTTTGGTGTTTTCAGGGTCTTTTCTGAATAGCCATTACGGCTGTTTCCGGAATTGTCTCCGGCCGGGTCATGCTTGTCATAACCGAGGTGGACGGTCATTTCCCCTTCCAGGGCGCGCTCCACCAGCGACTTCGTCAGCTCTTTGAGAAGCCCGTTTTCACCCATCAAGTCTTCGGGATTCTTGTAGTTCTTCATGAGCTCATCCAGGAGCTCTTTGGGAATGGCCATGGTGGCCTCCTCTTCAACAGAGTGGGCCATTTACACAAAATATGTTAGAGG
>DYDL01000162.1 GCA_020717925.1 Desulfocapsa sp.
GGGGCTGCATGGGCAACAGCATCTTCAGTTCCAGGATGTCACCCTCGGCGTACTGCCGGGTGGAGGAAAAACTCAACCCGCCGCCGCTGATATTGGCCTTGACAAAGGGGAGGGCGTGGATGCCATCTTTTTCATAGGTGAGCAGGTTGAGGATGGTGTCCAGTTTCGTGTTCAGTTGCTGCAACCAGTCGGACAGAACCTTGTCTTCGTGGTCTGGAAGTTGGTGCAACAAGGGCAGGAAGGCCTGAGCCGAGATCCTTGATTGTATGTTGGGCCGTTCCTCGGGGTCGATCAGGCGGACATCAAGATAGATGTGGGCGTCGACCCTGGCGAATTCCCGCATGCCCACGTATTGGTCAAGTTGCGTGCTCATCGTAGGTTACCCTTTCCCGGTTGTGGTGATTCAAGAGGGTTATCGATATAAAAAAACAGATGTAATGTCAATGGAAAGTTGCGGGTGAGGCAAGTCCGGTCAGTCAGACAGGTCAGACGGGTCAGACAGGTCGGACTTATCTGGCATCCAGGCGTCGCCAGCGGCTGTCTGTCTGGTATTGCCGGGGCAGGTTGGTGAAAACCCGCGTGCCGTCCTTGTTGACAAAGACATGCACCCCTTCATGGCTGGACGGCGCGGTAACCGCGGCCGGTTTGGCCTGGCCGTTATAGATTGACATGATGGTGTCAACGTAATTTCTGGTTTCCGTGAATGGCGGAATGCCGTTGTGCTTACGCACGGCGCCCTCTCCGGCGTTGTAAGCGGCCAGTGCCAGGCGCGTGTCGCCAAAGGTTTTCAGCAGACTTTTGAAGTGCCTGATGCCGCCGTCGAGATTTTGCAGCGGATCGAACGGGTCATCGACCTTGACCTGGCGGGCGGTGTCAGGCATGAGTTGCATCAACCCCTGGGCGCCCTTCGGGGAGACGGCATTGGGATCGAAATTGGATTCACATCTGACAATGGCGGCGATGAGTTTGGCGTCAACCCCGTATTGTCCGCCATACATCTCGATGGCTTCCTGGTACCGGTTTGCCCCGGTTTCTTTAAAAGCCGAGGCCCGGCGGCTGGCAAGAGGAGCGGCTCCAGGGGAGGCAAGATTGGTGAAGCACATTACGCCATGTTCATCGATATAGTGGTAAATCTGCGATTTTTCCGCACGGGACGGCGTGGGTAGCACCGGCAGCATGGCCAGGGTCATGCCAAGCACCATGGCTTGCCAGAGGTTCTGTCTCATGGTGATTCACTCCGAGCATCACCTGCTGTTAAACACGTCAATCCGGCGTCATGCGTAACCGGGTTGGCCGTCATGTCAGGCGATCCGCAAATAACCATCTTTATTGCATAGCGTTTTCACGCGCAACATGTCAAGCAAAACCAGACGATCAGTGCTTGCCAAAATATATTCCGTGCCAGGGCAGGGTTGGTGCGCAGGGTTGGTGTTGCCAGTTACGGGATGAAAGGTATATACTCAGAAGAGAAAAGTTTTTGGTATGCCTTCAGCGTGTTCATCTTCTTCAACATGGGGGATTTGGAATGACAAATATCGTCAGTTTTTTTCAGAAAAGTAAAACTTTTCAGCCTGGTGAAGTTGTTATTCGGGAAGGCGGGAACGACAGAGATCTCTATATTCTTTCAGAGGGGGTTCTGGAGGCGTCGATCAAGGACGACTATGGACAAGTTGTGGTCAGCGAAATGCATCCACCCGAGATTCTTGGCGAGATCTCCTTTCTGGATGGATCGCCCAGAAATGCCACGGTCAAGGCCAAAACCCAGGCCCTGGTGTATTATTTGCCCTACGATGAGGTGAGCCGGGAGCTGGCGGAAATTCCAGGTTGGTTCAAACTCATTCTGCAAACCTTGATCAAGCGCATGAAGAGCTCTGGTAAGAAAATAAAAGAACTGGAAAAGGAAATTGAAAAATTAAGGGAAGATTGAGAAGAAGCTGAAAGCGGTTCAAACGGTTGAAACGCTTTGCTCACTCCGAGATCAGAGCCCGTACCTTGGCGAGCAGATCCTGGTTTTCAAAGGGTTTGGCGAGGAAATCGTTGGCACCCTTGGCCACAAAGCCCTTCAGGGTCTCCTCTTCCAAGCCTGAAACCACCAGCACCTTGAGGTGGCTCAGATAGTCGGTGCGGCGGATACAGGCCAGCACCTCCTCGCCATCCATCTCGGGCATTTTGATATCCAGGGTAACGAGATCTGGCTCATAATGGCCCAGACAGACCCCGGCCTCAAAGCCATTGTCCGCATTAACCGTTTCATAGTCAGCGTTTTCCAGCACCCGGCACATGGCCTTGGCAAGGTTGGCATCGTCGTCGATCACGAGGATGAGTTTTTTTCCGTTACCGCTTGTTGGTCGCTGCGTCATGGGCAAGTCTCCTACATGGTTAGGGTAAATGGTATAGCGCAGGCTGCTCACTCTGTCATCATTTTTCATCATTCAGATATGGAAAGTTCGTTTGCATGCAGTCCTGGCAGGTTTCGGTGGGTTAATTCTGACAACGGGTGCTGGTTCAGTGTCGGTCAGGCAGGTCGTGTTCCAGCCAGGCCACGGTGCGATTGAGCCCTTCCGCCGCGTTGACCAGGGGGGCATAGCCCAGATCACGCTGGGCGCGTTCCAGGTTAAACCAGTGGGGCTTGGCAAGCTGGGCGGCCAGGAAACGGGTCATGGGTGGATCTTTCTTGATGTGGCACAGGCGGTAGGTATGTTCGAAAAACATGCCAGCCCAGTAAGCGTGCTGAAAGCTGATGCTGTCGCGGACAACCGGGATGCCAAGGCGCTGAAACAGGGTGTTTATCCAGGGCCACAGCCGAACCGGCCTGCCCTGAGAGATGAAGTAGGCCCGGCCCGCGGCGCTGGCCGGGCCTGCCAGGTTGTCACCGGCCAGCAGATGGGCGTGGGCCGCGTTGTCGATGTAGGTGAGGTCCACCAGATTACGGCCGTTACCAACCCGGCGGAGGGTGGAGTTGCGGCCTTGTTCAAGCAGTCGCGGCAGGAGGTGGCGGTCACCTGGTCCCCATACCAGGTGGGGGCGCAGGGCCGTGGTCCGCAGTCCGTGGCAATTGGCGGCCAGGACCATTTGTTCGGCCAGGGCCTTGGTGTGGGCATAGTGGCAGAGAAAGGTGCGATTGTAGGGGGTTGATTCACTCACTCCGCTCATCCCCATAGGGTGGAAAACTACGCTGGGGGTGCTGGTGTAAACCAGATTCGCCACCCCCCGCGCGCGGCAGGCAGCAATGACCTGCTTTGTGCCGTCAACATTAATGGAGAAATAATCCTGCCACATGCCCCAGATTCCGGCCTTGGCCGCCACATGAAAGACCGTGTCGCAGCCGCTGAAGGCCTGCTCCAGCAAGGCGAGGTCACGGATGTCGCCGAGGCGGGTTTCCACTCCCAGCCGGTCTGCCTCTGGCGAGGGATGGCGGCAAATGATTACTGGTTCGACCTTGCGTTTAAGCAGCATGCGCACCACGGCCAGACCAATGAAGCCGCTGCCTCCGGTAATGGCCACGCGTTTCATTTTTCTCCTTCGCAAGCAATTCTGGTCGTAGCCCAGACGGCCAGTTTTTCACGGAAGATCTTGACGTTGTGGCGAATATCCGTGGGAAATTCTTGGTGGATCAGGAAATGACGAATGTTATGGGTAGTCGGGTGGTTGGCTGCCAACTCCTTAAGCTCGCGCACTATCTTGGCATGATCCTGGCCCCTGTCCAGTAGTTCGACGATGAGCACCGGCGTCTGGTTGGGCGAGGAGCCGACTCCAACCAGGGCGGAGCGGGCAATACCAGGCAGGGTGTTGCAGATTGCCTCGCAGGGCAGGGTGAAGAGGGTGCCATGGCTAGTGATGACACGGTGCGCCTTGCGGCCGCATACCCAGAGCCGGCCGCTGGGGTCGAGATAGCCCACGTCGCCCATGCGGTGCCATAACGCGCCATGGTCCGGGATCTTGGCCAGCCGGTTCTCTGGGTCGTTGTGGTCGTACGATTTGGTGACTGCCGGACCCTGGACCACGATCTCCCCGATTTCTCCAGCCGGCAAGGGGAGACAGTCATCCCACGCAGTGATCGGTCCGTCAACCATGGCAATGATCCGCACTAGATTGCCAGGTAAGGGGCGGCCGACGCAGGTGCCCTTGCCTTGTCGGGTTAAAGGCCAGGTATGGGTCAGAATTTCGGCGCCAGTTATGTCGGTGCTGGGCAGGCTTTCCGTGGCGCCGTAAGGAGTGTGGATTTCCGCCGTATCCGGCAGAATGGCCCGGACTCGGGCCACGAGTTCACCAGATACCGGCGCTCCGGCCATGAGTACCTTGCGCAGGCTGGGCAGGGTGAGCCCGTGCGCTAGGCAATAACGGCTAACCCGGTTCCAGATGGCCGGAGAACCAAAGGAGTAAGTAACATTGAATTCATTGATTGTCCGAATAAATTTTAACGGATTCACCCTGGACGGCCGGGTCGGGTTCATGTCCGGAATCACAACAGTGGCGCCCAGGCCAATGGAGAAGAGGGCAAACAGCGGAAAGGCAGGCTGGTCGATGTCCGTTGGTCCGATCTTATAGTAATCGCGAATAAAATTAAGCTGGGCCTGGAAGATGGCGTGGGTGTAACAGACGCCCTTGGGCGGTCCGGTGCTGCCAGTGGTGAAGATGATGGCGGCAAGGTCGTCAGGGTCAGTGGCCGGCGCCTGAAACAAACCTTTGGGCTTCTGGCGCCCCAAGCTGGACCAGGGGTGAATGACGATGGTCTGCTTGACCATGTTAAAATGACTCGCAAACAGCAATTTAAAGATAGCGGCCTTGGGTGTGGCAATGAACACCTCCGGCCGCACCGAGGCGATGCAGCGCAGAAGATTGCGAAACCCCATGCCCGGGTCGATAAGGATAACCACCGCGCCCAGTCGGAAGAGGGCAAAGGCGAGGCCGATAAACTCCAGGCCTGGCTTCAACATCAGCATCACCCGGGTCTCCTTGCTGATGCCGTGGCCAGGCAGGGATTGACAAAACGACTGAACAGTCAGTTCCAATTCCCTGAAAGTCCATTTTTTGTAGGAGCCATTTTTTTTGCAGATCAGGCCGACGCGGTCGGGCTGGCGGTTTGCGACGCCGGCCAGGGTGTGGCCGATGTTGTGGCTCTCCGTGGCGAATGGCATGTTCAAGCTGATGCGGCCACAAAACTGCCGAGGTAGAGGTTGGGGCCCATATCTTTTTCTTCGCGCTGGACAAAGCCGAAGGGGGCGAGCAGACTTCCGACCTCCTGGTATCCCAGGCGAATGGCCTTGGGCGGCCCGGGCGGGCCATCCTGTTTCTTGAACTCGAGCACGGCCAGGCGGCCGCCTGGCTTCATTACCCGTTGTATCTGGGCCAAAACCTCCAGGTGGTTGCCATCGACCTTGAAGTCATGCAGTACCGTGGCCAGCAGGCAGACATCAATGCTGGCACTGGCAAGGGGCAAGGGCTGGCTGACGTCAGCCACTGCCGCCTGGATGTTGACGATGTTGCGTTGTCTGATATCGTTTTGTAATTGCGTTATTCCGTCCACCCACAGGTCGAGCGCGTGGATGGTGAGTTGCAAACCCATGCGCTGGGCGAGATACAGGCTGTAGGCCCCGCGGCCGCAGGCCAGGTCCAGCAACACCTGGCCCGGCGTCAGGTAAAGTGCGTCGAACAGGGCCTCGCTATCCACCAGATCGAAACTGGACTTGCCAGCGGCAATGGGTTTGTGGTCGCTCATAAGTTCGCCTCAGGTTTCGGTATGTCGATGCAGAAAGTCCAGAATGAGCGGTTCTATTGCAAGATGTGCGTCTTCAAACACATAGTGGCCGGCCTGGTCAAAGCAGTGCCTTTCCGCCTGCGGGTAAATCTTTTGCCATTGTGCCAGAAAGTCGCGGTTAAAACAAAAGTCTTTGCCGCCCCAGGCCAGGAGAACTGGCGTTTGCCGGAATTGGTTGAGGCCTCTTTCGATCATCACCAGGGTGGACCAGGAGGGGTGGCGCGGACCCATGGGGATGTCCTGGACAAAGCGCAGTACCGCCACGCGGTTGTGCCAGGAGTCATAGGGCGCCCAAAAGCCATGCTTTACAGCAGCGGCCATTGGTTTTCGCACCGCCATGAAAAGGGCGGCGCGGGCGAACAGGTTCAGGCCCCGCACGGCCAGTGTTCCTAGAAGCGGCAGGCGGCAGAGCCGGATGCGCAGGGGCATGCGGGGGGCGGGAAAGGCGGCGGTATTACAGAGCACCAGGCCGGCGATGTGGCGGGGGTGGCGTACCGCATAGCCCATGCCGATGGCGCCGCCCCAGTCGTGCATGATCAGGGTGGCCCGGGTGATGCCCATTTTATCGAGCAACCCTTCCAGATTGTCGATGTGATCGGCCAGACGATAGGGATAGTCCTGGGGTTTATCAGAGTTGCCGCAGCCCAGGTGATCCACTGCCAGGACGCGATACTTTTCCCGCAGGGTGCTGATCAGGTTGCGATACATGAACGACCAGGTGGGGTTGCCGTGCAACAGCACCACCACCTCCCCCTGGCCTTCGTCCACCACGGCCAGGCAATGGCCGTTGACCTCGATGCGGCGCGGGACGTAAGGGAAGAGCTGCGCCATGACCGGGCTTTGTCTCACCACTCCACCCCCAGCATGAGGCAGGCGATACCGCTGCCAATGCCGAGCAGGGCGGCGCGCTCGCCGCTCGCCAGCCCGCCCTGCTCGATGTCGCGGGCCATGGTGAGCGGCGCGGCCACTGAACCGATGTTGCCGAAGTTGGCAAAGGACTCGATCGCCTTGGCCGGTTCGAGATCAAGGGTTGCGTTCAGGCGGCTGGCATGAGCCTGGCCCACCTGATGGCAGTAGTATCGGGCCATGGATTCCCGGCTCCAGTCCAGGTTTTGCAGAAAGGTCTGCCAGGTGGCATGGGCTGTTTTCACCCCGAGATTGAGGAGCTGTTCCGAGTCGGTGGCCATGAGAATGCCGCCCTGAGTGGAACTGCCCTGGCAGAGATGGCTTTGGCTGGTATCGGCGCGCCAGGCGCCGCCTGTCAGGCGGTGGCCGCTGTCATGGATCCGGCTGTCGCCCATGACCAGGGCCACGGCGCCGGAGCCGATGGTGAGCGAGGCAAAGGAGGGCTTGATCGATTGCCGCGTCAGGCTCTGGTCAGCAAGCAGGGCGGTGATGGTGGACTCCACCAGATCCTCGGCAGTCTCGCCAGCCACGATTAAGCCGTTTCGCACCACCCCCTGTTCAATGAGCCCGGCCAGCACCAACATGCCGTCCAGAAAGCCCAGGCAG
>DYDL01000448.1 GCA_020717925.1 Desulfocapsa sp.
CGCTTGTTTCTTCGCTGACTATGGTCTCCTGCCTGACCATCCCGGCAACCGCCGGACTGACCTTTCTTGCCGAGCCGATTATCCGTCTGATCTTTGAACACGGGGCCTTCACCGCCCTAGACACCGTGGCCACCGCCCAGACTTTGACTCTCTACGCCGCCGGGTTGATGGCGTATTCGGCAAACAAGATCCTGGTGCCGGTCTTCTACGCCCTTGATAACACTAAATATCCAGTGATCGCCAGTTTTCTGGCGGTGCTGGCCAATATCATCATCATCAATCTGACCATCAACGCATTTCAGCATCTGGCCATTGCCCTTTCTACCTCCTGCACCATGTTCCTGAATTTTTTCTTTTTAAGCGCTGTGCTTTACCGGAAGATGGGAGGATATTCGCTGTCTGCACTTTTCCGGGGATTATTCAAGATCCTGATCGCTACGCTCTGTATGAGCATCCTCCTCTTTTTTGCCCGGATGCTGCTGGCAGGTTTTCTGACCGGTTCTCTTCTGCAACAGCTCCTTGCCACGGCCCTGCTGATTTTCCTCGCCGCCTCCTTGTATGCCGTTGTTCTGCACTGGCTTAAACTGTCGGAGTTTACTGAGATTGTTGATAAGTTTCGGACTAAATTCTCCTGAGTTATTGTAAAAAAGAGCATGGCTGATTGATTGCTATAAACGGTCTCTTGCCTGATTCTTGCGGATGTAGCCCACTAACTTTATACTGTGATTACTGGTGATAACAGACAAATCAAAGATTGTACCCCCTGGGAAACCGGTTAAATCCGAACTCCTCGCTCCGGCAGGCTCCCTTGAAGCCTTTTTCGCCGCCCTCGATCATGGCGCCGATGCCGTCTACTGTGGGCTTAAGGAGTTTTCCGCCCGAGCCAAGGCCCGCAATTTCACCTTGGCCGATGTCGAGCGGATGACAAGCTTTGCCCACAGCCAGAAAAAACAGCTCTATGTCACCCTCAACACCTTGATCAAAGAGGCCGAGCTGCCGCGCCTGGTGGACATCCTGGGCTCTCTGGCCGCCATCCGGGTTGATGGCCTGATTATCCAGGATCTTGGGGTCTGGCGGCTGGCCCATACTCATTTTCCCCAGCTGCCGCTCCATGCCTCCACCCAGATGACCGTCCATAACGGAGCCGGGGTCAAGATGCTGGAGCGGATGGGCTTTGCCAGGGCGGTGCTGGCCCGTGAGCTGTCTCTGGCCGAGATCGCCGAGGTCCGCAGTCAGACCACCATTGAACTTGAGCATTTTGTCCATGGGGCCCTCTGTTTTTCCATC
>DYDL01000163.1 GCA_020717925.1 Desulfocapsa sp.
TCAACCATACCGAAAGCCATGAGCATCGCACTGCCCAACAAAAGTCCCTTTTTCATCCCGTTCTCCTCCTTTATGTGAATTTTCCAAGTTAATTTTTTATCTGTTTGCTTTACAAATGATTATCAAAAAAAGCAGCTCTTCCGCTTTCGGCCCTCCTTATTTGGCGCCTTACCATATTGTGTGGTCATTTATTAAAATAAATTTCCCGCTACTATCACATTAGAGTGCTTGCAAATTACGTGCCGTTGGCATAAAAATAAAATTATCTTGCAATTTCAACTTGTTGTTCAAACAAAAAAGGTTTCAGGCAAAACCTACCGCCGTGAGTTTATTCAAATAATCCGGAAAAACTTTCCAGGCAACCGGAATTTTCCGGACATTCATTATCCTTAACCTTATTATCGCGCCGCCATCCCGCCGCAAGTCAAGAAAAAATATCAGCCTCAACAAAATGGCGAACCAGCAAGGTTCGCCATGACCACCACAACAATTTCCGCAAGTTGCCTAGGTGAATGTCCAAAGAGAGGTAAGCTTAGGCCGACACAAAATTGTTTAGGCCGCGTTCGATACCTGCCTGGCCCAGCCCGCCGACTGCAATGTGGCACCATCACGTTGAACCAGAAAACACTCGCAACCGGCCTGGGCATTAATGTGTTCGACCCCATGGGTCGGTTCCATGACAAAGATACCGGTGGCCAGGGCATCGGCATCCATTACCGTGGCGGCCTTAATCGTAACGCTGGTGGACAGCACCGGGCTGCGGCCGGTGCCGGGGGTAACGATGTGATGAAACATCCGCTCCTGGTCATAAAAGGCCTCGTAACTCCCCGAGGTGGAGACGCAGCCGCTATTCATGCGGATAATCGACGGGTACTCCCGCTTTTTCTCCGGATCCTGCACGGCGATGGTCCAGGGCTCGCCCTTGGCGGCCGAACCGTTGGCCCGGATCTCGCCACTGGCGTTGACCAGGTGATTGACGATCCCCCGGTCACTCAACAGCGCGGAGATTCTATCCACCACATATCCCGGGGCAATGCCATCCAGGGTGATACCCATGCCGGCGCGACCGAGACGGACGCCCCCCCCTTCCAGGCGAAGGTGTTCTGATCCCACCCGGCCAAGGACATTATTAATAGCCTCGTCGCTGGGAGTCTGGCCGGCACCAAAGGACTTCTCGTAGAGATCGACGATGGGCTGTACCGTGATGTCGAAGGCCCCGCCGGTCTGCCGGTGCAGGTTAAGAGAACGGGCCACGACCTCGAGCACCTCAAAAGGCGCGTCCGGCAACAGGCCGGTGGCGTTCAGGCGGGAGATCGGGGAAGCGGCGTCATGCCGGCTCAAAATCCTGCTCAGGCGGTCAACCTCGGCCCAGGCCAGAGCTATGGCCTCTTGCGCCTCGTCGCGGGAGGGGTTCATAGCGGTGATCGACATGAATGAGCCCATAACCAAACGAGTCTCGCTGACCTTATATTCGTGCCGACCGAACAGCACCGCTTCGGCCTGTCTGACAGGGAGCAGGGCAGCCCCCGAAGCAACCCCCAACCCGAGCAGGCCGGAAAGCTTCAGAAAAGATCTGCGTTGCGGATCACGAGGGCCATGAGGTGCTATGGTATTCTTCATCATCGTCGTCCTCTTGCTGCGGATGGTTTCAGACATTCATGCTACGTTATCGAGGGTGATGCCCCCCTTGCGGGCCAGCACCTGCCGTCCCTCATATTTCCGGAAGATATGGCGGGGACACTTTTCCACGCAGACCTCGCCGCACCCGGGGCCATACTCCAGGCACTTCTTGTGGTCGATCTTGATGAGGCCGTCAGCATAAGTCACGGCCTCGGCCGGACACTTCTTGACGCACATCTGGCAAGCGATGCATCCGACCTGGCAGACCTGCATCACCTGCTTTCCCAGATCCTTGCTGCTGCAAGGAACATACACCCGAGCCCGCAGAGTCATGAGTTCGATTATCTTCTTGGGGCACGCCTTGACGCAAGAGCCGCAGGCCACGCACTTGTCCGGATTCACCACCGGGAAACCCTCCTGCATGGTGATAGCGTCAAACGGGCAACTGGCCGCGCACTCGCCCAAACCGATACAAGCATACTGACAGGCTGAAGGGCCGCCGAAACCGAGGTTGGCCGCAGTGCATGAGGCGAAGCCGATATACTCGTGCTTGTGGCTCACCCGCCCCTCCAGCCGCGAGCAGCGCACCGTGGCGATCATATCCTCAATGGCCGCCATCTTCTTGCCGGTGAGCTCGGCCACCTTGGTTGCCACCTGCTCCTTGCCTGGAAAGCACAGGTTGGGTGGCACCTCCGGGTCGTTGACCACGGCAATGGCATAGCCCTCGCAGCCGGCATAACCGCAGCCACCGCACTGGGCGCCGGCAAGCGAGTGGAGAACCGCCTCGATCTTGGGGTTGACCTCCACCCTGAAACGGTGGGCGGCCAAAGCCAGCCCGATGCCAAAAAACAAACCTATGCAGCCGAGCAGGGCAACACCGCCCAGCGCCAGCTTGATTAATGTAGGATCCATAATACCGTTACCCATGCTCCCTACTGTGGGACGATGTTAAAAGAGGCTCAAGCCGGAGAACCCCAAAAAGGCCAGGGCAAACTGCCCGGCCACGATAAAGGCGATGGGCACCCCCTTGAACGACTTCGGTACCCGGGCCAGTTCCATGCGCTCCCGCACCGAGGCCATCATGTAAAGGGCGAGCAGGAAGCCGCCGCCAGCGCCCAGCGCCAGCATGAAGGTCTCCAGAAAGTTGTACTCGTTGTTGGCCAGGATAAGCGGCACGGCGATGATGACGCAGTTGGCGATGACCAGCACCAGGTAGACGCCGAAGGCGTTGAACAGCACGGGGTTGACCTTGCGGAGGATGGTGTCCACCGCCTGCACCGTAAGCGATACCAGGCCGATGAAGACTACGATCTGGAGAAAATCCAGGCCATAGGGCTTCATGACGAACTGATAAAAGAACCAGCTCATGATGGCGCTCACCACCATGACGATGGTAAAGGTGACCCCCATGCCCTTGGCGGTATCCCGCCGTTTCGAGGTACCGAAGAAGACGCAGAGGCCGAGATACTTGGTGAAGACGAAGTTGTTGATGAGCAGGGCGCTCACCAGAATGGACAGCAGATAGCCCAGGTAGGGCTTGGCCACCCGGAAGGTCTCCGTGGCCGGCAGGTTGACCAGGGACACCACGTGGGCGCGCCCGGTGTTCAGCGCTTCCTTGAACGTGAGCGTCGCCGTCCTGCCAGTGCTGTCAAGCTTAACCGCTGAAAGCTCCAGACGGATATCAGGGTCTGATTCCTCGTAAACCTGGTAATGGGCAGGGTCGATAAAGATGGCCTGATCCACCGCCTCCTTGAAGGTAACGACGATCTCGTGGTCATTGCCAAAGGCCTTGCCGGCGATGAGTCCCTCGGCCTGCGCCAGGACTGGCAGCAGCAAGATCAGGATCAGGACAGCCAGCGCGCGCGGTAACATGGTCAGTCGTTGCATGGTTCAGCCCTGTTTAGCGCGCTTGTAGCGCGTTTCGATATAATTGAAGAAGCCCATCATCAGGCCGACGCAAAAAAAACCGGCAGTGGGCAGGATGAAGAAGAGCAGTGGCCGAAAGCCCAGCACGTCATAACCCAGGATCGTGCCCAGGCCGAGCAGCTCGCGCACCAGACCGATGGCCATCATGCCAGCCATGAAGCCCAGCCCCATGCCGACCCCGTCCCAGAACGAATGAGTGAGACTCTCCTTGCAGGCGAACATCTCAAGCCGCATGGTGATGATGGCAAAGGCAACGATCAGCTTGACGAAGATGCCCATCTTGGCATAGGCCTCGGGCAGATAGGCGGCCAACACCAGATCGATGACCGTCACCCAGGTGGCAATGGTGAGGGTATAGGTGGGGATGCGAATGCGGGGGTGAATCCAGTTTTTTATCAGAGAGATGGTACAACTGGAAAACACCTGCACAAAGAGCACCGCCACCCCCAGCATGAAGCCGTTCATCACCGTGGTGCTGATCCCGACCGCCGGGCACATGGAGAGCACCAGCCGAAAAATCGGGTTCTCGTTTAAAATACCGCTTATGACCAGTTGCAGATTCGACTTGTCCGTAGCCACTTGCAACGCCTCCGGGTAAAGGCCCTTGCTCAGAAGGGCACAACGATCTGCTGTTCCGCCAGAACCTGATCCAGGAAGCCGATCCGGTAGGCGAATTTCTTGACAATAGTCTTGACGCCATTGGTCACCGCGCGGCTGGAGATGGTGGCGCCGGTCAGGGCATAGATGTCATGATCTTGATACTGCGCCTGAATCCGCGCCACCTCTTCAGGCCCCAGACTGCCACTCTTGCCAGCCTCAAGGGCGGTGCGATACTCGTCGGGCAGGGGCTGTTTGACCACCCCGAGTTTTTTCAAGGCCTCATAGGGCTTGCCGCGAAACTGCTGCTTGAAATAGTCCTGAACGATCTCGCCGCCCAGGCCCGGATCCTCCTCGTGCTCCATGATCTCCAGGCCGAGGACGGTGAAGCCGGGATCAATCGCCAGCATAACCTTGACAAAGGTCTTGAAGCCCTGGAACTCGCCGGGCAGCAGATAGGCCTGACGCTTACCGTTGTCCGTGACAATGATGGTCTGATCAGCGTACTTGATGGACTTCCCTGGCCCAACCGCCACCTGCACCGCCTGCTGCCGCTCCTTCGCCTGTTCCACCTTTTCCGGCGCAAGTTGCAGATCAAAACGGTGCAGGAACTTGCCGTCCAGATCAAGGGTGACAAAGGCAAAGGCATCCGGCGCTCCGCCCGCCACCGGCACCAGGTAACCCAAGGCTTGGACCTCCTTCTCGGAGACCAGATAGCGGTACACCGGGTGCAGGGCCAGGGAGGCTGGAGCAGGCTTGGCGGCCGAGTAGCCCAGCAGGCTAAGCATGACCTTCTGCTCATTAACCTGCTGGTTATGCTGTTTGGCCTTATTGGTGACGATGAAACAGCCGCCCATGATCAGGCCGGCCACCAGACAGGTAAGGGTCAGGCGGAAGACGATGGTGGCAATGTCCTTCATTTCGCACCTCCCTGCTGCTGCTGCGGGGCGAAACGCTTTGGCTTGAACCAGCGGTCGAGCACCGGGCTCAGCGGATTCATGAGCAGAATGGCGTAGCAGATACCCTCGGGATAGCCGCCTTTCAAACGGATAAGCACCGTGAGCCCGCCCACCCCCACCCCATAAATAAGCTGCGCACTCTTGCTGGTGGGGCAAGTGACGTAGTCGTTGGCCATGAAAAAGGCGCCCAGCAAGGCGCCGCCGGACAGCACCGCCAAGGTCGGGTCACCGCCGGCCACCCAGCTTAGCAGGGCAATGGTAGCCAGTACCGTGACCGGGATATGCCAGGTGATGTAACCGCGGTAGATTAAATACAGGCCGCCCAGCACCAGCAGCAGCCCGGAGGTTTCGCCGATGCAGCCGGGCCGCCAGCCCAGGAAGAAGTCGGTATAAACGTTGGGGGCAGCGCCGAACTGGGCGGTGAAGGCGGCCATGCCCTGGGTTTTCAGCACGGCCAGCGGCGTGGCGGTGGTCAAGGAATCAATCGGGGTACCAAGATAGGAGAAGATGGCCAGATCCTTGAGCGGCGGCAACCAGGCCGAGGTCATGGCCACGGGAAAGCTGGCCATAAGGAAAGCGCGGCCCAGCAAGGCGGGATTGAAGATATTGAAGCCGATGCCGCCGAGCAGGTGCTTGCCGACATAAATGGCCATGATTGCGCCGAGGATCGGCAGCCAGAGCGGCACGCCCGGCGGAATGACAAAGGCCAGCAACATGCCGGTGATCACGGCGCTGCCGTCGGTGACCGTCACCGGTCTTTTCAGGCACTTCTGGGTGATGGCCTCCACCACCACGCAACTCACCACGCTCACCGCCGTGATTATCAGGGAGCGGATGCCGAAGATGAAGACGGAGAGGACCAGGGGCCCTGCCAGACAGGCTACCACGGTCCACATGATCCTGGCAACCGTCTCGCCGCTCTTCACATGCGGGGAGATCGAAACCTTGAGCAGCCCCGTCATCAGGCCTGGCTTTTCATTATCTGTCTCTGGCGTGTTAATGGCAATTCTCCTTCACGCAGGTTAGCAATTTGCCTCTGGCCACCCTACTTTCTCGCCCGCAGCTTGGCCAGCCGGACGAACTGGACCAGGGGCCGCTTGGCCGGGCAGACATAGGCACAGCACCCGCACTCAAAACACTCGTACACCCCAAAAGGCTCGGTCTCCTTTTCCCGCCCCGCCTCCACATAGATGGCGATCTCCTTGGGTTCCAGTCCCATGGGGCAGGCCGCCAGGCACCAGCCGCAGCGGATGCACTGGGAATGCGGGGTGGAATCAATCTCGTCCTCGGCCAGGAACAGTACCGAGGAGGTGGTCTTGGTCACGGGGATATCCATGGAAGAGGCGGCAAAGCCCATCATCGGGCCGCCGAAGACCACCTTGGCCAGCTCCGGCGTAACCCCGCCCAGGTATGCGACGATTTCACTCAATCTGGTGCCAACCTTGACCAGCAGATTGGCCGGCCGCCTGATCCCCTTGCCGGAGATGGTGACCACCTTTTCATAAAGGGGCTTGCCCATCACCACGGCATCGAAGATGGCCTTGGTGGTGCTGACGTTGTGGACCACCACCCCGACTGCCGAGGGCAGGGCAAAACCCGGCACCTTGCGGCCGGTGATGCTCTGAATAAGTTGTTTCTCCGAGCCCTGCGGATATTTGACCTTGAGCACATCCACCGTAATGGTGGTGCTGCCGGTGCTCTCTTGAACCGCCTGCTGCATGGCCGCGATGGCGTCGGGCTTGTTGGCCTCAATGCCGATATGACAGCGGGAGACGCCGAGTACCGCCATGATAATCCGGGCGCCTTCGACGATCTCGGCCGCGTGCTCCAGCATCTGGCGGTGATCGGCGGTGATGTAGGGCTCGCACTCGGCGCCGTTTAGAATCAGGGTGTCGATCTTGGCCTCGGGCGGCGGCGACAGCTTGGCGTGGGTCGGGAAGCCCGCCCCGCCCACGCCGACGATGCCGCCCTGATTGATGGCGGCCAGCAACGCGGCCCGATCCAGGCCGGACCACTCCTTGCGGGTATAGACCCGGGCGGGCGCCTCATGGTCGGTCTTGATGGTGATGGCCGGCGCGGTAACCCGCATGGGATGGGCGGCAGTGCCGATGGCCTTGACCTTGCCGGCCACCGGCG
>DYDL01000164.1 GCA_020717925.1 Desulfocapsa sp.
GCATATACAAGAAGGGTTCCCATGCGGCGCATGGGAACCAGGAAAGCCCATCATATCGGGGATACAAGCCACGCCGCTCTTTTGTAGTGGAGAATTACAAAAAACAAATAATCAAAGCGCCAAATTACCGACTCACTGTCCGCCGCGAACACACCGAACATAGTAGTAGAGCGACTTAACGAGGCCGTAGACGTAGCCAAAGTAGAAATTGACAGACCACGCGAGGCTAACATAGAGCGCGTAAGTAGTAGACGACCAATAATTGGACGCTTGGGTACCGGTGAAAATCGGGTCTATACTGGGGTTATAACGGCCATCGTCGGTAATTGATTCCAGCTCCTTGATATTGGGCAAGCGCCAGTCGCTTTGACCAGCAAGGCTAAGCCCTTCGCAGTAACTGATGGCCGCCTCCCAGGTTCTGGTCTGGCCATCATCCTGCTGCTGCCAGACCAGTCCCGTGCGCTCGTCTGACACCGCACCATTACCGGCCGTAAACGCGGCAGCCAACCCCGGGGCCGCCAGCAGCAACACGCCCGTCAGGAACACTCCCATTCTCTTTCCCTTCATCTCACCCCTCCATGAATATCAATTTTTCCGTCATCACCCGTCTTTTCAAACCGGTTGCCGTGTACCCCTGTTCGGCGATCACCACATACGATATCCCCATATGGCGGACCTTGTCCTTGTACATCTTCAACATCCTGACCGGAAATCCGCACTGCGGAACCCCCGGCCAACGGCCTTTGCGAAGGGCCAAACCAAACAGTCGGTTGGCGATGTGCGCCTGTCGGCCAAAAAACTCTATAAAACTCCCTACCTGGAAAAAAATACAGGCCCATGGCCTCCCGCTTGCGACGGGAGTGTACGGCGTATCCGGTTTATCTGGCCACGCGTTAACCCCCCTCAATCCCCCCTGAATCAGGGGGGATGCTATCTTTCTGGTTCCCATGCGCCGCATGGGAACCCATCCTGGATGCGTTGCATCCCGTTCGGCGAGTAACGGTTGTCGATTTCCAGAGGTCAAGGGATGCGCCGCATCCCGAACTGCGTTCCCATGCGGCGCATGGGAACGAGGGAAGACAAGCCCCCCTCCTTGGTTAAGGATGGGCTGGGGGTGGTTTGCCAAGTTCCTCCCCTGCGCCGGAGGCGGCGCTCCCCGCCCAAACTGTTGCCAGGCCCATCGATACTGCCTGCGCATGGTGACCGGCTTCTGCTGTGGCTCATACTCGGGCATAAGCCGGCCATCCTTCTGAAGGACAAAGACTTCCTTGAGCCAGGCATGCTTTTCCCACAGGCTGTCAACCAACCGCCGCGAATCAGCATGGACGAAATGGCCGAGATACGAGGCCAGGGTCTGCCGAAGCGGTGTCACCGTCTCCGACCGTAGATGCAGTTGCAGATAGCGGCGGCGGCCCACCGCCCCCTCCACCACCATCTTCGCCTTGAATGTTGCAAGTTTGCCGTGCAGGTTGCCAAGTACCCGCTTACGGACCAGAATATAGTCGGGGCGGGCAATGTAACCGAGAAAATCGCTGCCCTCACACACCCGTTTGAGACAGAAGTCCGACTTCACCTGTAATTGCAGCCGTACCGCCAAAAAGGTCTCTATCTCGGCCTTCATCGCCACCAGCGCCTCCTTCGACTCGTGGAGGAGGATGAAATCATCCACATATCGGAGATAATGGCGACACTTCAAGGTGTGCTTGACAAATTGGTCAAGTTCGTTGAGGTAGACATTGGCAAAAAATTGTGAAGTCAGGTTGCCGATGGGCAAGCCCTTGCCGGACGGCACCTGAAACAACGATTTATGAGGCGGAATTTGCTCCAGAAGCCCGGGCGCGCCCTTATAGGCATACTTTTCCGTGCAGTCACTTTTGATGATGACACGGGCAAGGGCCAGGGTGTCGGCATCCGTGACATGGCGTTCGATCATAGCCAGCAAGAGCGCCCGGTCAATGCTCATAAAAAAACTCCTGATATCGAGCTGCATAAACCATGCTGGGCGGCGACCGCTGCGCGAGACGGTGTTCATAAAGGATTGCAGACGGCGCACTGCCGCGTGGGTCCCCTTGTCCAGCCGACAGGCATAGGAGTCATGAATAAACTTCGGCTCAAAAATAGCCTCCAGGCGAGGGACAAGCAGGTGATGCACCACCCGATCACGAAAATCGGCGGCAAAGATCTCCCTGAGCTTGGGGGCGCAGGTAACAAAGCAGACAGAGCGCGATGGTCTGTAGGAACCATCAGTCAGGGTTTCGCTCAAGGTTCGGAGGTTTTCCAACAGATCAGCCTCAAACTTGAGCGCGTTGGCGGTATTTCTCTTTCGCTTCCGGCAGGCCAGCCAGGCCTCGAACAGCGACCGGAAGGAAAACATACCGCCCTGATCACTTTCCGCCGCGAACACACCGAACATAGTTGTTGTTCGACTTATTGTTGTTGTTGACGTTGCCATTGTTGAAATTGACATTCCACGCGTTGTTAACATTGTTCGCGTAAGTAGTAGACGACCAATAATTGGACGCAATCACCCGTTCACTTCACGGCTTTTTAGTGCCTTACAGCTCACTTTCTTGTTCTTTTTACAAGAAAATGAGCTACAAAGGCACTTATCCCATTCATCGGGGTCAGCCCAACAGACACCGATCCCTTGCGGGTACAATGTCTTGTTCTGCTCATACCCGCGCCTGACTCTTGCCAGACGCGGGTGGGACGGGCGCACAGTGATCTTCGACACACTCCCCGGCGTTTGTGAGACACCGGGGATTCCGGCCGTTTCCCTCAACCTTGGCTCTACTCGCCATCCTCGCTCTGTCTGCTTATCTCTTTACCCTCGTTGACTCTCGTTCCCATGCGCCGCATGGGAATGCATCCTGGATGCGCCGCATCCCGTTTTCTGACTCGTGCCGTCTGGTATTACCCTCAGGCCTGCGACGCAGGCCGGGATGGGTTCCCATGCGGCGCATGGGAACCAGGTGCAACTGCCGTTTTTAGGTTTAATCGTCTTACGACACCCCCTTTCCGCTCTGGCTTCGCAACCACCCCTCGCTCTGGCGGCTGATGTCGGTGGCCAGCATGGAGGCCTGCTGGAACTCCTTGAAATTGGTGAAGGCCTTCACCTCCTTGGCCAGCACGATCAAGACCTTCATCTCTTCACTGCTGTCGCGCAACTCAGTCAGGACAGCGGTTTTGTCCCGCCGGGAATTGGCCTTGATCACCAGGGCGACCAACCGCCTGGACAAATGCCGCAGGTCAGCGCCCAAGGCGTACTTGTGATACCTGGCAAAGTTCCGCACCATGGATTCGACAAAAACAGCAAGCTCCATCGTCCTCCGGTAAATGGGCAGATTCTCGTAATAGGCCATGACCTTTCCTCTTCGACATCAATTAAAAAGACAAATAATCAAAGCGCCAAATCATCGACTCACTGTCCGCCGCGAACACACCGAACATAGTAGCTGCTCGACTTATTGTAGTAGTCGACGTCGCCATTGGCGAAATTGACAACCCACGCGAGGCTAACATCGTACGCGTAAGTAGTAGACGACCAATAACTGGACGCAATGGTGCCGGTGAAAATCGGGTCTATACTGGGATTATAACGGCTGTAGTCAACGATGGACATCAACTCCTTTTTGGCCGGCAGCCGCCAGTCGGAATGGCCGCCTGTGGTCGCTGCCCCGCACACATCCTGCGTTGAGGAGTTATATGTGGCATCATAGACCCCGGCCGCCTGGTACCAGTTGTAATAGGCGCCCCCGCCGGCATTCGCCTGCTGCCACATGAGGCCGGTGACATTGTCGGTCACCGTGCCATTCCCGTTGTCGGTATAGGAGGGCGGGTTGATAGTATAGTCCGAGTCCTCGCCAAAGGTGGCGGTGTAGTCCCCGGTCTGGCCGGTGTCGGGGAGTCGCACGATAAGCGCACAGGCATTCTTTCCGGTGCTCCCGCCGACGCAGATGTCGCAGCTATCCACATACGCCGCGCCGCCGGCATCGCCGTTGCAATCTACCGCACAGGCGGTATTGCCGGTATTGCCGCCAACACAGATTCCGCAGTTGTCCATATACGCTGTGCCGCCAGCATCGTTATTGCAGTCTATCGCGCAGGCGGTCCTGCCGGTATTGCCGCCGACGCAGATATTACAATTATCCACATACGCTGTGCCGCCAGCATCGCCGTTGCAATCGTCGTCCGCCCAGCACGCCTCTTTGGCCCAGACCTTGGTCCACCAGAGCACATGCCGGCCTTCTTGCAGCATCTCCTCATCGGTGGGCAATTGCGCGGAATATTTAAAACCTCCTGACACCTCTTTCAGCCATTTCGTCTTTATTTCCACCCCGAATTCCGCCGCGGCGCGAAACACCGCGCCCACCCCTACGGTGCTGGCGTCCCGGCAGCGATTGCCATCCCAGGTCCAGTCCGAGTTGAGATCATTTGTGCCATAGCTGGTCTGCCCTTGCAGCCCTACCGTTCCCTGAACACCGACATCCGCGCCGACATAGGCAATATACAAACCACCCATGAAGAAATCCACATCGAAGCTGACCCCGCCAAAAGCCTTCAAGCCCACCGTCCCGTCAACCCCCAGAACTTCAATCAACCGGGAACTTTCACCGGAACTCCTGGTCAGAGACCTGACCATCTGCATCTCGCCGTTTTCCTCTTTCACCACGCCAAGGGAGAGATTGCCGGCATTGATGGTTACAGGCGTAAAGTTGCCGTCAAAGGTCAACTCGCCATTCAGATTCACATACACCCAGACAATAACACCCAGCGCTTTTGCCGCTTGCAGGGGTGTCTGCGTTTGACCCGTTGTTACCGGGCAGTTCTGGGGACAGGGCACAGACCAGACCAGACCGGCCACCGGGTATTTTCCTATTTTCTCGTCAACGTCCAGTCCTTCAAATTTTCCTTTCACCCCTCCTAACAGGGTAACCTGCGCATCCTCCACCTCCTTCCAGGCCTGGCTGAAATACCCGAACTTGGCATAGCCCTCGGCATTGAAGGCAACCTTGGCGTTCAACTGGCAGTCCAGGCGCAGGTCAAGTTTCTTCAGACCGTCGGTAAAGGAAAAAGCAGTGTTATCGGTCAATGTTATCTTATCAAGCTCGCCGGTAATGATCACGCTCGCCTCAGTGTTCGTGCCAAAGGGCCTCATCTTTGATGCATCCACTCCCATATCCTTCAATTTGATCTTGGCGTTCAAGGAAACCGTCATGCCGCCGATCGTATCCTTGGGCCCGCCCGGCAGGCCCGCCCGATCTCGCACCACAATCGCCCCGTCCCGGAAAGAGTAGCCATTCTTGCCCAGGCTCGCTTTGGACATCTTGGGCGCGCTGTCAGACGCCTCCACCGCGGCGGGCGCGATAACCCCGACAAAGTTACTGGCATCCAGGGTGATGTCCTTGAGATCAACCTGGGATTCTTTCACCACCTCGGCATAGGACACCGGTTGCAGGGTCACGGTATATGTCCCGTCAGGATTGGCGATCACGGATACCACGCGCCCAGCCAGGCCGAAGGGAAAGCGGTCGTCCGCACCGGGGATAATGTTGATGATCGAGCCCGGCTGGAGATCTGCGGCCATTTCGCCATCCACCTGAAGCTGAATATCACCGGAAGCATCATCCTCGGCGACGGCAAGAATTTCCTCGGCGGTCGTGTCGCTGACAACGACCACATCTTCCTTTATTGTCGAGGTGACAATATCTTTATCCGCAAGCAGCAAATGGAGAATCGGGGACATGGTTTTATTGTTTGCCGCAGCAGCGGCAATACCGCCAGAGAAAGCTATTTGTAGAACCATCAAAATGGATACGCATTTTACCGGCAACCTCAATGTCATTCTTTTCCGCTTCATGGCAGTACCTCGTAATAGTGTTGACGCGCCCTTACGCACTTTTTTCGAAAAACAAGCAGTTACAATTATTGTAGATAACGGGAAGGAACTCTTTCCCCGGTATCGGTCATACCGCACATCGTGTGCAAAAATGAATTGTGCATGTTGAATGTTTACAATGCAGGAAACAGGAAGTCAACCCGAGGTTACCCCTGAGGTTACCCATATAGGTGCCTCACGGCTCCTCGCGCCCCTTCCTCGTTCCCATGCGCCGCATGGGAATGCATCTTGGATGCGTCGCAGCCCGTTTCTGACACATTCCGCTTCGTATCTTGTTCTCGGGCCTGCATCGCAGGCGCGAAGGGGTTTCCCCGGAGTCTTCGCTTACTTGCGGCGCATGGGAACCAGAGGCACAGGGCGAAACAGGTATGGCGCCCCTTATTTCTGCTTATTTATGGTCGGTAGGGTTCTTCACCGCGCTGTGAATATATGACAGTTATGTCAATTCGATTCTAAGACTCTTTCCAAGCGCCATGGCCGCCCGTTCCAAGGTCTGCAAAGTGACCGAGGGGTTGTTCGGGTCAAGAAGTCTGCTCAAGGCCGGTCTGCTTGTGTGCATTTTTGCGGCCATGGCAGACTTTGACATTTTTACCCTCTCCATCTCCATTTCGATTTGATAGGCAATGACTCTTTTGATAGCGACCGCCTCGGTATCGGCACGGAGACCTTCTTGCTCAAGAAACTCGTCAAAGCTGGTGCCAAGATGTTTATTTTTCATTGTATGCTCCTTTGTATTTACTGAGGCGATCCGTAGCCGTTTTCAGCTCATTGGGCGGTGTCTTCTGTGACTTTTTGATAATGCCGTGCAGTAAAACCATATCCCCGCCATCCACGGTGAAAAATACTCGGGCAATGCCATCAACTACATGGCTTCTTACTTCCCATAAGTCCTTGCTGATTTTCCTGATAAGCGGCATACCGAGAGGCCAACCAAATTGAACGGTCTTTATGTCTTCGCCAATGCTTCGCTTATCCTCACGAGACAACCCTTGCAACCACTCCCTGACCGGCTCGTTTCCGGTGTCCGACTGGTAGAAGGCGACTGTCAAAACAAAAAGCGGGTTATCCATAGCTTCCCCATTGTACCATTTATGGTGCAGGAGTTAAACCAAATAAAATTTCATATCCAGACCTCATCAATTACGAATAAGCAAGCGTGTTTTTGTTAATCGGCAACCCCCGGCGGAAATATCTTGCCGGGATTAAGGATGCCTTGCGGATCGAAGAGACTTTTCAGTTGTTTCATGACCGTCAGAGTGGTGCGATCAAGCTCCAGGGGGAGAAACGCGGACTTGGTGATACCTATGCCATGCTCGCCGGACAGGGTTCCGGCCAGGGT
>DYDL01000449.1 GCA_020717925.1 Desulfocapsa sp.
TGGTAAAGGTTTTTTAGAGTTGAAAAGGGGTCAGTTTAAGGTGTACTGATTTGTTAAGGTTTGGGTTGAGTGTACCACAGGTGTATGGGGCGTGCACGCCCCATACACCTGTGCGGGCGGCTGGTAGTCCAGCGCTTGATGTGGGCGTTCGTAGTTGTAGAAGTAGATGTATTGGGATAAGCCGCGATAAGCCTCCTTCGGGCTGGCGTATTCGTGGAGATAAACTTCCTCGTATTTGACGGTACGCCACAGCCGCTCGGTGAAGATGTTGTCTCTGGCGCGTCCCCGGCCATCCATGCTGATCTGGACCTGGGCGGCGAGCAGGCGGTCGAGATACTGCGGGCTGGTGAAGTGGCTGCCCTGGTCACTGTTCCAGATTTTGGGAACGGCTTGTAACAGGGCTTCGTCCACAGCCTGGAGAACAAAGTCCAGTTCGAGCGTCTGGCTCAAGCGCCAACTGACGATGAACCTTGAAAACCAATCCAAGACAGCCACCAGATACAGCCAGCCTGCTTTCAAGGGGATGTAGGTGATATCGACGCCCCAGACATGATTGGGGGAGGAAGCTGTGACATTCCGCAGCAGATACGGGTAAATCGGATGCTCTGGAGCCGGTTTGCTGGTATTTGGACCCGGCGCAAGGCCTGAAATGCCCATTTCGCGCATGTAACGCTGCACGGTTGGCCGCGAAACAGGCATTTCCCGGCTCAAGACCACTGTGATCCGCCGCGAGCCATAGTAGGGATGGTCGATGTAAATTCGGTCAATGCGGTGTTTGATGGCAACTTCGCGTGGCGAAGGCGGCACAGGTTGGTAGAACAGGCTGGAGTAACTTACTTCCAGGAGTTCTGCTTGTGCTTTGAGGGGCACCTGCGGGTGACCAGATTCCAGCATGTTCAGCCGAGCCTTCCTACTCAGGGTTGAGGCCAGATTTTTTTTTGAGCCAGGATAACTGGGCGCTCAACCGACCGATCTCGGCGTACAATTGGTTCAGTTGTCTTTCGTGTTCGGCTTCCCGGGCTTTCTCGCCCTTGCGATCCTCCTCGAACAGCTGCGAGAAATTCTCCAGAGCTTGCTTCTTCCAGCGGTGCAATTGGTTCGGGTGGGTGCTGTTCTCAGAAGCAATTTGTGCGATCGTTTTGTCTTCGCGGAGAATCTCTAAAACGATCTGCGCTTTCTGATTGGCGGTGAAGTGCGTTTTCTTGGGCATAGTTTTCTCCAAAAGTGCACCTTAATTATGCCCTTTTTCGTGTCTAAATTTCCTTATCCACT
>DYDL01000165.1 GCA_020717925.1 Desulfocapsa sp.
GCGGCATGACCTCGGTGCCGGATTTCGTCAGCTTCATGCAGCAGTTCACCCCGGCGCAGCGGGCCGGCATTTTCCAGGGCATGGGTCTCGGCACCACCCCGGAAAGCCGCTATGGCAACGACAGCCTGTGGACCAATCGCTTCCGCCTGAACATCCGGGCCAAGGCCTTGGAGAACGTAGAGTTCAAGGGCCGGCTGGCCATGTACAAGGCGTGGGGCATGCAGGACAGCCCCTTGGACCCTATGGGCGGTGGCCCCTTCATGCTGAACTCCATGTCCATGGACGGCAATGTCACCCGGACCCCGACCAACTCCGGCCTCTATGTCGACCGCGCCTTTGTTAACTGGAACAATGTCGGCGGCGCGCCGGTGTGGTTCTCCATCGGCCGCCGGCCCACCACCGACGGCCCCCCTACCCATCTGAAGCAGGGCCGCGACGAGCGCATGGCCACCCCGGTCGCCTACATGGATTACGCCTTTGACGGCATCTCCCTGGGTTATGCCTACAAGGAATTGCCCGGCCTGCAGGATGCCCCTGGTCGGGTTCGCATTTGTTACGGTCGCGGCTTCGAGGCCGGCCCCGAGGTTTCCGCCCAGGGCCTGAAGGACACCGACTTCCTGGGCGTCTCCTGGGATGTTTACAGCAAGGGCAGCCGTTTCATAAACGTCCAGTCCTTTGCCGCCTTTGACATGTTCAACGTGCCCGATGGCGTAACCTTCGGCAATCCCCTTGAGATGGCCTTCAATACCGGCAACGGTACTCTTGATCGCTCCAACCTTGGGAACATTTATCACACCTCGGCCGTTTATACCGATAAAGTGGGCGGACTGAACTACTTTGCGGCCGGCGGCTGGAGCCGCACCGCCCCGCACAACGTCGACGAGGCGGGCAACGGCCTGCTGACCTCCTGGTGGGATGCTGACTACCAGACCGCCAAGGACGGCTACTCAGCCTATGCCGGTGTGCGCTACGACCTGGCCGACCTGGGCCTGAAACTGGGCCTCGAGTATAACTATGGCACCAAGAACTGGATCGCCTTCACCCCGGGCAACGACGACCTTTACGCCTCCAAACTGGCCGTACGCGGCCATGTTGGCGAGGCCTACATGATCTGGAGCATCCCGGGCGGCGAAAAGATCTCCAAGTTTGCCGATGCCTTCATACGGCTGGGCTATCAGCACTACAAGTATGACTACACAGGCAGCGGTTTCTGGCTTGGCGAGCCCCAGGACATCAACGAACTTAGCGCCGACCCGCTGGCCGCACAGTTCTATAGCCCGGTAAAAACCATGGACCAAGTGTACGCCACCTTCGAGGCCACCTTCTAAAAATTTGACCTTTACCGTTGCCGCCCACACGGCAGCGTTAATTCCTCCGGGGGGCGGGGCCGCAAGGCCCCGCCCCTTCCCCTTTTTGGCGTCCGCCAATTGCGTCTCAAGATATTCGCCTCACCCTGTTGCTTATTAACCAAAACACAGGTATTGAACTGGGTAGAGGCAACAACCCCATGAACCGTCCTAACCTCACCAACTTCGCCTGGCTGTCCATCGGCACGGCCCTGTTCACCATGGCTCTGAAAGCCTTGGCTTACTGGCTTACCGGCTCGGTCGGCCTGCTCTCCGACGCCATGGAGTCCATGGTCAACCTGGTGGGCGCCGTCATGGCCCTGGCCATGCTGACGGTTTCGGCCCGGCCGGCGGACGAGGACCACGCCTATGGCCACGGCAAGGCGGAATACTTTGCCAGCGGGGTGGAGGGCGCGCTCATCTTCATCGCCGCCCTAAGCATCGGCGTGGCGGCCATCAATCGCCTCCTGGCGCCCCGGCCCCTTGAGCAAATCGGTCTGGGATTGATCGTCTCCGTGCTCGCCTCCCTGGCCAACCTGCTGGTGGCGCTCATCCTGCTCAAGGCGGCCAAACGTTATCATTCCGTCTCCCTGGAGGCCAACGCCCACCACCTGCTCACCGATGTCTGGACCTCGGGCGGCGTGCTGCTCGGTATCGGCCTGGTGGCGGTCACCGGCTGGCAGCGCCTCGACCCCATTGTGGCCCTGGCGGTGGCGGTGAATATCGTCTGGTCAGGGATTCACATCATGCGAAAATCGGCCCTGGGCCTGATGGACACCGCCCTGCCCGCGGACGAGTTGAACCTCATACAGCAGGTACTGGATGAATGCCGGCAGACCGGCGTGGAGTACCATGCCCTGCGGACCAGGCGGGCAGGCACGCGGCGCTTCGTCTCGCTCCACGTCCTGGTGCCGGGCGAGTGGTCGGTGCAAAAGGGCCATGAACTGCTGGAATGCATCGAGGCCGACATCCGCAAGGCCCTGCCCAACGTCACCGCCTTTACCCACATGGAGCCGCTGAACGACCCGTGTTCCTGGAACGACATCACTCTGGATCGTGACGAGAGCGTTGAGCCACCAACCAAATAACCTGGCCATCGCCAAAAAAAAAATCGGGCCCGCGCACAGCGCAGGCCCGACATGATTTGCTGGTGGGCGGGACGGGATTCGAACCCACGACCCTTGGCTTCGGAGGCCGAGTCAATAAGATTACCCCTTTTTACCTACAATCACATTAACCATTATAAATATTGACTATTTACGGTTTATAACCTCTCTTGACCTACCTAAATTTACCCTGTATTATATCCGACGTGCGGGGAATAGTGCGGGGAATAGAAATCAAGGGAGGCCCTGTCAATGGCTATAAAAGAAAGATTCAAGACCGATTATCCGGGCGTTTTTTACATTATCGGACAATCGCACGATAAAAAAAGGGAAGAAAAAATCTATTACATCCGGTTTCGCAGGGATGGCAAAGAGACCGAAGAAAAGGCAGGGCGGCAATTTCTGGACAACATGACCCCGGCCAGGGCCAACACCTTACGATCCGAGAAAATTAAAGGCGCGAAGCTCACCAACCAAGGGAAACGGGCAGAGATCGAAGCCCAAAAAGAAGCGGATGCAAGCCGGTGGACAGTAGCCAGACTGTGGGAGAGATACCAAGAAGGCAAGCCCCGCAACTACGCCGCCCATCAAAGCGATGTCAGTCGTTTCAACAAGTATCTCAAAGACTCAATCGGTGACAAGGAACCGAAAGACATTCTCCCCCTTGACGTTGACCGGATCAGGATCAAACTGCTCAAGACAAAATCCCCTCAGACCGTCAAACATATTCTGGGCCTCTTGAAACGAACCTGCAATTTCGGTTTCAACAAAATGCTTTGCCCTGCTCTTTCCTTCCGCATTGAAATGCCGGACGTTGACAATAAAAAGACCGAGGACTTGAGCAAAGACGAGTTGCAAAGATTGCTGAAGGCCATAGCAGCAGACGACAACAAGCTGGTTGGCAATATGATGCTCATGGCACTCTATACCGGCATGAGGCGCGGAGAAATGTTTAAGCTGCTCTGGACAGACGTGGATTTCGAGCGCGGCTTTATCCTCATCCGCGACCCGAAAGGCGGCAAAAGCCAAAGCATACCCCTTAATGACGCTGCCAGACAATTGCTAGTGAACCATGAAAAGACAGCAAGCAAATACGTTTTCCCCAGCAAGAATGGTGATCTGTTGGTCGATATAAAAAAAAGCGCCAACCGAATCAAGAAGACGGCTGGCCTGCCAAAAGACTTCAGGCCCCTCCATGGCCTGCGCCACACCTACGCCTCTATGTTGGCCAGTAGCGGCAAGGTGGACATTTACACCCTGCAAAAGCTCATGACGCACAAGACCCCGATTATGACGCAACGATATGCACACCTGCGCGATGATGCCTTGAGGCAGGCGGCAGACCTGGCCGGGGGCATTATCAGCGAAGCAATGAACCAGGAACAGCGAAGTCAGGAACGCATCGGAAAACAACACGGCCAAGTAGTGCCGATGCAGGCAGTGGCCACAAAATAAGGAGACAACAACAATGCTGGCGATACAACTTTCCGAATCCCTGGAAGCAAAACTGAAAGAAGCCTCCAACCACCACGGCAAGGCCGAGGCCGATATGGCGGCGGAGGCGCTGGAATACTGGCTTGAGGTGGACGAGTGGGCCGCTTGCCGGGCATCGGGACACGAGCCCAATGAAGAGACGGTTAAGGCGATTGCGGAGAGTCGCCAGACGGAAGGAAAAACGGCCTACACCTCGACCGCCGACCTTTTCGCGGAGCTTGACCGGGAATGCTGAAGATTGTTCCCACCAGTCGTTTCCGCAAAGACTACGCCACGATGAAGCGCCGGGGCAAGGACATGGATAAACTCGCCTCCATCGTTGACCGCCTGGCCGGGCTGGAACCGCTGGCGCTCAAGCATCGGGACCATGCGCTTTCCGGCACCTGGAAGGGATGCCGGGATTGCCACGTCGAACCCGACTGGCTGTTGATTTACCGGGTGGAACCCGGCGAGTTACACCTGATCCGCACCGGCACCCACTCGGACCTGTTCAAATAACCGCTTTCAGACCGGCTAGGATGGCGGCTTGCCGGTGTGAATACTTACCAGGGGTGACCATAGGGAGGTTGCAGGCAATGAACAATGATTCGAGAGTAATTGAGCCTGACTCCAAAAGACGGATTGAAGCTCTTTATTACATTTACAATCGAGCTATCCCAAACAGTAAGGATCAGTTGAGTTTTCAGAAAGAAAAGCAGGAGTTTATCGCCATGTTCCCTGAGTTTACAGAGGGCATGGACACAGAATTTGACCCGGATAGACTTAAAGCAGGTCGTGAAGAAATTCGTGGCATACTTCGTAAGTTGCCCCGAGATCAAAAAATATGGCACGAAGAATTTACGATCAGGATGCACGAATCGCTTGATCTTGCCTTCAGAGCGTTAACTCGAAATATGAAGGAGATTTTGGGAGAAGAATTGTCACTTTCATTATCTGATATGGACAAAGCAACAGAAGCACATGAAAAACTTGAAAAAAAACTTGCTGCATTAACAGGCAACATGCAATCGTTACCTTTGGCCAAACGCGATGAATATGGCCGAGCTCAAATGGAAGTGGTTTTTGCTTGGGATATAATCTGCATGTCCCCATTGGTATACGATACATCAAGAGATGTTATAGAGATTTTTTGTATTATGCATCAACTTGGCCAGGCACATGGCCTATTAATGAACATTAGCAAAGAACGAGTTGATATTTTGAAAGATGCCTATGGCCGCATCAAGGGATCAGAATATATTGTCAGCCGGAGATGGAACCTCAAAAAGCAACAAAAAGATAAGGCTTGCAAGATAGCTGATGATCTTTGGAGAAAAGGCGACCAATCACTGCACACGGAAATGGCCGATCATCTTCACGAAAGCGTAAAACACCCCGAACTAAACGGCCTATCACGAAATCAAATCTTAACTGCGATCAAACAAGTCGCCCAAAAATATAATCGGGTGCTTGGTATCAAAGGGGTCCGGAAAAACAAATAATTTTTTCAATAACTGACGATATCGCCTTCTTTTTTTCTTATCATACCCTCTGCCAGTAGCCTATACCCCACACCCATAGCCTATACCACTATCTTTCGCTTACCGCGAAATCCTTTATCATCTACATGTACATGACGCACATCACGGATTTTCCCGTGAACGCCATCAAACATGAGGTGATTTTATGCAGAATGTTATTCAAGAAACTAAACCAAAGAAGTACATCACGGAAAAAGCGTTATCAGAAATTACCGGCAGGGCGCTACAGACGCTACGAAACGATCGATTTCTAGGGAGAGGTTTTCCTTATATTCGCATCGGCAGCAAGTCAATTAGGTACGACTACGATGAGGCGATTTCGATCATGGAGCGCAGCAAGGTTGCCACCACACCCTTTCCAGCGGAGGGTGCACGATAATGGAGGCAAAAAAAATGGGGCAACCGCGCCAACGGTATGCCCCACAAGACAAGCCCGGCCAGTCAGCCAAGCAAGAGAAGCATACCACACAACTCACACCAAGGCATCAAAGAATCCATACGGCACTGACCGATACCCCCGCAGGCCTCTTGTCCTTTGACCTTCGCCATAAATGCGGCTGCATGAATATTGCCGATGAGGTCATGGCCATGCGGCGGCAAGGCTTCAAGATAACTTGCACGATGGAGCCATTCATCACGGCTGATGGAGGAAAAGGCAAAATTGGGCGGTATCGACTGGTGAATCAGGAGGGGGATATATGAACGATTTACTTCTCCCTGACTATAACCAGGCCAATCAATTTCTTGATGCCCTGACCGGCAGCACGGAAGAGGCCATTACTTTTCAGTTTTTCACAGACGACAAAAAACTTATTCCAAAAAGCAAAAACGGGAAAAAGGAAAAAGACCCACGAGCAAAGCATCGGCACATGAACCGGGGCGCCTACGCCTACCTTCTCAAAAAGCAGAAAGACGGCTGCGGAGTCTATGTCATGGTCAATGCTGGCGATGGGAAAGGCCGCAAGGGAAAGAACGTGGTCAAGGTCCGGGCGCTCTTCGTTGATCTGGACGGCTCACCCTGGAGACCGGCTGCAACCGCCCTACAACCTCACCTACGGGTTGAATCATCACCGGGCCACTGGCATCTCTGTACTGGTTGGTGGATGATTGCGACCTGGACCAGTTCAAGCCCCTGCAACAGGCGATTGCCCGAAAGTTCAGTGGCGACAAGTCATGTACTGACCGTAGTAGAGTCCTTCGAGTGCCGGGGTTTTATCACCTGAAAAAGCAACCTGTCATGACCAAGCTGGTTGAGGTGAACGACTTCGCGCGCTACTCTACACAGCAGGTCATTGATGGCCTGGGCCTTGAGTTGGCACCAGCAGGGAAGATGCCCGCCAGGAAGCCCAAAGAGAATCAGGCAGGACCGCCACCAGCTTCATGCCTGGTCTATCCCTACACGGACCAAAAGACAGGCGAGATAATCGACTTAGTAGCATGGGCGGCGAAGAATCCCGGTTTTGACATCGTGAAAGCTATTGATTCCAAGTATGTCATGGGGCCAGTTGCTGACGACAAACAGCACATTGTCTGCCCATTCGCTGACGAACATACCGACCCATCCCTTGACCTGGCCACTTTCATTGTAAACGCTGACGCCGACCACGCCTCTTTCAATATTCATTGTATGCACAGCCATTGTGAGGTGGTCAAGTAAAAACAGACAGTTTGCTAAGCCGCTTTTTCAAGAA
>DYDL01000016.1:0-962 GCA_020717925.1 Desulfocapsa sp.
CATCCAGGTGCTGATCAAGGACGGGAAGGACGGCAATACCGATCATCTGAACGAGGGTTGGGCGCAGCTGGGGGAGGGGGGGGAGGCGTTTTCCGAGAAGGTGGAGGATGGGGAGGTGTCAGGCCGCCTGGAGGATTTGCAGGGCCGCGTTAACCTCAACAACCTTTTCCGCCTGATGCCCACCGGCACGCCGCCCAAATCCGACGTGGCGTCCATCCAGAGCATTACGCGCAAGCGGTTGGAGCGGCTGTTGCAGCACTGCGAGGTGGATCCCGAGGTCGCGCTGGCGGTGGAGGATTGGATCGACGAGGACATTGAGCCGCAATTTCCGGCCGGGGCCGAGGATGAGGCATACAGCGGCGTGACGCCGTCCTACAGGACCGCCAATCGCCGCATGGCCAGCCCCAGCGAGCTGCTGCTGGTCAAGGGTATCACCCCGGAGGCCTTCCGCTGTCTGGAACCGCTGGTCTGCACCCTGCCGGATGCCTCGCATATCAACGTTAACACCGCTCCGGCCGGGGTGCTGGCCGCGTTGGTTGATGATGACAAGTTCGGCATGGCCGCTGCGGATGAATTGGTGAAAAAACGTGGCGAAGAGGGCTACGATTCGGTCACGGCTTTCCTGACGGCGGCCAACCTGAAAGCCGAGGATGTGGGGCAGGAGTTTTTGGTTGTGTCCAGCGATTATTTCCTGGCGCATATCAACGCGCAGGTGGGTAGTGGTAGCATTTATCTGAAGAGCCTGTTGCATCGCAAGGAGACGCGGGTAACGGTCATCCGGCGTACCATTGGCGCGCAGTAGTAATAAGGGAAGGCATAACGGGTACACCATGAAACGATTCATCTTACGGCTTGGGGGCACGGCCCCCGACAAGGTATCCTGGGCGGCGCGCTCGGACGACGGGAGTATAGAACCGGGCAACGGCAGCCTGCTGGAGGCGGCGGCCGCCATCGGCCGGGCG
>DYDL01000016.1:981-29911 GCA_020717925.1 Desulfocapsa sp.
CGGGCCAGGATGTGCTGCTGCTCTCGGCCAAGATTCCCAAGGGCAGTCGGCAACGGATCGCCCAGGCCATTCCCTTTGCCGTGGAAGAGGAGTATATAAGCGACGCCGAGGAGTTGCATTTCGGCCAGGGGGCGAGGGACGCGACCGGCCGGCAGGCCCTGGCGCTGGTCGCCGCGGCGCGGATGGACGGCTGGCTTGCCATGCTGCAGGGCGCTGGTATCGACCCCCACGCCCTGATCCCGGATGTCCTGGCCGCCCCGTTCCATCCGGGCGGGTGGAGCATCGTTGTCGACGGCCGGCTGGCCCTGGTCCGCACCGCCATGCAGCAAGGCTTTGTGGTGGATCTTGACAACCTGGAAACGATCCTGCGCACGGAGCTTGCATCCATGCCGGAAGGGGAGCCTCTGGTCCTGCATCTATATGCCCCACCCGGGCATGGGCTCTTCGCCGGCTCGGACTTTGCCCCGCATACCTTGGAAGAACACCCCATGGAGGCAGTGGTGGCTCTCCTTGCCGCACCCCTGGACGACAAGGCGGCCATTGATCTGCTGCAAGGCCCCTACAACAAGCATGCCCAATGGGGCAACCTCTGGGCTCAGTGGCGGGTGGTGCTGGCGCTGCTGCTGATCCTGCTGCTCATGCGCACCGGTCTGCTGGTGCAGGAATATATTGCCCTGCGTCACGAGTCCACCCTCCTGGCCCAGCAGATCGAAAAGGTCTATCGGGACCAGTTTCCCGAGGCCAAGAAGGTGATCAACCCCAAGGCGCAGATGGAACAGCAGTTGACCGGGCTCCGGAACCAGGGCCAGGGCGGCGGCGCCTTGCTGAACCTGGTGGGGAAAATTACCCCTGAATTGCTAGCCGCGCCAGGCTTTGTCATGCAGAGTCTGCGCTTTGCCGATGGACATTTGGAACTGGGCTTTATGGTTGGCAGCCTGCAGGGGTTGGATGAACTCAAGGAGAAGCTGGCCGGGCTGGCTGGTGTCGAGGTGGAGATCCGTACCGCCTCGGCCAAGGGGGACAGCGTCGAGGCCCGCATGCAGATCAAGGAGGCCGGCCGATGAAGGAGTGGTGGAACAGTCTGAGCGAGCGGGAGCGGCTCATGCTCGGGGCCGGAGGTGTGCTGCTGCTGGCCGCTGCTCTCTACTTTATTTTGTGGACCGCGTTTTTCAGCCGGCTGGCCAGCTTGCGGCTCTCGGTGCCTGAGCAACGGGGGGAGCTTGCCTGGATGCGGGAGGCAGCCGGTGAGGTCGCCCGCTTGCGCCCGGCCGGGCAGGGGGGGGCGGCAACCGCGGCCGGCGGCTCGGTCATGGCGGTGATCGACCAGACCGCCAAGCAGGAAAAGCTGGGAGGCAAGCTCAAGCGCATTGAACCGGATGGGGAGAACGGCGCCAAGGTCTGGGTCGAGGAGGCCGCCTTTGACGACATCATGCGCTGGCTGCAACTCCTGGAAAGTAAACACACCATACGGGCGACATCCTTTGCCGCCGAAACCGCGGCTGGGCCCGGTTTTGTCAAGGCCAGGCTGACGCTGGTGGGACAATAAACATGAAAAAGTACAGGGTTGGCTTTATCGTTTTCGGTCTGGTTGCCTATTGTCTTTTCCTGGTGGCCGCCATTCCGGCGGACCGGGCCTTCCAGGTGTTGCAAAAACGTTCGGAGTTCCTGGCAAATAAGGTGTGGTTTTCCGGGCTTACCGGCACGGTCTGGTCGGGGATGGCACCCGAGGCCATGATTGCCGGCAAGGGTTGCCGGAATCTGGGGTGGGATTTTTTACCCGCCGGCCTGTTGCTCGGGCGGCTGAATGTCGTAATCCGTTGCAAGGTACAGGATGGCACCCTGCGCGGGATTTTGAGCCTGGGCCGCGGCGGTGTCGTTTTTCGGGATATGGAGTTGGATCTGCCCGCCGCCTTGGTGGCCGAGCAGTTGCGCACCATGGGGATAGGGGTGTCTGGCAACCTGTCGGCCCGGATTGAGCGGCTGGCCATCAGGCAGGGGCGGATCATTGCGGCGGCCGGCACGGTGCTTCTGGGTGGAGCCCAGGTGGGCAGCGGGCAGCCGGTCGGTCTTGGTGATCTGAAGATGGAGCTGACCACCAAGGATGGGGCAGTGCAGGGCGTGCTCTCAGACGGGGGCGGCCCATTGGCGGTGCAAGGCACGGTTACCCTGGCAACAGAGGGGGCCTATGAGTTAAAAGGCAGCTTGCAGGCCAGGGACCGCTCCCAGCCACTCCTGGTGGAAACCATACAGCTCCTCGGCAGACCCGACAAGGATGGCGCGGTACAGATGGCCCTCTCCGGCCGGCTGCCGGAGATTGTTTTTTAGGTGGATAGTCTATAGGTGTTTAGTCTGTAGGTCAGGTTAGCTGCTAACAGGCTACAGGCTACAGTCTAAACAACCTGGGTAAGCATCCAGCCACGGAACCTTGCGAGTGCCCAATACGTTAAGAGGTATATACACGATGGAGAAAAAGACGACTATGCAAGCAAAAACGAGTCAGGCAGGCTTTACCCTGATCGAGGTGATGGTGGTGGTGGTCATCCTGAGTATCTTGGCCGCCTTCATTGTCCCCAAGATCATGGAGCGGCCGGACGAGGCCCGGGTTATGAAGGCTAAACAGGATATCCGCAGCCTGGAGAGCGCCCTGAAGTTGTATAAGCTGGACAACTATGTCTATCCCACCACCGATCAGGGGCTGGAGGCACTGGTGACGAAACCGTCCGGTTCCCCGGAACCCAAGAACTACAAGGAAGGCGGGTACATTGAAAGGCTGCCCAAGGATCCGTGGAAGGGCGCCTACCTGTTCATGAATCCCGGCACCCACGGCGACATTGATATATACTCGATGGGGGCGGATGGTCAGGCTGGCGGCGAGGGCGTTAACGCCGACATCGGCAACTGGAATCTTGAATAGTCCGCCCCGCCTCATGCCTTCCCGCCGTGCCGGCTTCACCCTGATCGAGGTGATGGTGGTGGTGGTTATCATCACCATCGTGCTTGGCATCGTCACACTGAACGTCGATACCAGACAGGATGATGTAGCGGAAGCGGTGCGGCGCCTTGGCGCCGTGGCCCGGCTGGCCTCCGAAGAGGCGGTGCTGCGCTCCCGCGATCTTGCCCTGCAGGTGGAGCCGGACGGCTACCGTTTCCTGGAGCGTGATGAAAAGGGTGAGGCCACGCCCTTGGAGGGCGACGAGGTGCTCAGGCCACGGCAACTGCCGGAAGGTCTGGAGCTCAGCCTGATGCTGGAAGGCGAGCCGGTGGTGCTTGTTGCCGAAGATGCCAGCGACGACAAGGAAGGCCAGCGGCCAGCCAGAATCTTCTTGCTGTCCAGCGGCGAGGTGACGCCCTTTGAACTCCGGCTGAAAGACCCTTACAACGATGTCGTCTGGGTCGTGGCCGGGGAGTTGACCGGCGCCATTACGGTTGAAAAGGCGCCCTGAGCCGTTTGGGCCACCTCGTCCACTGTCCTGGCAGGCGTTTATTTTTTCTTGGTCTGAGCCTTTTTTTCTTCCTTTTTCTCTGGCGCCGGCGCCGCGGTCCCCTGCGGTTCAATGCCCACCATCTCGGCCTCGAAGATCAACAGGGAGTTGGGGCCAATGGCCGGACCAGCCTGCTTGTCGCCGTATGCCAGGCCGGGGGGGATGAAGAGGCGGTATTTGCTGCCCCCACGCATGAGCTGCACCCCCTCGCTCCACCCCTTGATGATGTTGTTGGAGCCGGCCAGGGGGATGGTCACCGGCTTGTTCCGTTTGTAGGAACTGTCGAATTCCTGGCCGTCCAGCAGGGTGCCCTTGTAATGCATCAGCACCATGTCGGTGGCTCCCGGCTTGGGACCGGTGCCTTCCGTGATCACCTCATACTGCAGGCCGCTCGCCGTTGTCTTGACGCCCTTTTTCTGTTTGTTTTTTTCCAGAAACTCCTGGCTCGCCTTCAGATTGGCCGCGGCCAGGCGCTCGCGTTTTTCCTTCATCTCGGCGTTGCGCTTTTTGTTGAATTCGTTGCGGATGGCCACCGCCTCCTTCACCGGGATGGCCAGTTCCTTGCCGGTATAAGCATCGCGGATGGCCTGGCAGAGGCTGTCCAGGTCGATATCGGTTTCCAGGGTTTTTAGCCGGCCGCCGACCTCGATGCCATAGCTGTAGCTGAAGCGCTGGGCCGGGGTGGTGAGCCCGGGTTTCTGGGCAGTGTCAGTCGCACCGCTGGCCAGTGGCGGGAAAAAAAGCAACAGGGAAAGGATCAGTAATATCGGTTTATTCGGCATGCGTCGCCTCCTTCGGCAATAAGCTTTCGATGGGAAATGAACAGTAGCGTTTTTCTACCGCATAGCCTGATTTTTGTAAAGCGTATTGGCTCGTAATTGCCCCCTCCAGCTTAATATGTTGACTAGCGAGCCTCTGGCAAAATGTCTATTTGTGCCCTTGCCGTCATTCCGGCGAAAGCAGGAATCCAGTAATCGCGAGGCATCGCATCCAATCTGGACCCCGGCTTTCGCCGGGTGACGACTTTTGCAAGAGGCTCTTGCATGAGTTATTTGCTGACCGCTTATACCCCCAACTCTCCACTTGACCGGCGCAGGCGTCGGCCTCCCACCGTATTTCTGGAAAAATAAAAAGTCCAAATACCCGCTGTCGGGCTGCCAGATGCCGGGCACACCATATGCGGGGCCTTGTTTTGCGCTACCTCACTACCGGTGGTGGCGCAGGTCGTTTGTTAAATAAAAACGGAAACATAGCCTGATATTTTTTCCCTTGACACCCAGGTGGCGGTTTATCTATATACATAGTTGTGGGGTAAAGTGGGGAGAAGGGGTTGAAAGGGGTTTTATAATGGTAGAAGGTGGCGGCAGAGCGCCGGTAAATCACTTCCGTGGCCGCTCGGATCACGTCCTGGACGACAAGGGCAGGCTGAGCATCGCCACCCGTTTCCGGGACGTGCTCCGTCGCCAGTACGACGAGCGGCTGATGATCACCTCGTGGCATAACTGCCTGCGCGCCTATCCGTTGCCGCAGTGGGAAGATATCGAGATGACCCTGCGCACCGCCGACCGCAAGAATCCCCAGATGATCAAGCTGATCCGCTGGATGTCGGGCGCCGAGGAGTGCAGCCTCGACAAGCAGGGGAGGGTGCTCATTCCGCCGAAGCTCCGGGATGAGGGGAAGATTCGCAAGGAGATCGTGCTGAGCGGCATGCTCACCTATTTCGAGATCTGGGACAAGGAGATCTGGGACAAGGTGAGCCAGCCGAGCTCGGATGATTTCAATCAATTTGAAGAGACTTTGTCGGAACTTGGTTTGTTCTAAAGCTGAGTTGAGCAGCTTGTCTGCTCGTACGAAACTCATACCCCTCAAGGGGGTACTGAAAAAAGTGCCCTTGCGGGTATAGCGAAGATAAGGGGCCATGCATCAGCCGGTATTGGTTGCGGAAGTGCTTGCCTATCTGGCGCCAATCGATGGTGGCATCTATGTGGACGGCAATCTCGGCCTGGGGGGGCACAGTACAAGGATCCTTGAGCAATGCAAGCCATCCGGCAAAGTCATAGGCTTTGACTGGGATGCATCGGCCCTGGCTCTCGCCAAGGAAAGGCTTGCACCTTTCGGCGAGCGGCTCATTGCCGTCCACCGCAACTTTGCATTGCTCAAGGAAACCTTGCTGGAGTTGGGAATCAAGGCCGTGGACGGCATCCTGCTGGATCTGGGCCTCTCCTCCTATCAACTGGAGGCAGGGGGGCGGGGGTTCAGTTTCCAGGGCAGCGAACCCCTGGACATGAGGATGGACCAGCGCGGGGCCAAGAGCGCGGCCGATTGGGTGAACACTGCCACGCAGGAAGAGCTGGCCGATATTTTCTTTTATTATGGAGAGGAACGGCAGGCCCGGAGAATCGCTCGGTTTCTGGTGGAGGAGAGACGCAGGGAGAAGATTGTCACCACGGATCAACTGGTGCGGATCGTTGAGGGTGCCGTGCCCCGGCGTTTCCGTCCCAAAAAAATCCATGTGGCCACCAAGGTTTTCCAGGCCCTGCGCATCGCGGTCAACGGCGAGCTGGAAAACCTCCAGCAGATTCTGCAAGACGGCCCTGAGTTGATCCGGCCGGGTGGCCGGTTCTGCATTGTTTCCTTTCATTCCCTGGAAGATCGACTGGTGAAAAGGAGTTTTCTCGGCAATCCACGTCTGCATGTGTTAACCAGGCGGCCGACGATACCGGGCGCCGAGGAAATAGAGCACAATCCCAGAAGCCGCAGTGCCAAGCTGCGGGTCGCCGAGGTAAGGGGGTAAGCTGGTGTACGATTACGCGCGCCGGTATTCGCCGGTAATAACAGGCAGGCAGAGGGTAGCGGTCCGCCGCGCCGGCATGGCGCTGGTGGGCGGCCGTTTCTGGGAACTGGCCGGGTTCGCCCTGCTCGGAGCCTTGGCGGTGCTGCTGGTCGGCAGTATCTGGTGCGGCTGGCAGATCAAGGTCGATCAGGGCGTCTTGGAGCTGGAACAGGCGCAAGGCCGGGGTTTGACCACCCTGCAACGGCAGCTCACCGAGCAGCGGGACGGGCTGGCCAGCCGGGAAAGGGTCGAAAAGATGGCGGCCAGGATTTTAAAGCTGTTCCCGCCCGAGAAAGATCAGCTAGTTCGACTTTAGGCGCCTGCCGCATGAAAGATCGGCCAAAGCGCAGAGCCAGGGGAAACGGGGTTTTGGCCGGTGGGATTATGGTCCTGCTGCTGGTGGTGGCCGCCACGGCCCTAGCCTTGTTCTTTAAGGACGACCTGCTTCGCCGCCTTTTCCCGCGGGCCGAGGTTGCGGAAACTGATAGTCAGTCTGATGCGACCGCCTGGCGCGGCAGGAGGAATATCTATGATCGGAACTTCAGGCCATTAGCCGTGAGTTATCAGCTTGTCTCCCTGTATGCGCGTCCTCTGGATCTGGCCGCACCAGAGCGGGCCGCCAATCAGTTGGCGCCGCTTTTGGGGTGGCAGGAGGACGCGCTGGCGCGGGAGTTGAAGTCAAACCGGGGCTTTACCTGGCTGGCGAGCCGGCTGCCGGTCGAAACCGCCGAAAAGGTGCAGGCCTTGGGGTTGGCGGGTATTCACCGTGTCGATGAGCCCCTGCGCTACTACCCGCAGCGCGATACCGCCGCCCATGTGGTCGGTTTTCAGCAGGACGACCAGGGGCTGGCTGGCATGGAGTCGTATTATGATTCCGTGCTGCGCAGTGAGGCCCGCGCGGAGTCGACCCCAACGGCTGGGCATACCCCCAAGCCTGTCGGTATAGGCTCCGGGGCCGGGCATGTGGTTTTGAGCCTGGACCTGCGCATTCAGGCCGCGCTTGAAAAAAGTCTTGATACCCTGCGGCAGCAAACCACTGCCAGCAGGGCCATGGGGCTGATCATGGACCCGCGCAACGGCGAGATCCTGGCCATGGTCATTCGTCCAGCATATGATCCCAACAGTTTCTGGGAAGTCGACGAGGCGCGGCGGCGCAATGAGTTGTTATGCGCGCAAGTGTTCCCGGGTGAGCTGACCAGGATTTTCCGTCTGGCCGCGGGCCTGGCGGTCGGGGTGGACGATTCGCCCGCAGTTGGTCAGGTGGTCGCGCCGACCCAGGAGGGCGTGGCCGAGGCAACGTTGCCAAAAATAATGGAAGCCGGCGCCGGCGTGCCTCCGGAATCCGATGCCAGGGAGTGGATCTCGGTGCAGCCTGGTCTCTTTGCCTCGCGGGAGGTGATGCAATTGTCTGCTCCCGCCATGCCGGGGGAGGCGTTGGCCGATTTTGCGACTAAACTTGGCTTTTCCGGCCCAAGCGGTGTTGACCTGCCACCGGAAGAGGAGCGGGAACCCGGCGGAGTCATGGCCTTCCGGCTTGATTCCCACGAGCAGGCGACCAGCGTCGTTACCTTGCTGACCGCCTTCTGCAAACTGGTCAATGGTGGGCGGGAGGTGAAGCCTCATCTGTTGCGCGCCTTCTGGCCGGACGGCAGCGCGGCGGCCGAGGCCGTGGTGCCGGCGGAAGCGGTGGTAACGCTGGACCCGCGGGTGAGCATTGCCGTGCAGGAACAACTGGCCAGGGCCGGCGTCAAGGGCCAGGGGGAGGCTATTTTTTTTGAATCCCTCCACGCCGAGGACGATAGCCTGGCAGGGCAGGACATGGCCCTGGCCGGCCTGGTCGACGAGGCGCCGGCCGAAGCGGTGAAGAAGTTTCAGTGGGTCATGCTCGGCATGGCACCCCGCCATGAGCCGGAGGTGGTGATGCTCGTGGTGCTGGACGGAGCCGCCTTTGATCCGGCGGTGCCATCCCTGGTGCGGCGGGCGGTGCATGCCGACATCAACAAAATTCTGGAGGAGCATCGGGAGCCACCGTTGTCCGCGGAGAGCGCCCGACTGGCTGCCGAGAAAGCCAAGGTTTTTGAGGTCTGGCGGAAGCTGCGGGAGAGGGCGCCCGGTCAGGCGGCTCCCGTCACTCAGGCCCAGGTTGAACAGAAAAAGATGCCAGATGTGGTGGGGCTTAGTCTGCGCAAGGCGTTACAGCATTTGCAACCCTGCGGCCTGAATATCACGGTCAACGGCGCAGGGCGGGTGGTGCGGCAGCATCCTCCGGCCGGGGCTACGCTGGAGAAAGGTGTCTGCACCCTGGAACTGCGGGCCGAGCAGTGAGCAACCAAAACCGCGCGGGCGGGAAAGAGTTGGCGGAACTGCTGCACGGAGTGACCCACCGGGTAGTGGGGCCGCTACAGGGGCTGATGGTCGATGTTGTGCTGACCGATTCTCGGCAGGCGCGGCCGGGCGCCATGTTTGTGGCCCTGCCGGGCAGTACCGTTGACGGCCATGCCTTTGTCGGGCAGGCCAGGCAGCGCGGTTGCACGGTCCTGGTGGTGGAGGAGCAGTGGTGGTCGCGGCCGCTTGCGCTTGGGGACGCTGGCCAGGACGGGGTGACCTGGGTGGTGGTGGCGGACTGCAGAAAGGCCCTGGCCCATCTGGCTGCCGCCTTTTTTGGCAATCCGGCTCAAGAGATGTGCCTGATCGGCATTACCGGCACCAACGGCAAGACCACCACCAGCTATCTGGTCGAGGCCATGGTGCGGGCCTGTGGCGGCAAGCCCGGGGTCATCGGCACGGTGGAATATCGGTTTGGCGACAGCCGGGAGCCGGCCAGCCTGACCACCCCGGAACCGGTGATCCTGCATGGCGTGCTGCGGCGGATGGCCGATGGTGGCGTCACCCATGTGATCATGGAGGCCTCCTCGCACGCCTTGAGCCAGGAACGCCTGCACGGCCTGCGATTCGACGTGGCGCTCTTTACCAACCTGAGCCGCGATCACCTGGACTTTCATGGTGATATGGAGAGTTACTTTCAGAGCAAGCGGCGGTTGTTTTTTAAACAACTCAAGGGTGACGGCGCGGCGGTGGTGGTGATAGGGGGTGAGCAGCCCCCCGAGATCAACTGGGGCCGGCGACTGTATACGGAACTGCGGGAGAAAAGGGAGGCGCGATCCACCAGGACCGCGCCCGAGGGAGAGGTTGGGGAAGGGGAGACCACCGGGGCCGGACCGAGGGAAGTATTCGATTGCGGGGAGAAAGAGGGGGTAATTGTCCTCGGTCCGGCCCGCTTTTCCGCCAACGGCATCGTCGCCGCCGTGCGGACGCCAACCGGCGTCTGGCCGCTTAATTCGCCGCTGGTCGGTGAGTTTAATGCCAGGAATCTGCTGGGCGCGATTGGTGTCGGCGTGGCGCTCGGCCTTGATGGTGAGCTGGCCTGCCAGGGTCTGACCGGCGTGGCCCGCATCCCGGGCCGGCTGGAAAGGGTTCCGGCATCGAGCGCGGCCGCGATTTTCGTGGATTTTGCCCACACCCCGGATGCCCTGGAGAATGTGCTGCGCACCCTGAGAAAACTCGCGCCCACGCGGCTTATCGTGGTGTTCGGCTGCGGCGGCGATCGGGATAGCGGCAAGCGGCCCCTCATGGGGCAGGTGGCCGGCCGGCTGGCCGACGTGGTCATCGTCACCTCTGACAATCCCCGTTCCGAGGAGCCGGCCGCGATTTTGCGCCAGATCGAGACGGGCTTGGCGACCAACGCCCTGTCGCGCCGGCGGGCCGAGGAGATGCTCGGGCGGCCTGACGGGCGGGGCTATGATGTCATTGAATCCCGGCGGCAGGCCATTGGCCTTGCGGTAAGGCACGCCGGACCTGGCGATATCGTCCTGCTTGGCGGCAAGGGCCACGAGGAGTACCAGATAACACGGGCCGGACGTCGTCATTTCAATGACAGGGAGGAGGCGCAACAGCAGCTCTGCGCTATCAGTTGGTAAGCCGGGATCAGTGCGACAGGGATGATACCCATGGCAGTAGTAACGCGTAACAGCAAGCTGGCCGGGAAAAAAGGTGGCGGGCCGCGCCTGGTCGGCCAGGCGGACGCACCATGGGATGTGGCAGCCCTGCTGCTGGCCACGGGCGGGCGGCTGCTGGGCATCAGCCCGGTGGCAACTTTTGGCGTCGTTTCAACCGACACCAGGGCTATTCGGCCGGGGGACATCTTTGTGGCCTTGGTCGGGGAACGTTTTGACGGCCATGATTTTGTGGCCAGTGCGTTGGCGAGCGGTGCCGGGGCCCTGGTGGTGTCCCGTGCCCCCCAGCCCCTGCCGTCGGTGCCAGTGGTGCTGGTGGAGGACACCCTGAAGGCCTTGGGCGATCTGGCCGCCTTTCACCGGGCCACACTGCGCAATTTGTGCGTCGTGGCCATTACCGGCAGTTCGGGCAAGACCACGGTCAAGGAGATGGCCGCGGCCATCCTTGGCCAACAATGCAAGGTGTTGAAAACCGAAGGAAACTTTAACAACCTGATTGGCCTGCCTTTGTCGCTTCTGCCCGTCGATGTCAGCCATGAGGTGGCGGTGCTGGAGATGGGGATGAACCACCCCGGTGAGATCGCCAGGCTAACCGAGATCGCCGACCCGGACGTCGCCTGCATTGTCAATGTGCAGGAGGCGCATCTCGAGGGGCTTGGGAGTATCGAGGGGGTTGCCCGCGCCAAGGGGGAGTTGTTCGCCGGCCTGCACGACTGGGCCACCATGGTGGTCAATGCTGATGATCCCAGGGTGGCGGCACTGGCAGCGGCCTACCCGCACAAGAAGGTGCGTTTCGGCGCGGACCCGCAGGCCGAGGTACGGGCCACCCACATTCGCTCCCTGGGTGAAGAGGGCATGGCCTTCACCCTGCATGTGCTGGGCGAAAAGCACCGTGTCAGCCTGCGCTGCCCAGGGGTCCACAACGTGGGCAACGCCCTGGCCGCGGCGGCCATTGGCCATGCCGTTGGACTGGGGATTGAGCTGATTGCCGTTGGCCTGGAAGGGTATGTTCCCTTTGCCAGCCGGTTGCAGATCAGCACGGCCACGGGCGGACTCAAGGTTATCAACGATACCTATAACGCCAACCCCGGCTCCATGCGGGCCGCGCTGGCCACCCTGGTGGACCTGGCCGGGGAGCGCAAGAAGGTGGCGGTATTGGGCGACATGCTGGAACTGGGCGAGGAAAGCTGTCCCGCCCACCGGGCCTTGGGGGTGGAGGTGGCCCGCCTGGGCTGTGACGCCCTCCTGGCCGTGGGTGAGTTTGCCAGAAAGACCGTGGAAGGGGCGCGGGGTTTTGGCATGGACCCAAAGTTGGCCAAGGGTTTTGCCGACAAGAGCGAGTTGGTCACCCATCTGCGCAAACTGGAAGTGCTGGGCGATCTTGTGGCCGGTGACTGGATTCTAGTGAAGGGGTCGCGGGGCATGCGCATGGAAAGCATTGTTGAGGATTTGACCAGACCGTTATAAGGGACAGACAAACCCATGCTCTATCATTTCCTCTACCCACTGCATGCCCTGTTTAGCGGTTTCAATGTTTTCCGCTACATCACTTTCCGCTGCATCGGCGCGACCCTGACCGCTTTTCTTATTGTCCTGTACGGTGGCCCGTCCTTTATCCGCCTGCTTAAGCGCTATCAGATCGGCCAGGTGGTGCGTAGCGACGGGCCTGCCTCGCATCTCAGCAAGAGCGGGGTGCCAACCATGGGTGGTCTGCTCATCCTGGGGGCCATGGCCGTAGCCACCCTGCTCTGGGTGGATCTGGCTAATCCGTTTGTCTGGCTGGTCCTCGTGGTGACGGCGTGGTTCGCCTGTATCGGCGGGATTGATGATTTCAAGAAGATCAAGAAGAAGAACAGCGCTGGCCTGAGTTCCCGGGGCAAGCTGCTGTTGCAGATCCTGGGCGCGGTGGCGGCCGGCATCATGTTGTACAACGTCGCCAGTTTTGACGGGCATCTTAGTGTCCCATTCTTTAAAGGGATCCGGCCCGACCTGGGAGGTTGGTACATCCTGTTCGCCATCCTGGTGGTGGTGGGGGCCTCCAATGCCGTGAATCTCACCGACGGCCTGGACGGCCTGGTCACCGGTCCCACCGTGGTGTCTGGCAGCATCTATCTGGTCTTTTCCTATCTGGCCGGGCACTTGGTGCTGGCCTCGTACCTGCAGATTCCCTTTGTGACCGGCGCGGGCGAACTGGCGGTCTTCTGCGGCGCCATGGTGGGGGCCAGCCTGGGTTTCCTCTGGTTCAACGCCTATCCGGCCCAGATCTTCATGGGTGACGTTGGTTCCCTGGCCCTGGGCGCGGCCCTGGGCATGGTAGCCATCATCATCAAGCAGGAATTGCTGCTGGCCATTGTGGGTGGTGTTTTTGTAATGGAGGCGCTGTCGGTCATCCTGCAGGTTGGGTTTTTCAAGATCTCCGGCGGCAAGCGGATTTTCCTCATGGCGCCCTATCATCACCACTTTGAGAAAAAGGGCTGGGCCGAGCCCAAGGTGGTGGTGCGGTTCTGGATTGTCTCCATTGTCCTGGGGCTGGCGGCCCTGGCCACCTTGAAACTGCGGTAGGGGAGCCCCTTGGTACAAGAAGCGGCGGCTGGCAGCCCGACTATTAACCGGACGCACATTCGGCCAGGGCAACATGCCCTGGTGGTTGGGCTGGGACGTTCGGGCATGGCGGTGGTCCGGCTGTTGGTGGCGCACGGACTGCGGGTCTCCGTGTCCGAGGGCGCGCCCCTAGACCGCCTGGCGGGCGCCGAGGTTCGGGAACTCGCAACCCTTGGTGTTGAACTGGAAAGCAACGGTCATACAACGGCCTTTTTTACCCGGCCGGACTTTATCGTGGTCAGCCCGGGGGTGCCACTGACCCTGGCCGCGCTGGATAACGCCAGGCAACACGGGGTGCCGGTGATAGGCGAGCTCGGCCTGGCCGCCCTCTTGCTCCGCACCCCCTGCGTGGCCATCACCGGCACCAACGGCAAGAGCACGGTCACCACGCTCATCGGCGATATGCTGCGGCTAAGCGGCCAAGAGGTATTCGTTGGGGGGAACCTTGGCACGCCCCTGGCCGAGTATGTCCTTGGTCCGCAACAGGCTGCGGCCGTGGTGCTGGAGGTCTCAAGTTTTCAGCTCGATACGGCCACCGTTTTTAGGCCACGGGTTGCGGTGTTGCTCAATATCACGCCAGACCACCTGGAGCGCTATCCCTCCTACGAGGCGTACATTGCCTCCAAGTGGTCCATCTTCAGGAATCAGGGGCCAGGGGACGCAGCCATTGTCAACCTGGATGACCAGGAGGTGACGCGGCTGGTCAACACCCATGCGCTGGCGAGTCGATGCTATCCCTTCGGCCTGGCGCCGGGGCCCGGGCCGGGGGCGCATCTTGAGGGCAGAACCGCGGTGCTCCGTGGCTTGGGAGCAGGCGATCAGCAAGAGCGCTACGAGCTCTCGGCCACCGGCCTGGCGGATGAACCCAATCTGCACAATGCCATGGCCGCCATCCTGGCCGCGCGGCTGCTTGCTTGTCCGGAGACCGCAGTGCGCCAAGGGCTGGCCGCTTTCACCGCCCTGCCACACCGTATCGCCCTGGTGGCGGAGATCGGTGGCGTAGCCTATTTCGACGACTCCAAGGCAACCAATGTCGGCGCGGTGCTGGCGGCCCTGGATGCCATGAGCCGGCCAGTGGTGCTGGTCGCCGGGGGCCGGGATAAGGGGGGGGGCTATACGATGCTGGCCGCGCAGGCGGGCAAAAAGATCAAGGGGGTGGTGCTGATTGGCGAGGCGCGTGAGAGGATCGCCGCCGCCTTTGGCACCTTAGTGCCGGTTGCGATGGCAAGCGATATGGCCGAGGCCGTGACCAGGGCCGCGCACCTTGCCAGCCCGGGCGATGCGGTGCTGTTGTCACCGGCCTGCGCCAGTTTTGACATGTTCACCGGTTACGCGCAACGGGGGGAAAGGTTTCAGGAGGCGGTTTTGGCGTTGGCGCGGCGGAAAAAATAAGGGGAGAAGGCGCTATGGCGTGAGAACGGGAATTAACTTTTTTTGATCATGGGGAAATTGGGGAAGGGAACAGATGGCCGGCAAGCTGGCTGCCTGCAAAAGTATAATAATAAAACGTATGAATTGGGGGAAAGGGTATGAGGATGAGGACGATTTGTTGCGTCTGTCATCGGACGAAGGGCGCCAACGGCTGGGTAAAGCAATTTATTTCACAGAACAAGTCGCTTTCCCACGGCTACTGCCCTAAGTGTTTTCAGGTAACCATGAAGAAGATCCAGGACGAGATCTTTCAAGACCGGGCCAGGGTACAGTAAGCGAGGTTTTTTGGGCAAAACAGGGCAGGGGAACAGCGAGATCATGGCATGCGGATCGTGATCACCGGCGGTGGCACTGGCGGACATCTTTTTCCGGGTATCGCCGTGGCCGAGGCTCTGCGGGAGCGCTTCCCCGGGGGCGAGGTGCTTTTTGTGGGCGCTGGCCGGCGGATGGATGCCCGCGCCCTGGAGCGGTATCGTTTCAGCGTGGCCACAATAAATTGTCAGGGTTTGAAGGGCAAGGGAGTGCTGGCCAGGTTGCGGGCGATGATCGAGTTGCCCATTGGCCTGGCCCAGTCCCTGGCGTTGCTGCGGCGATTCCGGCCGGCACTGGTTTTCGGGGTGGGTGGCTACGTGACCGGGCCGGTGCTGCTGGCCGCCCGGCTGCTGGGTATTCCCACCTGCATTCACGAGCAGAACTCGGTGGCTGGTTTGGCCAACCGCCTGTTGGGCCGGCTGGTTGACCGGGTCTGTATCTCCATCCCGGGCAGCGAGGCATATTTCCCACCCCACAAGACCGTGCTTACCGGTAACCCGGTGCGTCGTGAACTACTGGTCCAGCGGGCGGAGAGCGCACCACCACAGGCGGGTCCGACCCTGCTGGTGCTGGGAGGCAGCCAGGGCGCCCATCGGCTCAACACCTTGGTGGTCGGTGCCTTGAGCCGGTGCCGACAGCAGTTGCCCGCCTCGGTGGTTGTCATTCATCAGACTGGCCGGGCTGATGAGGAGAGCGTGCGGAGTGCCTACGCCCGGGCCAACATTCAGGCCCGGGTGGAAGCTTTTTTTGATGATATGGCCGCGGTCTACGGGGCGGCCGATCTGGTCGTCTCCCGGGCCGGCGCCACCACCCTGGCCGAGTTGGCGGTGCGGAAAAAACCAGCCCTGCTTGTTCCCTACCCCTTTGCCGCGGATGGGCACCAGGAGAAAAACGGCCGCTTTCTGGTGGCGGCCGGGGCGGCAAGGATGTATCCGGAGGGTGAACTGACCGAGGAGAAACTGGCCACGGAGATCGTTACCCTGCTGGCCGATGGGGAGTTGCGACAACGCATGGGAGAAAATATGGGCCTGGTGGCGCGGCCGCTGGCCACGGAAAATATTGTCCACGAATGCATAGCCCTGCTTGGGCTCGATTCGTCAACAGTGCTATAATTTATCGTAGCTAAATTCTCCGCGTCGCGTTACATGGAAGGGCGTCGGCGGCAGGGGGTTGGGGGCAGGTAAGTCGAGGATAACATCTTTCAGGCAATTAGCTTTTTTCGGACTTGAAAAGTCATGTATAAGAAGGGCAAGAAGATACATTTCGTGGGGATCGGCGGCATCGGCATGAGTGGTATTGCCGAGTTGCTCATCAACCTGGGATATCGGGTCTCCGGTTCCGACCTCAACGAATCCGATCTTACCCAGCGGCTCGCGGCCCTGGGCGGCGAGATCCGCAAGGGGCATGACGGTGCCTGGGTGCGGGGCGCCGATGTGGTGGTGGTCTCCAGCGCCGTGCGGGGCAACAATCCCGAGGTGCTGGCCGCCCATGAACTCCACATCCCGGTGATTCCCCGGGCGGCCATGCTCGCCGAACTGATGCGGCTTACGAAGTTCGGCATCGCCATTGCCGGCAGCCATGGCAAGACCTCCACCACCACCCTGGTGGGCTGGGTGCTGGCCCAAGCGGGCCTCGACCCGACTGTGGTCATCGGCGGCAAGGTCAACAGCCTGGGCAGCAACGCAAAGCTTGGCACGGGGGACTTTCTGGTGGCCGAGGCCGATGAGTCCGATGGCTCTTTCCTGCAACTGTCGCCGGTGCTGGAAGTGGTCACCAACATCGACCGGGAGCACCTGGACTACTACGCCGACCTGGAGGCCATCAAGGAGGCCTATCTCGCCTTCATGGAAAAGATCCCCTTTTTCGGGGCCGTTATCCTCTGTCTTGATGACCCGCACATCGCTGATTTGTTGCCGGCCATAAGGAAGCGAGTCATTACCTATGGCCTGTCCAGTCAGGCCGACGTGCAGGCCCGCGACGTCCGCATCGACGGTTTCCAGACCCGTTTCGAGGTGCTGGCTGGCGGCGTGGTGTTGGGCGCGGTCACCATGCCGATGCCGGGCCGCCATACGGCTTTGAACGCCTTGGCCGCCGTGGCCGTCGGCCTGGAGTTGGACATCCCCTTTGCGGTGATCGCCGCGGCCCTAGGCAGTTGTTCGGGCGTGCAGCGCCGGTTGCAGATCAAGGGCGAGGAGCGCGGCATCCTGGTGATTGATGATTACGGCCACCATCCCACCGAGGTGAAGGCGACCCTGGCCGCCCTGCGCGAGGCCTGGCCGAGCCGGCGGCTGGTGGTGCTCTTCCAGCCGCACCGCTACAGTCGCACCCAGGCCCTGTTCAAGGAATTCTGCACTGCCTTTCATGATGCCGACCTGCTCTATGTTACCGAGATTTACGCGGCCTCCGAGCTTCCCCTGGAAGGGGTGTCCGGCACCTGGCTGGTCGAGGGGTTGAAACAATACGGTCAGAAGCAGGTGCGGTTTGTCGCGACGCTGGATAATCTGGTCGCCCAGGTACGGCCGGAATTGCTGGACGGGGATGTGGTGCTCACCCTGGGGGCCGGAAATATCCTGCGGGCCGGCGAGGATCTGCTGCGCGCGCTGGAGGCAGATAGATGATGGGCACCGCGCCCGCCGCCGACCTGCCGGCTTTCGCCGCCACCCTGCAAGGGTTCTGGAAGGGGGAGGTGCTCTGGCATTGCCCATTGGCCCATTTCACCACCCTCAAGGTGGGAGGCCCGGCCCGGGCCGTTATCATGCCCAGCCGGATTCCGGAACTGGCCCTGCTCATCAAGGGGCTGCGGCAGCATGACATTCCTTGGCGGATAATGGGCCGGGGCAGCAATATCCTGGTGCCTGACGCTGGCTTTCCTGGCGTGGTTATTGTCATGGGCCAGGGTTTGGCCGCCATCCGGCAGGTCGCGGAGGACGCCAGTGGGATCAATGTGGAGGTTGAGGCGGGCTGCGGCCTGGCCCGGCTCGTCAAGTGGACCATGGAACAGGGGTTGAGCGGGCTGGAGTTCGCGGCCGGCATCCCGGGCAGCGTGGGCGGCACCATCGCCATGAACGCCGGGGCCTTTAGTGGTTCGGTCGGGGAGCATATCGTGGCCATCGGCCTCATGGACGATCACGGCGATTATCACATCGCCAGCCGGCAGCACTGCCGTTTCAGCTATCGGGGCCTGACCATCGACCATCCGGACCTGCCCGGGCCGAAGCAACTGGGCAAGGGCGGCGGCCGTTGCCAGGAAGAGCTGCTGGTGTTGAGCGGTACCTTCCGCTTCACCAGGGGAGTGCAACACGAGGTGGAGGCCCGCTGCCGCGCCCTCAACAGCAAACGCAAGGAGTGTCAGCCTCATGGTGTGGCCAGCGCCGGCTCTTTTTTCAAGAATCCCGCCGAGGCGCCGGCCGGCCGACTGATCGATGAGGCCGGCCTCAAGGGCGCCCGCGTTGGCGACGCGCTCATTTCGTCCAAACATGCCAATTTTATCGTCAATGCCGGGGCTGCCTCGGCCAGTGATATTGTTGAACTCATGCACCTGGTGCAGGAGACGGTATGGAAACGATCAGGTATAAGGTTGGAGCCAGAGGTGGATATCTGGGAAACGGATGGCAGGGAGCGCCATTGACAACCGGGGAGGGACCATCGCGCGACGCGGGCAGGGGGCGATAAGGTTGACAGTCCGCGTTGATCCGCCGGATGGGCCGACATGATCAGGGTAGCGAAAAAAAAATGGCGTGGTCGGCCGTATTCGCCCCGGCGCGACGGCGCGGCCGAACTGCGGCGGAAGATGCTGCTGCTGGCCGCGGGTGCCGTGCTGATCCTCGTCATGATTGTCGGGGCCGGTTTCGCGGTCTATAAAGGGCTGACCCGTTCGGCTTTTTTTCAGATCACCGCGATCAATATCCAGGGTGCGCAACGGGTCGGCAAGGGCGCCATTCTGGAGTTAAGCGGTGTCGATATCCACTCCAACCTGCTGCAGCTCAAGCGGCGGGAGGTGGAGGAGCGGCTGGCGGCGCATCCCTGGATCAGGAGCGTCGAGGTGCGGCGGGACTGGCCTAACCGGCTGCTGGTCACGGTCAAGGAGCGGAAGCCGGTGGCCATTTTCGGTGGAGAGGGAAAGTTTTTCTTTGTGGACGCGGGCGGCGCCATTTTTGCCAGCGCCGAGCCCGACGATGACCTGGATTTTCCGGTAATCAGCGGGCTGACCCGGCAGGCATGGGAGGCGACCGAACAGGCAGGCACCCAGGCGGATATCCTGCGCCTGCTCCGCCAGGCTGGACGGGGGGACAGCAACCTGCCTCTGCAGAACATCTCGGAACTCCATGTGGAAAAGGGTGGGCAACTGGTCATGTTCCTTGCCGATCACCCCTTTCCCATCTATTTGGGCCAGGGCGGGATGGAGGTGAAATTTTCTAGACTGGCAAAGGTTCTGGGCTGGTTGTATAAGAAAAAACAGTTCCAGGAAACTATTGCCATAAGATTGGATAATTTAGAGAAGAAAGTAGTGGTGGAGCGGGCGACTTCCGGCTAAAATACCGCATGTTTTTTTTGGGAATAACGTCCTGGAATTGTAAGAATTATTTTGTTGTAATCGTAAGGTCGAAATTTATTAGCTGCCGCCGGGGGGCCAGGCAGTCGGGAATTGGGGGATAAGCGGCTTGCAAAAAACCGTTTCGCCCGGCCAGGGTGAGGGTGATGGCGCAGAGTAGCAGGGGGGAGTTGGTCGTCGGTCTGGATATCGGCACCACCAAGATCTGTGTGGTGGTAGGCGAGGTCCATGCCCACGACGAAGTCGATATCATCGGCATTGGGCTTTCTCCGTCCAACGGGCTTCGCAAGGGCGTGGTGGTCAATATCGAGAGCACGGTCCAGTCGATCAAGAAGGCGATTGACGAGGCGGAGCGGATGGCCGGCTGTCATATTTCTTCTGTCTATGTTGGCATTGCCGGCAGCCACATCAAGGGGTTCAACAGCCGGGGGCAGACGCCGATCCGCGGTCGTGAGATCACCCAGGCCGACATCGACCGGGTGGTCGACGCGGCCCGGGCGGTGAATATCCCGCCGGACCAGGAGATCATCCACGTTCTGCCGCAGGAGTTCATCGTCGACGAGCAGGAGGGCATCCAGTATCCGCTTGGCATGACCGGTGTGCGGCTGGAGGCCGATGTCCACATTGTAACCGGCGCCGTGACCCCGGTACGTAATATCGTCAAGTGCTGCAACCTGGCGGGACTTGAGGTGTCCGACGTGGTTCTGGAGCCGCTCGCCTCGGCCTGCGCCGTTCTTACCCGCGAGGAGATGGAACTGGGCATCGGCCTGCTCGACATCGGCGGCGGCACCTCTGACCTGGCCATCTTTGTCGACGGCACCATCAAGCACACCTTTGTGCTGGGGCTGGGCGGCCACAACCTCACCAACGACCTGTCCATCGGTCTGCGCACGCCGCTCAAGGAGGCGGAGCGGCTCAAGGAGGAGTTCGGCTGCGCCCTGGTCTCCCTGATCGACAAGGATCAGACCATCGAGGTGCCGAGCGTCGGGGGCCGCAAGTCGCGGAAGATGAGCCGCAAGGTCATGGGTGAGATCCTGGAACCGCGCGTGGAGGAGATGCTCACCCTGGTCAATCAGGAACTTGGCGAGTCACACTTCAAATCTTTGATCAATGCCGGCATGGTCGTAACCGGCGGCACTGCCCTGCTAACCAATATGACCGAACTGGCGGAACAGATCTTCGACCTGCCGGTTCGGCTCGGTTTTCCGCAACAGATCGGCGGCATCACCGATCTTATTACCACGCCGCAATGTGCCACCGGGGTTGGGTTGGTAGTTTACGGCATGCGAAACGAGCCGCAGAATCAGTTGCGCGGCAAGGATGAGCGTCTGCTCGGCCGCATCGCCGGCCGCATGCGGGACTGGTTCAAGAAAGTGACATAAATAAACAGATGACGGGCGGGGGCTGCCCGAAGGGAACGTGCTGGGGCCGGCCGGTTTGCGGCCCACGGTTTGAAGCGCAGGGAAGGGGAGGGGGAGCTATGACGTTCCAGATGGTCGAGAGCGCATCACGGGCCAGAATCAAGGTGTTCGGGGTCGGCGGCGGCGGGGGCAATGCCGTCAATACCATGATCAGGGGGAAACTGGCTGGGGTTGATTTCATCTCCGGCAACACCGACCTGCAGGCGTTGGAGACCTCCCTGGCCGACACCAGGCTGCAGTTCGGGACGATCGTGGCCAAGGGGTTGGGGGCTGGCGCCAACCCCGAGGTGGGCCGTGAATCGGCCGAGGAAAACGCCGACGAGATCCGTAATCTGGTGAAGGACAGTGACATGGTGTTTGTCACCGCTGGCCTGGGTGGCGGCACCGGCACCGGCGCCGCGCCGGTGGTGGCGAGGATCTGCAAGGAGATCGGGGCCCTCACCGTGGCCGTGGTTACCAGGCCGTTCTCCTTCGAGGGCAAGGTGCGCGCCCGTAATGCCGACCGGGGCTGGGAACTGCTGCGCCAGCACGTCGATACCATCATCACCATTCCCAATGACCGGCTGATCTCTCTGTCCGGCAAGGGCGCCCGCTTCATCGACGGCATGCGCATGGCCGACGAGGTGTTGGTGCAGGCGGTGAAGGGCATCACCGACATGATCAACCTGCCCGGCTATATCAACCCGGACTTCGCTGACCTCAAGGCCATCATGAACGAGATGGGACCAGCGCTGATGGGCGCCGGTCAGGCGGTTGGGGAAAACCGGGCCGCCGAGGCGGTGAGCCGGGCCATTGCCAGCCCCTTGCTCCAGGACATCTCCATTGATGGCGCCAAGGGCGTGCTGGTCAACATCTCCTCGCGCGAAGAGACGCTCACCATGGCCGAGGTCACCGAGGTCACCACCCGCATCCAGGAGGAGGTCCACGAGGACGCCAATATCATCCTTGGGGTCATCTTTGACGACAGCCTGGGCGATGCCCTGCGGGTCACCGTCATCGCCACCGGCATCCGCAGCAACGAGGAGTTGGAGAAGATGCACGACAAGGTGGCCCCCATGGTGCAGAAAACGGCGGAGATCCCCAAGGATAGCGGTATCGCGGAACGGGAGCCCGAGTCTGGCCGTGGCCTTTCCTTTCCGCCGGGCTCGCGGCCGCGCCGTCCTTTTTCCCAGAGTTTTTTTGACGAGGACACCCTGGATCGCCCCACCTTTCTGCGCAAGAATGAAAGCTAAAGGGGGCTGTAAATAACCCTAGGTGTGATGCGCCAGCGATCTGCCAATGCCCCGACTGCCTTGCTGGACCATGAAACCGGGGGGTGGCGGAAGAAATGGAAGGGCAGGCTGCCCGTGGCCCTGCTCTTTCCCAACCATTACCGGCTGGGCATGTCCAACCTGGGCTTTCAGTTGGTCTATGACCTGGTCAACACCCATCCTGATCTGGTCTGTGAGCGCGTGTTTTTGCCCGAGGACGGAGGCCAGCCGCTCTCCGTCGAGTCGCGGCGACCGTTGCGCGATTTCCCCCTGCTGCTCTGCTCAATAAGCTTTGAACATGATTATCTCAATCTGGTCCGCATGCTGCTGGCGGGCGGCATCGAGCCTATGGCCAGCCAGCGGGCGACGGACCCCATGCGGCGACCAGGATCCCCTCTGATCATAGGCGGCGGCGTCGCCACCTTCATGAACCCGGAACCGCTCGCCCCCTTTATCGACTTCTTTGTGGTCGGCGAGGCAGAGCCGATCCTGCCGAGGCTTCTGGACTTTATCCTGCGGCAGATGGAGCGTCTGGCGCGACCGGAGCTGTTATGGGAAGTGGCCAGGGACTTTTCCGGCTGCTACGTACCCGCCCTGTATGACATAGGCTATCACCCGGACGGCACCATTGCCAGCATTACGCCGTCGGCCGGCCTGCCGGCCCGGGTAAGCAAGGTCGTCATGCCGGAGCCAGCGCCGGTCGGCTACTCCCGTATCTTTTCATCCCAGGCTGAGTTCAGTGACATGTTCATGGTGGAACTTGGCAGGGGTTGCAGCCGCGGCTGTCGTTTCTGCGCCGCCGGTTTCGTCTACCGGCCGCCCCGTCTCTGGCCAGGTCAGGCGGTGGTCGAGGCCCTGGAACAGCGGCCTGCCGGGATCGAGCGGGTAGGGCTTTTGGGGATGGAGATGGCGCGCCCCGCTGACCTTGACGCCATCACCGCTAAGTTGCTGGCCGCCGGCTGTCGGTTGTCGTTTTCCTCTCTGCGGGCCGATGCTGTCCAGCGCCCGGGCCTGCTGGCGCTGCTGCGCCAGAGCGGCCTCAAGAGCGCCGCCCTGGCCCCGGACGGCGGTTCCGAGCGGCTGCGGCGCGTGATCAACAAGGGCTTCAGTGAACAGGATGTGCTGGAATCGGCCGCCGCCCTCTGCGAGGCGGGGGTGGCCAACCTGAAGCTCTACTTCATGGTTGGTCTGCCAACGGAAACGGACACGGATCTGGAGGAACTGGTGGATCTGACCAGGAAGGTGCGCGAGCGTTTGCTGGCCGTGGGGCGCAGTCGGGGGCGGGTGCCCACCCTGACCCTGTCGATCAACTGTTTCATCCCCAAGCCCTGGACCCCTTTCCAGTTCGCGCCCTGCGCCCCGGTAGCGGTGCTGAAGGAGGCTCTGCGTCTGATTCGCCGGCAACTGGCCGGTCAGCCCAATCTTAAAATCCAGGCGGACCCGCCGGAGAGTGCCTATTTTCAGGCCGTGCTCGCCAGGGGCGACCGGCGCGTGGCCGCGGCGCTCTTGGCCATGGCCGCGACCGGACGTAACTGGCGGCAGGTGTTCCGTGACCTGGATCTGGACCCGGCCTGGTATGCCTTGCGGGAGCGGGGCGAGGCCGAGATCTTTCCCTGGGAAATCATTGACCTCGGCATTCGCAGGGAGTATCTGTGGTCTGAGTACCGGAAGGCGCTGGCTGAACGGGTCACCGAGGCCTGCGATACCGCCAAATGCCGGCGCTGCGGGGTCTGTTCGCCATGAAGGTAGATAACGCTGCCACCCAGTTGAAGCCCTTCCGGCTGGTGAAATTTTTTACCTTCTCCGGCCTGGCGGTGGTTCTGGTTTTCGCCCTGGTCCTCTCCTGGTTCATCTCCGACCACACCAAGCGGGTGCTTCTGGAGCGTCGGGAGGCCTATGCCCAGGTCTTTGCCGAGAACCTCAACCACCAGGTCTTCCAGCAGTTCGTCATTCCAATCGTCTTGCGGTATGGTGGCATCGCCCTGCGCAATCCCGAGCAGTTCCGGTTGCTCGACACTATTGTGCGCAACGTAACCCACGGCATGAACATTGAGTCGGTTACCATTTTTGATTCCAGGGAGAACGTCACCTCGTACAGCACGGTGCCAGAACGCATTGGCCGGCGCGGTGAGGGCGGGGAGCTGTATGAAAAGGCCCTGAAGGGACAGAACAACTCGGTACTTTGTTCCACCGGCTCGCTCCGCAATCTCCTCCCCGGGGTGGAGCCCATTACCTGCCAGCTTCGAACCTATATCCCTTTTCGACAGAAGAAACCCTTGGGCAAGGACACCGACGTCATCATGGGGGTGATCGAGATCGCCCAGGATCTCTCCGAGGAGCTAGAGGAGATTATCGAACTGCAAGGGATCATTATTGCCGCCTCGGTTGGCATCATGACCGCCCTGTTTGTCATTCTGCGCCTGATCGTGGCCAAGGCCGACCGGATCATTGAGGCGCGGGCCGAGGATCGGCGGAAGCTGGAGGAGAGGCTGCATGAATCAGAGAGACTGGCCAACCTCGGTCGCATGGTGGCCTCGGTCTCCCATGAACTGAAAAATCCCCTGGGGATCGTTGGGAGCACGGCCGAGTTGCTGCGCAAGCGGCTGGAGGCCGTAGCGCCGGGCAACGGGCATCTGGCCAAGATCATTGTTGATGAAACCAGCCGGCTGGATGGCGTGGTGCGGGAATTCCTCGATTTCGCCCGGCCGCACGCCCCGGACAAGAAAGCGGTTTCAATCAACAAGATGCTTGTTGCCGCGGCCGATTTCATGCAGGCTGAACTTGAAAAGCGCGGGGTGAAGCTGGAGGTCCATCTGGACGAAACGCTGCCGCTGCTCATGGCCGATTGGGATCTAATCTATCGGGCCTTTCTCAATGTCATGATCAACGCTGTGCAGGCCATGCCCGAGGGCGGCAAGCTTATCTTGACCACCCGCCGGCCAGCGGCGCGCCGACCGGGAGCGGTGATCGAGATCCAGGATACCGGCCTGGGCATGGGTCCGCAGGAACGGGAGCAACTCTTCACGCCCTTTTTCACCACCAAGAACCGTGGCACCGGGCTGGGGCTGGCCATTGTCAAGAACATCGTCGACAACCACGGCGGCACCATTGAGGTGGAGAGCGAGCCTGGCCATGGCGCCCTGTTTCGGATTATCTTGTAGGGGCGGGTTCCCATCATTAGTCATATAGGACATATAGGTCCTATGGGACTTATGAGACTTCAATGTCCATCCTTGCCAAAGTGCCCCCACGCTTGCCGGTAAATCGCCATCATCCTCTCTTCCAGTTGCAGGCGATAGCGTTCGATGTCGCCCTTGCCAAGTTCGGCCGGCACCCGAAGGGGCTCGCCGCAGAGCAGGTACAACCTGGCAAAAGGCTTGGGCAGGATGGTCCGGTCCCAGGAGTTGAAGACGAAATAGCGGTTGGCGCTCCAAGTGATGGGTACGATGGCTTGGCCGGTGCGGCTGGCCAGCAGGATAACGCCGGCCTGCACCACCAGCGCCGGCCCCTGGGAACCGTCGGCCACGATGGCGCCGCTGCGGCCTTCAGCCATGGCGGCCGCCATCTTCTTCAGGGCAACCAGGCCGCCCTTGCCCCTGGAACCACGCACCGTGGCTATGCCTATGCCGCGGAGCAGTCGGGCCACGTATTCGCCGTCACTGCTGCCGCTGACCATGGCTACCGCGGACATGCCCCGGCACAGGTGCAGGGTGTAGAACACCGCGTAATGCCAGAAGGCCATGATGCAGTGGGCGTCGCCATTGGGTTGCAGGTTCCCCATGTTGACCTTCTCCGCCCGACAGGAACTGAACAGCAGCCAACTGACCAGCCGATACAGGGGCGGGATGATGTGCGGTAGCAGGCGACTGAGCAATTTAGTCACTAAAGCCATTGCAGTTCCTTTTCCCGCATGCCCTTGACCCGGTCTCGCAGTGTGGCGGCCTTTTCAAAGGCCAGCTCCTCGGCGGCCCTATACATTTCTTTTTCCAGCGTCTTGATCTCCCGCCGCAGGTCGGCCAGGGAGGCATATGCTGTTGCCGGCTCGGCCACGGTTGCCACGGTGACGTAGTCCTGCTCGTAGACAGTGCTCAGGATATCCTTGATCGAGGAGCGGATGGTGGTGGGGGTGATGTTGTGCTCCTGGTTATAGGCCGCCTGCAGGGTACGGCGGCGGGCGGTCTCCGCCATGGTGCGGCTCATGGAGTCGGTAATCCGGTCACCGTACATGATCACCGTGCCGGCCACGTTGCGCGCTGCCCGGCCGCAGGTCTGGATGAGCGACCGCTCGGAGCGCAGGAAGCCCTCCTTGTCCGCGTCCAGGATGGCCACCAGCGATACCTCCGGGATGTCCAACCCCTCGCGCAGCAGGTTGATGCCAACCAGGACGTTGTAATCGCCCTGGCGCAGGTCGCGGATCAATTCCATGCGCTCCAGGGTTTTGATGTCCGAGTGCAGGTAGCGTACCGCCACCCCGAGGCTGTTGTAATAGTCGGTAAGATCCTCGGCCATGCGTTTGGTGAGGGTGGTGACCAGTACCGCCTCGTGGCGCTCGGTGCGGAGCCGCACCTCGGCCAGCAGGTCGTCCACCTGATTGGTGGCCGGCCGCACCTCGATGACCGGGTCCATGAGGCCGGTGGGGCGGATGAGCTGCTCCGCCACCCGGCCGGCCGCCATCTCCATCTCATATTCGCCGGGGGTGGCCGAGACGTAGACGGTCTGGTGGACCCGGGCACGGAATTCCTCGAACTGCAGAGGCCGGTTGTCCAAGGCCGAGGGCAGCCGGAAACCGAATTCCACCAGGGTGCGCTTGCGGCTTTGGTCGCCATGGTACATGCCCCTAATCTGCGGTACAGCGATGTGGGATTCGTCGATGAACAGCACGAAGTCCTCTGGGAAATAGTCCATGAGGGTGGGCGGCGGCTCACCAGGTAACTGCCCGGTGAGGTGGCGGGAATAGTTCTCAATGCCGTTGCAGTAGCCCAGCTCCTGGATCATCTCCAGGTCAAAGCGGGTGCGCTGGTCCAGACGCTGTGCCTCCACCAGTTGGCCATGGGTCTCGAACCAGGCCAGCCGCTCCCGCAGTTCCTGTTTGATGGTCTCCATGGCTTTGGCCAACCGCTCCTTGGAGGTGACGAAGTGGGAGCCAGGGAAGACGGTGAGTTCCGCCACCGAGTCCAGCACCTTGCCGCGCAGGGGATCGATGATGCGGATACCCTCCACCGTGTCGCCGAACATCTCGATCCGCACCGCTCGCTCCTCCTCGTAGGCCGGGAAGATCTCCACCGTGTCGCCGCGCACCCGGAAAGTGCCGCGGTGGAAGTCGATCTCGTTGCGCTCATAGAGCATGTACACCAGGCGGCGCTTGATTTCCTCCAAGGGATATTCCACACCCGTTTGCAGCAAGAGGTGCATGGACTTGTACTCGTCCGGTGAGCCCAGGCCGTAAATGCAGGAGACCGAGGCAACGATGAGCACGTCCCGGCGAGTGAGCAGGGAACGGGTGGCCGAGTGGCGCATTTTGTCAATGGCGTCGTTGATGGCCGAATCCTTCTCGATGTAAGTGTCGGACTGCGGGATGTACGCTTCGGGCTGGTAGTAGTCGTAGTAGGAGACAAAGTACTCCACCGCGTTCTCCGGAAATAGTTCCTTGAATTCGGCGTAGAGTTGGGCCGCCAGGGTCTTGTTGGGGGCGAGCACCAGGGTGGGGTGCTGCACTTGGGCGATGATTTGGGCCATGGTGAAGGTCTTGCCCGAGCCGGTGACCCCCAGCAGCACCTGATCCCGGGCTTTGTTCTTGATGCCTTGGGCAAGAATGGCGATGGCCTGGGCCTGGTCACCGGCCGGGGCAAAATCGCTATGCAGGACAAAAGGGTTCACCGCTGTTCTCCCGGGCTTTGATGCAGCACGCGCTCATGAGCGGCACCAGCTTACCCGGAAAAGCATGGGGGATCATCATTTTTTGGCAGAGGGAGGGGAAGGTGCGGGCCTTGCGCGGACCAAATAAAAAAAGACAGGGCCGGGGGGGCGGCCCTGTCTTTCTTGGGGTGGGGAGGAGGGGGAGGAAAACTTGTTATTTTCGGCGCAGGCCGAGCAGGCCAAGCAGTCCGGAGCCGAGGAGCAGGGCGGCGCTGGGCAGCGGCACCGGGGCGGCCTGGTTCACCACCGCGGCGCGGCTGTCTACGCCGGCCTCGAAGTAGAGGTAGTCGCCAGCCACGGCGTTATAGGTGAATGAGAGGGGCCCGGATGCGCTGGTCAGCGGCAACGTATCGCCGTAGCTCAGTAAATTGGTCATTGAATGTTGATCGGTCTGGCCGGTGGCGGCCCAGTTGCTCCAGGCAGAACCGTTCCAGTGGGTGAATTGCAGGCCGCTCCAGGCGCGATTATAGGTATAGGTGGCGCCATCGGTGGCATCGCTTGCCTGGGCAAGAGTGTAGTTTACCGTAAAGGTGATCGGGCCGCTGGTCAGGACTTGGTATTGCTGGCTGCGCTGGGCGTGAGACTCAGCGGAGAAGGCACTGTTGTACACGCTGGATGCTGCCGTAGCGCTGGCGGACAGGGTGGCCGCGGTGGTCTGACTTGCGCCCGTGCCAAACCCGGCAGGGGAGGGGGAGGTAGTCTCGGTGGCCGCGGTGGAGGCGATATTGTTTTTAGAGTCCACCACCAAGGTGGCGGGGGTAATATCCCAGACATCGTCGCTCTTGGCCGAGGACCAGTTGGTCATGTTGACCACCAGCGCGGTTGTGTTGCTGGTAATGCTAAGGCTGGCCCAGTCAATGGTGGCAAGGTTGGTTGAAATGGTGGCAGCGTACGTCATGGAGCTTGCTAACAGGCATGCGGTGGAGGCCATTCCCACTATGGTAAGCTTATATCTGTTCATCATGTCGTTCTCCTTTTAGGTTGGACTGATTTGTGCTTTTTTTGCTCCGGCCGGGAACCGTGGTCCCGGCCGGTTGCGGCTTTTATGTCTTGCCGGACTGCCCTATCAGACTGGCGGCGGCGGTGGCGGCGGCGGCGGCGGTGGCGGCGGCGGTGGCG
>DYDL01000450.1 GCA_020717925.1 Desulfocapsa sp.
TAAGGGCGGGTCTTTCTCCCGCCCTCCCCACACCACCTAGCATGCGGGTCCGCACTAGGCGGTTCCCAGAGGTTACCGAGCCGTAGCCGGGTAATGAATGTTGACCCACAACTCTTTGACAGACAACAACCCTTGACCCTTCAACCATTGATTGGTCATCCCTGACTGGGTCGCCAGTGTCTTGGCGAGACGATATGGTCCCTTGCGACTCAGGCCGATGGATATTGCCAGCCGCAGGTTTGTACCGAGTTTGACCAGCTCGCGGACTTTTGTACGGCACCAGCGCCACTGCTTGATAAAGCACATACGCACGCGCCGCCGCAGCCATTGGTCTATTTCCGGTATCGGCCGGTAATACTCCGATATCCCGAAGTAGCCCATCCAGCCACGAAGATACTCCGCCAGCTTCCCAAATCGGTACCCCATGGAAACGCCCCAGCTCCTGCCGGTCAGTTTCCGGACTCGCCGTTTGAATTCGGCAAAGGCCTTGTCCGACCAGCGGATACTGGCCACCTTGAAGATGAAACCGAGAAAGGTGATCTCATTGGTCGAGGCCACCTTGCTCTTCTCCTGGTTGACTGTAAGCTTGAGCCGACGGGTGAGATAGCGGCTAATGCTTGCCATCACCCGTTCGCCCGCCCGCCGACTTTTCGTGACAATCACAAAGTCATCGGCATACCGGGTGAAACGGTGCCCCCGCTTTTCAAGCTCTTTGTCCAGGTCGTCCAGAAGAATGTTGGCCAGCAGCGGTGACAGTGGTCCACCCTGGGGCACCCCTTTCCGGGTGCTTTCCAGGCGGTCATTGACCACCACTCCGGCCCGCAGGTATTTACCGATCAACCGCAGGACACGTTTGTCACGCACCCGGCGGGCGACCCGCACCATGAGCACGTCATGGTCCACGGTGTCGAAAAACTTCGACAGGTCGGCATCCACGGCCACGCGATATCCCTTACGGATATGGTCGCGCACCTGGTTAACCGCACCGTGGGCCGAGCGGCCCGGACGGAATCCGAAACTGGATTCCGAGAAGTGCGGATCGAAGATCGGCAATAGTACCTGCGCAATGGCTTGCTGGATCAGGCGATCAAGTACGGTTGGTATCCCCAGCGGGCGTGTGCCGCCCATTGGTTTCGGAATCTCAACCCGCTTGACCGGCAAAGGTTGGTAGGTGCCTGCCAAGAGTGAAGAGCGCGTCTTCTCCCAGTGCTCGCGGGCAAAGGCCATGAAGTCGTCAACAGTCATCTTGTCGATG
>DYDL01000451.1 GCA_020717925.1 Desulfocapsa sp.
CTTCGCGGCAAATTTCCGGCTGGAGGAGAGCATCTCCCGCATTTTCACAAAGGCCCGCATGATGGCGATATTGACCTCGATGGCCCTGTCGCTTTTGAGCACGGAACTCAGCATGGCCACACCTTGTTCGGTAAAGGCCATGGGCGGGTGGCGAAGGCCTTGCCGGTCTGCCGTGGACATCACAGTTTGTGATCTCCAAACTGTAAATTCCTTCCCAGAGAGTGTGAACATGAAATCATCCGGAAATCTTCGGATGTTCCTGCGCACCGCCTGCTTCAGGGTGCGGGTTTCAACTTCATACAAGTGGGCCAGATCCCGGTCCAAGAGAACTCTCTGCTCGCGGATGACATGTATTTTCGCGGCAATCGTTTCCACAGTAATCACGTTGTTCATTTCCCTTTTCTCCACTGGTCAGTTCAAGGGCAGGCAGATGGCTGGCGAGGCGGGCATGAGAACGAAGGTCGAGAGCATAGAGGGTGTTTCTTTCGTTTCCAGGGTTTTGTCAGATGCCAACACATCATTTGTTCAGGATGCATACCCCAAGGCCTTCTGCCCTGCAAGCGAAAAGCGCCATTTGTCGAACAGGGTTGGATCAACAGCCTGGGATGATCGCCCTGCTGGTCAGTTCTCGAACAGCCTTTTCAGCATGTTTGTCCAGTCGCGTTTGTCCAGACGGGTGAGGCCGGCTTTTTTGGCCATCGCCAGGGCGGCATGGTATTCCTCGGTGCTCAAGGGGTGGTCGATGTCCGGGAACTCGTGGGCCCGGCCGCAGGGGTGGTACTGGTCCATGAGGTTGGTGTAGGTGGCGGCCGATACCTCGCGGGCCAAAAAGCCCAGGATAGCCTCGGTCTCGTCGAGCTGGCCGGGCATGACCAGATGGCGCATCAGCAGCCCGCGCCGCGCCACTCCCTGGGCGTCGATCACCAGGTCGCCCACCTGGCGGTGCATCTCCAGGATAGCTGCCCTGGCTGCCTCCGGGTAGTCCGGCGCCCCGCTAAGCCGCCGGGCCGTCTCCTTTTTCCAGAACTTGAAGTCTGGCATGTAGATGTCGACCACCCCGTCGAGCAGTCGCAGGGTGTCTGGGGCATCGTAACCGCTCGTGTTGTAAACCACGGGAAGGGTGAGGCCCTGCCGGGCGGCTAGGTTCAGGGCGGCCAGGGTCTGGGGCACCACGTGCGAGGGGGTGACCAGGTTGATGTTGTGGCAGCCCTGGCGCTGGAGGCTGAGCATGATGGTGGCCAGCTCCTGCTCGGTGAC
>DYDL01000166.1 GCA_020717925.1 Desulfocapsa sp.
TGGGTGCATTTTTTTCGAGCACGGGCAAAGGATGCCTAGCCGCGGCGAAACCACAACTCCTGGCTACCTTTTGCAAAACGACTACGCTGAGCACATGCGATCAACTCGTAAGCAAGCAGGAACTCTGAACTGATTGCGAAACGCGAAACGACCCTCTTGCGCAATGACCCAAAACAGAGCCGCAAGGCTATGTTTTGGGGGAATGAGGTGGCTGCAATTATTCCTTGACGTATCTCCGGAAGGCGGCGGCAAGGCCAACCAATTGGGCGCCGAAGAGCAACATGGCGGTGGCCGCGGGTAGCGCCGGCTCCTCGCTGAACGGGCCGGAACCGTCTGGCCGCTTAATGGTATTCTCCTCCATATTCCTGGTTGGGTATAAAACCTCGTTCTTGGCCATTAGCCCGTTCTTGGCGTTTGTTTCTCCCGACAGTAGCGCATGGGCGACTCCTTGGTTGGTTGCGCCACCAAGCAAGGACAGGCTGCCGCCAAGTTGCATGGCAAAGGGCGGACAAGGCGCCAGGAGAGCCAGCATCGCCAAACCGGTAATGGTTACTGGTAGCTTATTCATTATATTAATCCTTCGTTCTGCTGCTTCATGGCCAGCGTTTTTTGCAAACATGCGGGTCCATTCATGCGCAAGTCTTCCCTTGCCTGGCTTGGCAGGGCGAAATCCTGGAAAGTGGATTCCGCTGACTGCCGCCGCTTGCAGCGCTCGAGGTATTCTTGGCATTCACGGCAATGCACGGCAAAGGGAATGACACGCAGGCGCCTCATGCCGATGCGTTCGTCACAGAGGGCACAAAATCCGTAGGCGCCATTGCGCAGTCTTTTCAGGGCGTCATCCAATTGGGCAAGAATGGTCCCGCAGGACTCCATGTGGCAGAAGTTTAGATGACTGGTGATTTGGAATACGGAAAATTCGCCGATCTCCAGGCCACTTCCCATAATTTCCTTCCCCGTATTCTCCCTGATTGTTTGTTTTCCCGAGGACATCCTGGCAATTATGCCCTTGCGCATTTGTTCAAGACGGGTCTCAAGTTCTCGCTGTTCTCTAAACATGACATTTTCTCCAGTACTGGTTGAATCGGTAACAATCTCCCGGGGCAGCGTTGACAAGCAATTTGCCATGCCCGCATTAACCGGTGGATAAGAAATGGTTAAAGGAAAGGCAGGTTGCGGCTTGCAGGCGCACCAGGCGCCTGTTAATCCACTATGCCAGGACTGTGTGAGGGGGTGATTAGAACCCCATAAAAATAATGTTTATTTTTTATTCATATCCCCGCTAGCGGGATACGGTGGTGGTTTGCATGGGACTGAAGTGAACCTGTTTGATTGTTGGGCAATCTCCCGGTTGCCCTGTCCTAAAACCAAGACAACCGGGAAATCAATACTTAGCGAGAAACGTCTAGTGATAGCCCCGGATTAGGCTGCTTGCCGGAATCGACGGCCAAAACCCGCGAGGCCGACCAAACCGGAACCAAGGAGAAGCACGGAACCGGGAACTGGTACCGGGTTGGAGTTTGCGGTGTTCATGACCTGAAAGATGTTGGTGTTATCGATATAGCTGTTGAACGCGGTATCAATGCCATACATGTTGTCCATGTTTTCATCAACGCCATTCAAATAGTTCAGAAAAAGGTCCGCATCCGCGCCCTTGGCGTAAAACGGCACCAGGGTATTGGTGTGGCCACCTGAATTGTATGCGGCGCCGGGAAGGTTGCCCGCGCCGTTGTCCACCACCTGGTTGAAAGTCCCGGCGACAGGGCCCCAGAGGCCGCCCGTTTCGTGGTCGGCGGTGACGATGAGCAGGGTATTGCTCCAATCATTGCCGTTGGTGCCGGCGTTAAGGTAGTCGACAACTGTCTGAACGGAGTTGTTGAAATCGATCTGCTCGTCAATGGATCTCTTGAGTCCGTTGGCGTGATTGGCCCAATCGACCGCGCCGCCTTCGATCATCACGGCAAAGCCGTTGGTGTTGTTGTCGAGCACATTGAGAGCGCCCTGGGTCATGGTGGTGAGATTAGGCACGTTGGTGTTCAAGGGTGCGGTAGGCGCGCCGGTACGGGAATCCTGGATGGTGTCGCGCACCTGGGCGATACCGAAAACCTTATTCGAATTCATGGTCCCGTCTGCCAGGGCCTCGAAACTGGACAGGCTGTCGATGAACGTGCGACCATTAGCACCGCTGGTGATGGCATCCCAGTTCGCCTGATTGCCGACAATGCTGTAATTGGCGGCAACTGCCTGACCGTTATTGTTGTACAAGGGGTGACCGGCGCCCATGATTACGTCGAGGTTGCTGTTAATCATCTGGCTGGTGATGGTCGTATAGTCGTTGCGATTGGTTGTATTCGCAACAACCGCGGCCGGGGTGGCGTGATCAAAATTGACCGTGGAAACAGCGCCCGTTGCCTTACCCTGGCTTGCGGCCATTTCAAAGAAGGTAGTCAGTTGCGCTCCACTCGTGGTCATATTGAGTTGGTTGTCATAGTTCTTCACGCCTGTATACATGGCGGTGGCGGCCGAGGCCGAATCGGTGGCCCCTGACTTCTGGTAGTTGAAGTTGGCCCACATCTGGGCTGGGTTATAGGGGATCCCGGTGTAACCTCCCGAACTTCCCGCGGATGAGGTGTTCATGGAGCCCTTGATCGCAAAGGACTCATAGACTCCCTGGGTTCCAGTAAAGTAATCGGTGGCCTTTACCGTATTGAAGCCTTGTCCGTCGCTGATCATCAGTATCACATTCTTGGCCTCACCGGCCGCCATGGCCATCTGGGATGATGCAAGGATTAAGGCTCCGGTTGCGATTCCCACAAAGGCTGTTCTGGTTTTGCTTTGTTTAAATTTCATTGCATTAATCTCCTTGAAAATTTTCGATAAAATTATTTTCATAACTGCACTAATCTACGTTTCAACTTACTGCACAAATTACCGCCTTGCTGATCACCTCCCCTTATTCTGCAAGAATCAGTTGCGATGAAATGCTCGTCCATATTTAATAAAGCAGCATGAGTGTTAACACCTTTGGTGTGGCGCTCACCTTGATATGGGCTTTCCCTTTAAATCCACTATGCCTGGGCTGTGTAAGATTCAGGTTAGCACTCCATAAAAAAGTGGTTAATTGTGATGGTGTCGAGATGAACGCGTTCAGCATTCAGAAGGGCGCAAAAGATGGTGTTTCAGCGCATTACATCTGGTAGGTCGGGCTAGCGTAGCGTAACCCGACATCTACTGGTGGATGCGGATCCGTCGGCCGCCAGGATGCTCGGCTTAGGAGTGATCGGTATGTTGGCAATCAGCAGAAGACAGCAATAAAATGTCTGGGCATTTTGTCGCGTGGTTTTGCGTCAGCGGGAAACCGTGACAAAGATTGGGTTGGAGTAGAACCAGAGATCCTCATAAGCCTTGAGTGCCGAGTTCGGAGCCATTAGGACATCGTCCAGGGGATTGCCGGGCTTGTCGGTCTGATTTGGTATATCCAGGCCGAGATTCGTTCCGCGCAGACGGCAATACATGTCCCGCTGAAGCTTTGGCAGACGGTAGACGATAGTGTGCCAGCCATCCCCATCGTCCCGCCAATCCTTGGCCATAAAGGTGGCGATCACCTGCGCGGTTTCGTTACTGTCATTGGCATAGGCCGGATTCGAGGTGGTGCCGTCGGCAAGATATTTGCCGATCTTTCCGTGAACCTCGCCGGTAATGAGGTCGATGTGATCCACGATTGGTTTGTCGCCGTTGTTATTAACCACCGGACTCCGAAAGCGAATCAAAATTTCCACCTCACTCCCCTGGCCGGTGGCCAGGGTACTTCCCATCTCGGCCTTTGACCGCCCGCTTTGGGCGCTGAATTCCAGACCGTTCACCAGGTCGCCCAAGGCAATGAAGGAGTTACCGGAACGCAGTCCTGCAAGCAACTCGGCCGGGCTGTGCTTGCCGTCATGGTTTGCATCTTGAACATAGGTGTGATTCTTGGCAAATTCACCAGGCCAAAAGTCATAACTTGGCGAGTGAAAGTCCGAGTTCGTAAAGGTGAAAAACCGACGACCCTCGCCAAGCAGGGCATCCCAAACGCCGCCAACTTTCGCGACCATGAAGTCTGCTCCGCCGTAAGTATGAGCCCTGGCGGTAATGTCCAGACCCGCTACGTCATGGAATGGACCTCGGTCATATCCGCCCCGAATCTCGGCCCTCTGGTGCCCGGGAATGCCTTCAAAGCCGAAGGCCACTCGTGGCGCCGCATCGTTCAAGTCGCGGAGATCGGCAACCGAGAACCCCAGTGTGCGGGAGGGATGATTAAGGATAACATAACTGCTCGCCGGGTAGTTGTCCGCGAGCCATCGCACGCCAGCCACGGCCTTGGCGTGGCTGTTCGTCGTGCTTTTGTTGCTTACGTCGAGCAGAGCGTCAGCCCCGGTCCCGGAGTCCTCGCCATCAAACAGGTAATCGTGGCGGGCAATGGCGCGACCGCCATCTTCCTCCGGCCCGACAATCCCGACACTGGCATGATCATGGGTCGGGACGTTCCATTCGTATCCTTGCACGACTAGCTTGTCCGGATAGGTGGTCCGGACTTCCTTGACAATGGGAAAGGAATACTGCCACAAGGACTGCCAGCGCCACATCTTACCCTCTGGCGGCGCACCGAGAAAAGCGGTGTCAGCCGGCCAAGGCAGTCCCTTGGATGTCCGTTCAAAGGCTCCGCCGTGTTCGGAGTTAGCGATCCAGTCGAGCCCGTGGCAAAAGGCCTGGGAAAAAACCTCGCCCGCTGCGATATCTCCATCGGTAAGCAAGGTGTGGTTGTGGAAATCACCCGCCAGCCAACGCCCGGTGGCAGGAGTGGTGTACTGCCAAGCCTGGAAAGCGAACAGGAGCAGCGACAGCATGCCCGCTCCTATCAATATTTTACGCATCTTCATGAAAATTTCCCGCGCGAACAGACTTTCCGCCTGCATTAGAGGTTCTCATGAACGACCTGCTTCAGGGAAGATACGGTACTCCTACCCGACAACATTGCAATCAGATTATTATTCGCCAGGTCTTGAAATCCTTCATCAAGGGCAAGCCCTGCACTTCCGCGGTCGAGGGCAAAAGCCACCACAACCTGCCATACTTCCGCCGCCGGTTCCGGCGGCGCAACTCCGATCGTCCTGCCGAAAAATTCCTGTTGGTGGAAAGCCTGTGTCTTCTGCAGAGCCACGGTGTAAACTGCCGCCGGGTCTATGCTGGACGGCCCCGAGTAGTAGCAATCCGCTGCCACGGCCTGGGCATGGAGCAAATCCTTCCCTCTGACTTCCACCCGATAGAAGCTGCTGAAACCAGGGCTACCCGCTGGTTCGCGCTCCACCGCGAAGGCGTTCAGAATATCCTGTCGGGTGAGTCCACCCTGCTTCCATTCCCGCCATACCGTCCCCTTGCCGACAAAGGCCGCATCGATCTTCAGCGTTGCCACGGCGGCACGGGCGGCGATGCGGGCCATGGCCTGTTTGTCCTGGTCCTGGCTCACCCCGGTGATGTTTTCGTCGAGTTCCCGCTGATAGGGACGGAGGATTCTCGCCACCTCGGCTTCCGTGCACCTGTCCGCCGGTATCTCACCATCACGATTGGCAACAAGCAGAAAGTGACTGTCCGCGATGCGCCGGTTACGCAAATCATATTCGATGTCGAATCTGCCAATATGTTCTGCATAGGCTCCGACATGAACGATATCGGTGTTTTTGACACGCAACGGCGTGGTCATGGCTTCGTGGGTGTGCCCGCCGAGAATCAGGTCGATACCGTCGGTCTGCTCGGCCAGGGCAATATCGCCCTGCAAGCCCAGATGGCTCACCATTACCAGCACATCAACTTCATGGCGGTGCTTGGCGATAATCTCGTTGGCAATCTCGGTAAAATTGAAATCTGTCCGCAACTCAGGTAGCTCGGGGTAGAACGGCCCGTCATACTGTTCATCCTTGTCGTTCCAAGGTCGGGGCTGCATGCCGAAAAAGCCGATTCTGACACAGCCTACGGTCAGGATAGTAAAGTCGGCCCAGCCTGGAGAGACAGGCGTTTTCCGATCTATTTTGGTGTTGGTAGCCAGCACCACGGCGGAGGAATCGTGGCTGAACCGCAAGAGTTCATCCATGCCCCAGGCGAAATCATGGTTGCCGAGGGTTCGGACGTCATATTGCATGGCCTGTACGATCTCCCGGGTCGTGCGACCCTGCGAGAGTTGCTCGGCGATGGAGCCTTTTTCGTAGTCATCGCCGGCGTCGGTCAACAGGGTGAAGGGATTTTCCTGCTTGACCTGTTCATAAAACCCCCGCACGCGACCCATCGGACTCGACTGACCATTAACCGGGTTGTAATGGGCATGCATGTCGGCGATATGGACAAAGGAAATTTTTTGCGTTGTGGCGCGGCCGTCGCACACCGGCCACTTGGGGTTGGCCTGGCCCGATGCTATGCAACTCGGGTCAGCCGCAGCGCATACACCAACGGCAAGAGCGGTATTGATAGCAAAAACGGTGAAAAGCAGAAGAAAGATTAAGGTAGTGCAAGGTACTCTTGAGTCCATCTTGCTCTCCAATGCCTATTACCTTGTTATACCGCAAGGGCATAAGTTTCGTATGAGCAGACAAGCTGCTCAACTCAGCTTTATCAAAAAATATCAATGCGATTACCATGTCAATTGCGCACATCACTGCAATTTATGAGTGCATTATCAACCATTAATATTAGGGCATTGTGAGCTAATTGTGAAAATCACATTAGATCGTGCAGAGGCAGGCAGGATATGCAGCAATGAGTAATATGGAGACAAGTACGGATTAGTAATCGCGGGGTGGCGTGCCGGCTGGTCTGGCGGATAAGTCGTTGGTCACTCGTCAGGAACCATTTGTATCTGCCGGCACTGAATGAGCCGTTGGTTCCGACGTTGCCACCAAACCACAGCAGCCATGGCATCTACCAGTACCGCAAGCCACACCAGGCGACTTTGATAGCGGTCGTGCGGATTTGATAGCGCACCGCAGATAAAGGCATTACCCAGGATGGCCAGCAATGTAAAAGCAGCAACGCCCACGAGGTCATGCCGTCTGGCATGCACCCCCCAACCGCTGACGATCAACAGACTCAACACTGACAG
>DYDL01000167.1 GCA_020717925.1 Desulfocapsa sp.
CAAAGCTCAAAGTCTATGGAATGCTTTCTTGCTGTTTTTGCTTTCAGCTTTCAGCTAACTCATGGCTTGACATGGATACGACGACCATTCTCGATAGAATCGGGCACACACCGATTGTTCCTATTCGCCGGCTTAATCCGTATGCCGGGGTGACCATCTTTGCCAAGCTTGAGTCCTTCAATCCGTCGGGTTCGGTGAAGGAACGCGTTGCCCTGTCCATGATCGAGGCCGGCGAGGCGAGCGGTGAACTGACCCTGGACAAGATCGTGCTTGAGGCCACCAGCGGCAATACTGGCATCGGCCTGGCCATGGTCTGCGCGGTCAAGGGTTACCGCTGCCAACTCGTCATGCCCGAGTCGGCCTCGATCGAGCGCCGCAAGATCATGGCCGCCTTTGGCGCCGAGATCCTGCTCACCCCGGCCAAGCTCGCCACCGACGGCGCCATTGAACAGGCATACGCCATGGCCCGCGAGCATCCGGATCGTTATTTTCTCACCGATCAGTTCAATAACCCGGCCAACTGGCAGGCCCATTACCGTACCACTGGCCCGGAGATCTGGGAGCAGACCAAGGGCGCGGTCACCGACGTGGTGATCACCCTGGGCACCACAGGCACGGCCATGGGGCTGTGCCGCTACTTTGCCGACCATCATCATCATGTTAGGGTCACGGCCATGGAACCTTTCCTGGGCCACAAGATCCAGGGCCTTAAGAACATGAAAGAGTCCTACAAGCCGGGGATTTTTGACAAGGCTCTGCCTCATGCCATTGTCAACGTGGCCGATGACGTTGCCTTTGACATGGCGCGCCAACTGGCCCGGCAGGAGGGGCTTTTCGTGGGCATGAGTTCCGGCGCCGCCATGGCCGCCTCCCTGCTGGTGGCCGAGAAGCTCACCGCCGGCGGGGTGATCGTCACCATCTTTCCGGACGGCGGGGAAAAGTATCTGTCCACCGCGCTTTTCTCGCCAGCCGAGCCGGCGCCCGAACCGGCCGCGCCCAGGCTGCGCTTTTTCAACACAGCCAAACGGCGCAAGGAGGTCTTCCAGCCCCAGGGTGGCAATCAGGTCACCTTCTACGCCTGCGGTCCCACGGCCCACAAGCTCGCCACCCTGGCGCACTGCCGCCGCTTCGTGGTGGCCGACCTCATTCAACGCATGCTGGTTCTGCAGGGCTTTGAGGTGAAATTCTACATGAACTTCACCGACCTGGACGACAACACTATCGAAGGCGCTACGCAGAGTGGCCAACCCCTGGCCGCCTTTACCGGCCATTACATCGAGGAATTCAAGAGTGACATGGCGGCCCTGGGGGTGATGGCGCCGGCTGGCTATCCCCTGGCTTCGGAGTATGTGGAGAAGATGTTTGAGATCGCCGGCCAGCTCATGGACCGTGGCTTTGCCTATGAGAAACATGGTTCGGTCTACTTCGACATCTCCAAGCTCCCCAATTACGGCAAGCTCTCCGGCGTTGATCTGGAGGCCATTCAGGTCGGCAAGACCGTGGACCTGGACGCGTACGAGAAGCAGCATCCCCATGACTTCACCCTGCTGAAGCGCTCCACCCTGGGCGAACTCAAGACCGGCGTCTTCTTTCAGACCAAGTGGGGCAAGGTGCGACCGGGCTGGCACATCGAGTGCGCCGCCATGACCCTGTCGCTCTTTGGCGATACCATGGATATCCACACCGCCAGCCACGACCTGCTCTTTCCGCACCATGAGAATGAGAACGCCATTGCCACCGCCCTCACCGGCAAGCCCTTGGCCCGCCTTTGGATGCACTCCGGTCAGCTTACCGTGGACGGCCATAAGATGAGCCCGGAACTCGACAACGTCTTGAGCCTGCGCGACGTTCTGGCCCGGGGCTACACGGCGAGGGAGGTGCGTTTCTTCTTCCTCGCCGCCAACTACCGCAAACCAGTGGACTTCACCTTCAGAAAGCTCGACGCCGCCCGCCAGAGTTTGAGGCGCTTGGACGAGTTCTTCCACAAGCTTCTCTGTCTGAGCCCGGACCTGCCGCATCCAGAAGTGGCCGCATATTTATCCGACCTGGAGGCGCGTTTTCACGCGGCCCTGGACGACGATCTCAACGTCTCCCAAGGCCTGGGCGCCCTGTTCGACTTTGTGAAAAAGGTCAACCCGGTGGTGGCCGCGGGCCAACTTGACCGCGACCAGAAAAAGTACATCCTGGCGGCCTTTGAGAAGATCAACCGGGTGTTGAACGTCTTCAACCTGCGGGAGTGTCCCCTCGATCCCACGGTCTGTCAGCTCATCAAGGAGCGGGAGGAGGCCAGGCAGCGCAAGGACTGGCAGCGCGCCGACGAGGTCCGCGTCGAACTTGATCGACAGGGGATCACGATCATCGACACGAGCAAGGGGCCGGTCTGGAAGAAGAAAGACACCAACCTGGTATGGATAGAACCCTGCCCCACCCCGCAAGTCGAGTAGGGGGGCTGAAGGGGCTGACAAACAACGTGTTGCGTTGCCGCCGTGTTCGTCGTACTATGCCTTTCTTGAAAATCAGCAGTATGCGCCCGTAGCTCAACTGGATAGAGCAACGGCCTTCTAAGCCGTAGGTCGGGGGTTCGAGTCCCTCCGGGCGCACCAGTAATAGCAAGGGATCATGGCCAATTGGGCCGGATCCCTTTTTTTGTGGGGAATCAAAACCATGTGCGTAACTTATTTTGTAAAAAATTATTTACATTGATCACATTTATTGGCTATAAGGTTAAGTATGATTAACCAACATGCCGATATCGAGTCCTTGCTGCAACAGCTTGGCGAGCGGTTGAAGGAGGCGCGTCTGGCGCGGAACGAGAGCCAGGAGCTGCTTGCGCAACGTCTTGGTATTACCAGGCAGTCCTATAGCAAAATGGAAAAAGGTTACCCCCAGACGCCGATTGGTAACTGGCTTGCGGCAAGCAGCATTCTCGGCCTGCTTGGGGGGTGGCAAGAGGTGCTCGCTGCTCGGGAAGACTTGTTTGCGCAATTTGAGAGAAAAAGCGCAAAAAGGAAGCGAGCCAGTGAACGGCGTCAAGGGAAGCGATGATAATAAAACTCAACGCATGGTTGACCTTGCCGACCGGAGACCTGCTTAGGGTTGGAGAGTTGGCAATAAAGGATCCCGACAGCAGAGGGGCATTGCCGGGACAATTCCGTTATGTCCCGGAATACTTGGAAGCCTCGCAAGCCTTCTCGCTCGATCCCTTGCATCTGCCGCTAGTTGCGGCATTGTTTGATGCGGATCGTCCACACTCCGGGGTCCACGGCGTTTTCGAGGACAGCCTGCCAGACGATTGGGGGCGAAAACTTATGGCCCGCAGGTACAAACTTGGACGCGCCGAACAACGAGTGCCGCACCTCTTGCAGTTGTTGGGCGATCAAGGTTTGGGCGCTTTACGATATCTGGAAAAGGGAACGCCTGCCCCATTGGCAATCGGGGTTTCCTGCCGTCATCTGGCGGAACTTGCCCTCATGGCGGAGAAATTTGAGCAAGACCCAACCGCCATGGCCGAGGATGAACTCTCCATGTTGTTCCAGGCGGGTAGCTCTCCGGGTGGGGCGAGGCCCAAGGCGCTCGTGGTCGACGAAAACGGCGCCTACCTGGCAAAATTTGCCAGCAGCAAGGACGCCCTGGACGTGGTCAGCCTGGAGGCTGCCACCATGGAGTTGGCCCGCCGGGCGGGGATAGAGACAGCGGTGGCCAATCTCGTGGCGTTGGGCTCCCGCAAGTGTTTGCTGGTAAAGAGGTTTGATGTAAACGCGGCCGGTGGCCGCAACCACTTGGTCAGCATGCAATCGCTGCTCAAGGCCGACGGCTATTATAATGCCGGCTACAGGGATCTGGCTGAGGTGATCAAGCATGTTTCCGCTGCGCCGCAGCGTGATCTGCGTATGCTCTACAGGCAGATGGTATTCAATGTGATGATAGGGAACACCGATGACCACCTCAAGAATTTCTGCATGCTGCACGATGACCTGGGTTGGCGTCTGAGCCCGGCCTTTGACCTGGTTCCGAACATCGGCGCCAACCAGGGGCATGTGCTACGCATCGGTCTTGATAACTGCCCGCAGGGGATTGAGAAGGTCCTGGCCGAGGCAAAATATTTTGGGATAAAGCGTCGTCAGGTTGCCTTGGCTCTTGCTGTTCAGGTTTATGAGGTTGTAGCGGGGTGGGGTCCGGTTTTTGCCGAGTGCGGGGTGCCGGCGAACGATGCCAAGATAATCGGCAAGGATATCAATAACCGGCTGAAAAGAGTGATCCCGTCCGCTTAGGGTCGGGTACAGGGGGGGCAGCCGGAACTCGTAGGATAGAGCAACGGCCTTCTACGCCGTGGGTCAGTGGTACGAGTCCCTCCGGGCGCACCAGTAATAACAAGGGATCATGGCCAATCAGCCTTGATCCCTTGTTTCGTGCTTGGCTCCCTTTCACAACGTACTTCTTGCTCCAAGGCCGAGCGAGGTGTATTGTTTCTATCGAAAATGGTAATAGAGGTTATAAGTGACAAAGGTTTCGGTCCAGAGGCTGCGTTATGAGTGATGTCGTCATCTGCGAGGCGCCAGACGTGCAGGTTAGGCTGGACGTGCGCCTGGGACAAGACACCGTCTGGCTGACCCAGGCGCAGATGGCCGAACTTTTTGGCCGTGAACGTTCGGTTATCACGAAACACATCAACAATGTGTTCCGTGAGGGTGAGCTGGTCAAGAAAAGCAATGTGCAAAATTTGCATATTACTTTGGCGGACAAATCCACCACTCCATACAGCTACTTCGTCATCAAGGATCACCCGTTTTCCGATGACAACAAGCATCGGCTCCTTCCTGTTCATGCTCTACCTGCAACAGGAAGGCATGGGCCGCCCCCTCAACCCGCCGGCGCTGACCGCGCTCGCCTTGCTCATCGCCGAAAGCGCCCCGGTTGCCAAGGAGCTGATGATTCGGCTCATCATCAATCTGCTGGCGGAGCCCAGCGCACTGGGAAAATAGATACTCGCTCCGGTTTTGCGTTCAAAAAGAGCGTAACTTTCGCCCTTGCCTAATTCACCTAAATATACTAATTTAAGTGATGATAATCTTCTAAATGGTATAGGGCAATGATAGAACGAACTATCAAGCAGAGGCTTATCGCGTCTCTTTTCAAAGGGAAAGCGGCCATAATCTATGGGGCGCGGCAGGTAGGCAAAACCACCTTGATGAGGGAGATCGAACGTGCCAGCGGCGTCTCCTCGCTGTACCTGAACTGTGACGAGCCGGATGTACGGCGGGCTCTGACCGAAAAATCCTCGACCGAACTCAAGGCGTTCATAGGCAAGACCAAGCTGCTCTTGATTGATGAGGCACAACGAGTAACCAATATCGGCATCATCCTTAAACTGTTCGTGGATGCCATCCCCGAAACCCAGGTCATTGCAACCGGCTCGTCGTCGTTCGAGTTGTCCAACAGGATCGTGGAGCCACTCACCGGCCGCAAGTTTGAATTCCATCTCCATCCTTTTTCGCTAGAGGAGTTGCGGCAGATCCATTCGCCGCTGGAACTAGGGCGCCTTCTGGAGACCCGCCTGATTTTCGGAATGTACCCGGACGTGGTCAACAGCCCCGAGGCAGGAGCTGAAATCCTGCGTGAACTGACGCGCAGCTACCTTTACAAGGACATCCTGGCCCATAACCGGATAAGGCATTCGGATGCACTGGAAAAGCTCCTGCAATCGCTGGCGCTGCAAGCGGGCAGCGAGGTTTCCTATACCGAACTGGCCCAGCAGGCCGGGATCGACAAGGTAACGGTGGAGAGTTACATCCACCTGCTTGAGCAGGCCTTTGTCATCTTCCGCCTCCGGCCGTATAGCACTAATCAGCGCAACGAACTGAAAAAACTTCGTAAGATATATTTCGTTGATACCGGCCTCCGTAACATGCTCATCAATAATCTGAATCCATCGGATCTGCGCACGGACATCGGCAATCTCTGGGAAAATTTTGTTATTGCCGAACGTTTAAAGCAAAACGAGAATCATGGCTATTATCCAAATACCTGGTTCTGGCGCAATCATCAGCAACAGGAGATCGATTATCTGGAAGAGGCCGGCGGGGCACTGCGCGGCTGGGAGATCAAATGGGGCAAGGCCCGTTTTCGTGTGCCTGCCGCCTTTGCCGCAACTTATCCCAAGTGCCGGATTTCGCTCATTACCAGGGACAATCTGCTTGGCTTCTTGGGGGCAACGGCCTAAGCCGTAGGTCGGGGTTCCACGATCCTTTTCGCAACGTACTACTTGCTCCAAGATTGAGCGAGGTTTATCATTTTAAATGAAAATGGAAAAAGAGGGTGGCGCGTGACAAATTTCTTGGAGCAGGCGTTATGACGGAACCAACTGCCCAACTCGTCATCTACGAGCCAGACGATGCCAGCCGCCCCGTAGAGGTTCGGCTGGAGCGGGAGACGGTGTGGCTCTCCCTCAACCAGATGGCGGAGCTGTTCGAGCGGGATAAATCCGTGATTTCCAGGCATCTGCGCAATGTCTTTGTGTCCGGGGAGTTGGCGCGGGAGGCAGTTGTTGCAAAAAATGCAACAACTGCGGCGGATGGCAAGACCTACCAGATCGAGCATTTCAATCTCGACGCGATCATTTCCGTTGGCTACCGGGTCAATTCCAAGCGCGGAACCCAGTTCCGCATCTGGGCCACGCGCACACTGCACGAGCATCTGGTACAGGGCTTCACGTTCAATGAGCGCCGATTGGCCGAGCGTGGATTGCAGGAGGCGCGGCAGACGCTCAACCTGCTGGTAAGCACCCTTCAAAATCAGGCGCTGGTTAACGACACCGGCCGCGCCGTGCTGGAACTGATCACCGGCTACGCCGATACCTGGCGGCTGCTGCTGGAGTACGACGAAGATCGGCTGGTGTTGCCGCCGGGCGCCAAACCGTCTTCCGGTGTGCTGGATGTCGCCCGCGCCAGCCTGGCGATTGCCGATTTCAAGCGCGAATTGCTGGTCCGCCATGAGGCCACGTCGCTGGCAAAGGGGCGGGAGAGGGGCTGTTTAACTGTTGAGTGGA
>DYDL01000452.1 GCA_020717925.1 Desulfocapsa sp.
CGGCGAAGTCGTGCAGCGCGATGGCTTTGCCTATGCCGACATCATCCCCGTGCACTGAGGCGCCAACGCGACCCGATCCAGTAAATCACCCGCCAAAAATGAAGATGCACCAAAGCCTGCGAGCGGTTATACTCTGGCCCCATGATATTAAGGAAAAAGACGCGGCGGATCATGGTCGGCAACGTGCCGGTGGGCGGCGACGCGCCGGTGGCGGTGCAGTCCATGACCAATACCGACACCCGCAACGTTGAGGCCACCGTGGCCCAAATCTTGCGGGTGCAGGCGGCGGGCTGCGAGATCATCCGGGTCGCGATACTGGACCTGGAGGCGGCCGCGGCACTGCCGGCCATCCAAGACCAAATCAGCATCCCGCTCATTGCCGATATCCACTTCGATTCCCGCCTGGCCGTGGCCAGTATCGAGCACGGCGCCAAGGGTATCCGCATCAACCCCGGCAATATCGGCGGCAAGGAAAAGTTGGCCCGGGTGGTGGCCGCGGCCAAGCTGCACCGCGTGCCGATCCGGGTAGGAGTGAACTCCGGCTCAGTGGAAAAGGACATCCTCAAAAAACACGGCCACCCCACCCCGGCCGCCTTGGTGGAGAGCGGCCTGCGCAACGTCAGGCTGCTCGAGGAGATGGGCTTTGACCAGATCAAGGTCTCCATCAAAAGCTCCGACGCCATGACCACGGTGGCGGCCTACCGGCTGCTGGCCGAGAAATGCGACTACCCGCTGCATCTGGGCGTAACCGAGGCCGGCGGGCTCATTGCCGGCACGGTGAAGTCATCCGTGGCCCTGGGCCTGCTCTTGGCCGACGGCATCGGCGACACCCTGCGCATCTCGCTCACCCGCGACCCGGTCGAGGAGATCCGGGTGGCTTACGAACTCCTGCGCGCCCTGCACATCCGCGAACGCGGCCCAGAGCTTATCTCCTGCCCCACCTGCGGCCGCTGCCAGATCGACCTCTTCCCCCTGGCCGAGGCGGTGGAACGGCACATTCAGACCATGACCACCCAGCTCAAGGTGGCGGTGATGGGCTGCGTGGTAAACGGCCCGGGCGAGGCCCGCGAGGCCGATATCGGCGTGGCCGGCGGCCATGGCGTCGGCATTATCTTCAAAAAAGGCAAAGTCTTCAGGAAGGTGCCGGAGGCGGAACTGATGACGGTATTTCTAGAGGAGTTAGATAAAGAAGAGAAGCTGAAAGCTCAA
>DYDL01000168.1:0-1446 GCA_020717925.1 Desulfocapsa sp.
GATTGTAGTAGCGCTCAGCCGCATCAAACTCAAGGCGCGCTTCAGGTGAAAAGATGATGCGCATCAGTGTTTGCCGAGAATTTCCTCTGCTGGGATACCTTGCACCTTGCCGGCACGGTAGGCCACCAGCCGGCGTTCCGCCTCGTCAAGCCAGATGCGGTCGATTTCCGGATCAGGTTTGTCGAGACTATGCAACACTTGGTCCACCAGATCGAAGCGCTCCGCCGGATCGAGTTTCAGCGCCATTGCCACCAGTTCCCGCGTACCCATATTCATCTCCTTGCCTGAGAAGCAAACAAAAAGTGTCCCATTTTTCGTGGGTTCCGATATCCAGTGATTCTATGTGGCAGGGCCTGGAAAGTCAAAGGGAAAAACAGACACCTTGCCGCTACAGGGGGGGATGGGGGGATCTTAACATTTAAAGATTTGTGCGGCTATGGCCCGGTTAAGCTGATTCTGAAGAGAAACAGACGGATGCGGCGTTGTTACAGTGACCAGGGATTGAAGACTTGCGAGGAGGGTGCGAAGTCCTTTTCGTTGCGGGTGACGATGGTAAGGCCGTGGCATTCGGCAATGGCCATGAGCAGCGCGTCCATCACTGGCAGGGGTTGCCCGGCTAGTTCCGCACTGGCGGCGATCCGCGCCCAGACGTGGAAAGCGGCACCATCAAGCAATAGGATGCGCCCGGCAAAGCGCTGCTCCACCTTGGCCAGCCAGGAGGTGAGTTTCTGGCTGCGACGCGGGTCGGTTGCGGCCAGCTTGAGGATGCCCTTTTCGATCTCGCCCAGGCTGATGACGCTGATGAAGAGGCTTTCCTCTTCCTGTTCATCCAGCCAGGCGATGACGTGCGACGCGGGCGCCTTCCTGGCGTATTCGGAAAGCACGCAGGTGTCGAGCAGCCAGCTCATAATTCAACGTCGCGACCGGTATCGCGGCTGCGGGAGAGGTCAAGGTCGTCGATGGCGAGGTCTGGCCGCAGCAGCGCGCTGGAGAGCTTGCCCCGGCGGCGGGTGAGTCGGGCGTATTCTTCCACCGAAACCACCACCGCCGATGGCTTGCCATGCACCGTCACCACCTGGGCGTCACCGTTAGCCGCCCGTTTGATGAGCTGGCTCAAGTTGCCCTTTGCTTCCTGCAGTTGCCATTTGCTGTGCATATTGCCTCCTCGGTATTCTGGTCTGTCTGGTCAGATTATAGCAGGAACCCGGCGGGCAGGCAAGAATGAAAAAAGGGGCCAGATAAAACGTTTCATCTCGTAGGTTGGATTGTGCCAGATCAAGTAGTCATCCGCACCCGGCCGCAGTCAGGGCAGACCCAGGTGGGACCGTTGGAGATGCCCCAGAGGTTTTCCGTAAAGCACGGTTCGCAGATCATGAAACCGCAGGGACAGTTGAGGCAATAGGGCAACTTCTTGCGGCAGCAATGGCATTCGAACTCCCTGGTCTG
>DYDL01000168.1:1764-7027 GCA_020717925.1 Desulfocapsa sp.
CTGCCTGATCCGCCATGGTGGTCATCACCTGGATATAGTCGGTCATAACTCCTCCGTTCGCGCCCTGCTTTCTTGTGTTTTTCCCCGATATACTCTATCTTGTATCGCTATCGGACTGCAAGCCACGAAACTGATGAGCGATCAACTAGAGGAACGTACATGCTGCTGGCGATTGACGTGGGCAACAGCCACATGGTGATCGGCCTTTTCGACCAAGGCCGGCTCAGCCACCATTGGCGGGTGGCGACCAACCGCAACAGCACGGCCGACGAACTGGCGGCCCAGTTTCACAGCCTGTTCGCCCTGGTCACCACCACTTTTGCGGATATCGACGGCGTGGTGCTGGCCAGCGTGGTGCCGACCATGCAGACGGCCTGGGTCGCCTTCACCCGTCAATACCTAGGTTGCGCCCCACTGGTGGTGGACGGCCGCCTCAATACCGGCATGAGGGTACGCACCGACCATCCCGAAGAGGTGGGTGCCGACCGCATCGTCAACGCGGTGGCCGGGTTCGCCCAATTCCAAACCAGCCTGATCATCGTTGACTTTGGCACCGCCATCACCCTGGACTGTGTCTCGTCCCAGGGCGACTACCTGGGCGGCGCCATCGCGCCGGGCCTGGCCATTTCCCTGGAGGCCTTAAGCAGCCGTACGGCCAGACTGCCGCGGGTGGATATCTCCTCGCCGCCGGCCGCGGCCATCGGCACCAACACCGTGGCGGCCATGAAATCCGGCCTGCTCTATGGCTTTGGCGGCCTGGTCGAGGGTCTCATCAATCGCATCAAGAGCGAGTTCGCGCCGGAACATCCCAAGGTCATCGCCACCGGCGGCATGGCCGAAATCATCGCCCCCCATGCCCCCTCCATTGAGACGGTACTGCCCATGCTCACCCTGGAAGGTCTGCGCATTCTCCATGAACGCAACGCCTAGTATCATCATGCCAGCTCGGCTGGTCCGGGGCGACACCATCGGCCTCTTTGCCCCGGCCGGACCGGTGCGCGACCACAAATCATTTACCGCCGGCATCCGACTGCTGGCCGATATGGGCTTCAAGGTTTACCACCATAACGACATCCTGCGGTCCACGGGCTACTTGGCGGGCGACGATTCCCGCCGAGCCGAGGAATTTCACCAACTGTGGGCTGATCCCGAGGTCAAGGCGCTGTTGGCGGTGCGCGGCGGTTATGGTTGCATGCGCCTGCTGCCACATCTGAACTTCGACCTCATAGGCAAGTCCCCCAAGATTCTGGCGGGCTTCAGCGATATCACGGTACTTCTGAATGTCCTCTCCAGCCGCACCGGACTGGTCACCTTTCACGCCCCCAACCTCTCTTCCCTGGCCCGGGTGGACGCACCCTCGGTGGAGCGTTTTTTCGCCACCCTCACCCATCGCGAACCGCCACCCGCACGGCCGGTCGGACTGGAGATTCTGCGCTCAGGCCAGGCGCGGGGACGACTCGTGGGTGGCAACCTGGCCACTCTCGTCCATCTCCTGGGAACGCCCCATGAATCAGGGTGGGACGACTGCCTGCTCTTTCTGGAAGACGTGGGCGAGGCCCCCTACCGGCTGGACCGGCTGCTGACCCAACTGTACCAGGCCGGCCGCCTGCAACATATCGCCGGACTCATCCTTGGCGGTTTCAAGGATTGCGGTGACCTGGAACTGATCTGGCAACGGGTGCTGGAATTGCTCGGGCCGCTCAACATCCCGGTGTGGGCCAACTTTCCGGCCGGCCACGGCGACAGCAACCATACCCTGCCCATCGGCCTGGTGGCGGAGATGGACTCGAATGCCGGCATGCTGCGATTTGTCGGATCGGCCTGTTGTTAGGGGAAAGGCACTAAGGCACCAGCAACCGCGCCACCTCGTCGTGCAGGTGGTCGGCCAGTTCTTTCTTCTGCCTGAGCTCGTAGTCCCTGGTCGCAATGGGCTTGCCGATCCTGATATGGATGTGGCCCGGCCGGGCGAGCAGACACCCCTTGGGCAGCACGGCAAAGCTGCCGGTGATGCCAACCGGCACCAGGGGCACGCCGGCCTTGATGGCCAGCACCATGCCGCCGGCCTTGAAGGGTTGCAGAATGCCGTCCGGGCTGCGGGTGCCCTCGGGGAAGATGATGACCGAGGTGCCAGCGGCAATGCGCTCCGCCGCCGCCTCCAGGCTTTTCACGGCCTGGCGGCCATGGGACCGGTCCACGGCGATGTAACCGGCCAGCCGCATGCCGGCACCAAAGAAAGGAATTTTAAACAGTTCCTGTTTGGCCAGAAAACGACAGTCGTGGGCCAGGTAGCCCTGCAGGGCAAAAATATCGAACTGGCTCTGGTGGTTGACGGCAAAGATATAATGTTGGTCATGGTCCAGGTTTTCCTGACCTTCCAGGGTTACCGATACGCCGCTGGCCCGGCAGATGACCCGGCCCCAGAAGCGGGGAAACATCTGCACCCGGCTGGGGTGCATCCGGAAGATGGTCACACCGATGATGGCCAAAATACTCACCACCAGGGTGAGAGGCACCGCCAGCATGAGCACGAATATCGACTGAAAAAAACGCATAACGCGCATCAGCTACGCTCCACAGGTTGACGATCCGACCATGCTTCCCTTATCTTATTGATTTCGTTCAATTTGCAAAGTAACATAGACGCTAAGGGAAAACAAGAAAACCGACATCCCCACTGTTATGACCAACGACACTCCGCCCAGAAACAATATTGGTGACATCCCCATTGCCGGGGATCTTGCCGGAAAACCTCCAACCGGGTTGGCAGCCATTACCCCGCGCCAGGGCCCAACGGCGCCCCCGCCTGCCCGGACGATCAAGTCGCCGCCTCGCCTCCGCTGGGGACGCTGGCTGGCCTTGGCCATGGCCGTTGGCATGCTGCTTTACACCCTGGCCGGCTATCTCCTGGTGCCGTACCTTTTTCACACTGCTCTCCCTGAGTTGGCCAGCCGCCGGACCGGCCGTGAAATTGCCATCGGCGGGGCCTCCTTCAACCCGTTCACCCTGACCCTGACCCTGCGCAACGCCATTGTCGGGCCAGACCCCAATGGGCCAGCCGACCAGGCCGATCCGTTACTCACCTGCGGCTGGATTGAGGCGGACTTTGCCGCCATCTCGCTCATCAGCCTGCAGTTCAATGCCCAACGTTTGCACATCAATGAACTATTCCTGCATGTGCAACGCTTTGCAGACAACACCATCAACCTTGTCAGCCTGCTGCCCGCCAAGGCGCCGGGCGAGGCCGGCCGCTACGGTTTCGCACCCCTGCCGCTGCCTTTCAGCCTGGGCAACATCACGGTAGCCAACAGCCGCGTAATTCTTGAGGATCGCAAAAACAGCCGGACCTACACCATCGAGCAGATGCGGCTTGGCCTGCCCTATCTCGCCAACCGGCGGGCCGGCCATGGGTTGCTGGACCGACTTGCGGACAAACTGACCAGTCGCGCTGGCAGCGAGCCCCAGTTCATTCGGCCCGCGTTTTCGGCCACCATCAATGGCAGCCCGGTGCAGCTCACCGGCGAGACGCGGTTGACCGAGGCTGGCACGGAAACCAGCCTGAATCTGGCGCTGCATGCCCTTAATCTGGCTGACTTCTGGAGTGCATTACCGGTTGGCACCCAACTGGTCATGGACAAGGGCATGGCGGACATCGACCTGCGCCTCATCTTCACCACCAGCCGGGACAAGGATCCGACCCTGGGGCTGCAAGGCACTGTCCGTCTGCACGATCTTTGGCTGCGGAATCAGCAAGGCCAAGAGGTTGCCAAGGTGCCCCGGGCCACCCTTGTTGGCGATGTTTCCCCGCTGACCAGAGAGTATCACCTTAACGAAATGATCCTGGAGCAGCCCACCCTGCACCTGGAGCGCGACCCTGATGGTCTTTGGTCTCCAGCCATCGGCGTTGCCCCCCAGCCCGGGGAGGTGACCACAATTTTCGAGGTGAATCGCTTCAAGGTGATCGACGGCCGGGTCAGCGTGGTGGACCGTCAGGTTGCTGGCGGCTTTGCCATGATTTGGTCGGAGATCCAGTGTACGGCCGAATCCCTGTCCTTAACTCAGAAAACCGGAAAAATTGCGCTCACCGCCCGAACCGGTGAACGCGGCGCCCTCTCTCTGCAAGGAGACCTCTCCCTCTCCCCCTTGACCGCCAGTGGCATGCTGGTTTTTAAGGATTTCGATTTGCAGAGTCTTACGCCCTATGTGGCACTGGTTGACGGCTACAGCCTGAGGGGCGGCCGCATGGAAAGCATGGAGACGGAATTTCGCTGGCAACAGGGGCCAGGAGACAAAAACAACCTTGCCTTTACCGAGATTAACGTGCGTGGCCGCGGCCTGGCCATCGACCGCCAGGGTCAGGCACTCCTTGAGTTACCTCAGTTTGCCATCAACAAGGGCGCGCTCCTGGTAACGGAAAGACGGCTCGATTTCGGCGAACTGCAGACCAACCGGGCCCGGCTGCTGCTGGCATGGAATGTCGACGAGGCACTGCCATGGGGATTGCCGCTGCCTGGCAAGGGCAGTGGCTGGCGGACCAGGGTGTCGGCCATCAATATGCAAGAGTCCCAGTTCATTCTGCGGCGTAACGATCCGGCCCCGCCCGTTGAACTGAACGTGACCGAGGTGATGCTCACTTCAGCCGGACTGGAAATCCTTGGACAAACTGGAACGCCCGACCCTTCCTTGACATACGACCTGAGGCTCCACGCCATCGGAGTCAACCTCCCGGCCCTTTCCCCTTTCCTGGAAGCTGACCTTGGGTACCCAATCAAGGGCGGCAGCCTGGAATTGACCTCAAACTTTCATCGTGAGCAGGATAGCGTCACGGCTGACAACACCCTGACAATCACCAACCTGCAACTTGGTGACCCGGTGGCCACTCCCTCCCGCCTGCCTCTAACCGTGGCCCTGCTCACGGACGAGCACGGTGTGATCAACACCAACATCCCGGTGATGGGCAGAATGGACGATCCAGCCTTCTCCATGCGGCACGGGCTGATGAAGGGCATCCGCAACCTGCTCATCCGTACCACGGCCTCACCCTTCTCCCTGCTGGCCTCTCTTGCGCCGGACCAGCCGGTCCAGGACTATGTATTGTTTCCCTTTGGCCGTTCAATCCTTGCTCCGGAAAACGAAAAAACTCTTCAGGATCTGGCCGACACCCTGAACAAACGCCCCATGCTGCGCCTTGTTATCAAAGGTTTTGCCGATGCCAGCGAGGAGAAGCTGCCTGCCCAGGAAAGCGAACTCGTGGTGGATGACAAGG
>DYDL01000017.1 GCA_020717925.1 Desulfocapsa sp.
GGGAAAGAAGCTGATGGGCCGCAACCATGGCGATGTCCTTTGTTTAGCTGGTCCTGGACAATTCCCGCAGCAACGCGGCGACCTTGCCACCGCCCACGCGGCAGGCCTCGGCCAATCGCCAGATGCTCAGATCGCGGTCTACCACCATATTGCTGACACAGCGCACCTCAAGGGCTGGCAGGCCATGGGCCGCGCACACCCGGGCCACGGCCGCCCCTTCCATGTTTTCGCAGATGGCACCAAAGCGGTCCCGCAATCCCCGCCCCCTCGACTCGGTGCCGGAGACGCCACTCACGGTCACGAAATTTCCGCTGACACTGGCAACCTGCTGGCCGGCCAGGATGGTCTCGGCCCGCCTGAGCAACGCCTGGTCCAGCTCCAAGGTTGTGGTCACGGGCAGGCGATCTTGCGGGAAGGGCTCGGTCTCGTTCCCCAGACAGATGCCCAGATCCCCCAAATTTTCCGTGGTCGCCAGACAAAGATCCAAAAGCTGCACGCCGGTGCCGACATAGGCGCCGGCCACGCCGAAATTGACCACCGCGTCGAAGGCTGCGCCGCGCTGTGCCAAAAAGCGGGTGAGCTGAAAGGCTGTTTCGAGCACCCCAATGCCGGTGACCAGGCAGGTCGCGACCCCCTCCCCCAGCGCCTCGCGCAAGGGCTGCATTTCCAGGTCAGTGGCGGCGACAACCAGGTACATAGGCGCTGCGCAAAAGGCTCAGATGACGGGGCCGGCGGTGGTTTTGATCCGGTTCTTTTCGTCCAGGACCACGATGCTCGGGGCGTAGCTGGCCATGTCCTCCGGGGTATAAAGGGCATAGCTGACAATGATCACCAGGTCGTTGATCAACCCCTTGCGGGCCGCGGCGCCATTCAGGGCGATGGTCCCGGAGCCGACCGGGCCTTCAATGACATAGGTGTCAAAGCGTTCGCCGTTGTTGATGTTGTAGATCTTGACCTTTTCAAAAGGCAGCAACCCCACGGCATCCATGAGGCTACGATCAATGGTGAGGCTGCCCTCGTACTTGAGGTTGGCGTCGGTGACCGTCGCCCGGTGCAGCTTGGATTTGAGCATGTAGTGCAGCATGGTATTTCCCGCTTACTCCTCCGCCATCAGGAGGGAGTTGTCAATGAGACGCGTGCTGCCGATAAAGACGGCCAGGGCCAGCACGCTGTCCCGGTTCAGAGTTGGGGTATACACGAGGTGGCGCTCGTGTACGATACTCACATAGTCAATCCGTATGGCCGGGTCATGCAGCAGCCTGGTCCGCACCTCGGCGATGAGCGCGGCCGCGTCGCTCTGGCCGGCTTTGACGCGCTCGCGAGCCCAAAGGATGACGCGGTGCAGGGCCAGGGCCGAACCTCGTTCAGCCGGAGACAGATAAATGTTGCGCGAACTCATGGCCAGACCATCCGCCTCGCGGACAATGGGATGACCGACGATCTCAATAGCCCAGTTCAGGTCCGCGGTCATCCGCCGGATCACCGCCAGTTGCTGCAAATCCTTGCGACCGAACACGGCAACCTGGGGCGCGACAATATTGAACAGTTTGGCCACCACCGTGGCAACACCGTCAAAATGGCCAGGCCGGCTGGCGCCGCAAAGAGTGTCGGTGAGTTCATCCACCCGCACCCTGGTCAGACTTTCGCCCGCATACATGGCGTCCGCCTTGGGGGCAAAGAGTACGTCCACCCTGGCACCGGCGGCCATTTCCAGGTCGCGCGCCAGATTACGGGGATACCTGGCAAGATCTTCCCGCGGACCAAACTGCAAAGGATTGACAAACAGACTGACCACTACCCGGTCGGACAATTCGGCCGCATGCCGCATCAGGCAGAGATGGCCCTCATGAAAGGCGCCCATGGTGGGTACCAGGGCAATGGTTTGGCCAGGCTTGTCCTGACCCCAGGAATGCATGGCCGCCGGGGACTCGATGAGGTCCATGGCGCCTCAGCCCCCTCTACTTTTTGGAGCCAGCTTCGGCCAGGGCGGCCAACTTGACGGCGATCCAGGCCTTGTCGGAATCCTGCATCTCCATATCACCCTGCAGGGCCTCATAGATAGCCCTGGCCTCCGCCCATTGCTGCCGCTGTTCATGCACCCTGGCCATGGCGCTCTTGCCTAACAATGAAAAACCCGGGGCAACGGCCACCTTCTCGTAAAACGAGAAGGCCTTGTCCAGGTCGCCCTTTTCTTCACTGGTCTGGCCCAGATCAAGCAGCACCAAGGGGGCCAGGGGGCTATCCTTGGCCAGCCGTTCATACACCCGACTATAACCGGTCAAGGCCTCTTCCAGCTTGCCACCCTGTCGGTCCGCATGGGCGAGCTCCATCTGCGCCCAGAGGCTGGCATTCGTCCGCGGATAGCCGGCAACAACCTCTTGCAAACGCGCCTGACGATCACTGGCGCCCGTGGTCTGCGTGGCCCGATAAAGTGCGGTGTATGACTTGTCCCGTTGCGCCTCCCGATAGGAATCAAAGGCAAACACCACCAGCGCCACACTCACCACGACAATCGCTGCAATCCGCAAGTTTTTGGCATTGGCGCGAACATAGGCGATAACCTGGGGCGGCAGATTCAGTTGCTCCAGAATGCCGGGATGCGGGTTGTACGGGCGCTCCTGTAACGGGATTCTGCTGGTCTCGTCGCTCATGGGCTATCCTTGCTCTTTTGCTTGTCTCCGCCTGCGGGCCGTTCACTTTTTCCGGGCCGCGCTGAAACTTCATGGTAAAGTAAAAAAGTAATTATACTAACAACAGGGGAAAAAAGCACCCGCGTTTTTTCATATCCTGGCAGCGGGTTATAAGTCCCATATGCCCCATAAGTCGCATGGGACTTACGGGACAATTGGACCTATCATGAAACAAGCCACCACTCCCGTTAGCCGTTACTCAGCGCCGATCCAGTCGGTTTCGGAACTGACCCGCTCCATCCGCGGACTGTTGGAAACCCAGTATCCCTTTGCCTCGGTGCGCGGGGAGATCTCCAACCTGCGCGCCCCCTTTTCCGGCCACAGCTACTTCACCCTGAAGGATGATCAGGCCCAGTTGCGGGGTGTGCTCTTCAAGCAGCAGCAACGATATCTGCAACAGCCCCTGAAGGACGGGCAGCAGGTGGTGTGCGCCGGCAGGATCACGGTCTACGAGCAGCGCGGCGAGTACCAGATGCTGGTGGACTTTGTCGATTTTCAGGGCGCCCAGGGCCCCCTGCGGTACGCCTATGAACAGCTCAAAACCAGGCTGGCCGAGGAGGGGCTCTTTGCCGCGGAGCGCAAGCGCCGCTTGCCTTTTCTGCCCGAACGGGTGGGAGTGATCACCTCGCCGTCCGGGGCCGCGGTGCATGACTTCCTGCGCATGGCGCACGACCGTTTTCCTGGCGTAGCCATGGAAATCATGCCGGTAAAGGTGCAGGGCGCGGAGGCTGCCGGGGAGATCGTCGATGCCATCCGACTGATGAACGAGCGGCACTCCTGCCAGGTTCTGGTCCTCTGCCGTGGCGGCGGCTCCCTGGAGGATATCTGGGCCTTTAACGAGGAACGGGTAGCCCGGGCTATCGTGGCCTCGAAGATACCAGTGGTTTCAGCCATCGGTCACGAAGTCGATTTCACCATTGCCGACTTTGTGGCCGACTTCCGGGCTCCAACCCCGACCGCGGCGGCCGAGGCAGTGCTGCCGGACCAAAAGCAGTTGCTGAACAAGGTTGGACAACTGAGCAGGCGACTGGCCAATACATCCCGCGCAACCATGGACGAGCTGCGGCAGCGGGTCGCCTTCCACCGCCGGTTGCTGAGCGACCCCACCGCCCTGCTCCAGCATCACATGCTGCGCCTGGATTACACCCAGTCAGCCATGGTGCATGGCCTTACCGGTCTGATCGCCACAAAGCGCACCCGACTCCAGCAAGTCGTTACCCGGTTGGCGACCCAGAACCCGGCTCAGCGCCTGAGCCATCAGCAGGTTCTCCTCGGGCAACTCGAAGGCCGGTTCCAGCACGCCATGCTCATCGCGGTACAGCAACGCCGGGCCAGCCTCGGCCGGGCCGCCTCCCTGCTGGACGCGGTCAGCCCCCTGGCCGTGCTCGGACGCGGCTACGCCATCGCCCGCCAGACAGACGGTCGCCTGGTACGGTCGGTACGGCAATTGACCCTGGGTGAAAAGCTGGAGGTCATCATGGCGGATGGCCAGGCCGATTGCCGGATCACCACCATTCATGCTGACCATGTAAAAACAGCAAAATAGTGGCTGTCAAATTTACTATAGTCAAAAAGCCCATAACGCTGTGCCGCTTTTATTTTATTGACAGTTTCCTTGGTATCTCTTTATAAATTTTGTCTTTTCTGTTATCGGAGGGTGCGGGTAACGATAACCCCATTTTTTCCTGCCGGTTTTTTTAAACTGATTCAATATGCTGAACCGCGACTTGCCATGGAATTGCGCATGCGACCATACCCGGTGCCTGAAAATTTCACCCTCTCCGCCGCCCTGGCCGGACATACTGAACCCGTTAGCCTCTCATCACCCTGCGTGATCGGCGTCCTGCCCGGAGAAGGGGTTGGGCCTGAACTGATTGATGTCGTTTTAACTATTCTCGCGGAAATCACCGCCACCACCGCCATCCCTTTTGAAGTCATAACTGGCGGCAAGATCGGCCTGCCGGCCAGGAAGGTATGCGGCCGGGATCTGAGCAATGAGGTCATCGACTTCTGCCACTCCATCTTTGACCGGCAGGGCGTGCTCTTCTGCGGCCCTGGCGGCGGCCGTTTCGTCTATGAGTTGCGCGCCCATTTCGACCTGTACTGTAAGTTCGTCCCCATCCGCCCCCTGGCCGCCCTGCACGACACCGGCGTACTTCGTCCAGAGGCCCGCACCGGGGTGGATATTGTCATTGTCCGGGAAAACACCGGCGGCGTCTATCTCGGGGAATGGGGCCAAGATAAAGGCAACAGCGGCACCGCCTTTCACCGCTTTTCTTACAAGGAGGCCCATGTCGAGCGTATTCTGATGGTCGCGGCCAGGTTGGCCTGTAACCGCCGCGGGCGACTGACCGTGGTTTTGAAACCAGGCGGTGTCCCGGCCATCAGCAGCATGTGGCAACGGAAGATGCAGGAGGTTTGTGCCGGCCTGGACCTTGAGCCTCGGATGCTCGAGATCGACAACGCCATGTACCAGATCATCGCCAATGCCCAGGCCTTTGACGTGGTGGTGGCGCCCAACATGTTTGGCGACGTGCTGGCCGATGGCGCCGGCCTGCTGCTCGGCTCGCGGGGGCTCTGCTTTTCGGGGAATTTCAACGACAGCCAGGCCGCCGTGTACCAGACCGGCCACGGCGCCGCCTATGACCTGGCCGGCACCGACCAGGCCAACCCCGTGGGCCAGATCCATGCGCTGGCCATGATGCTGCGGGAGAGTTTCGGCCTGCATCGTGAAGCCGCGGCTGTCGAGGCAGCGGTTGCGTTCACCCTGGCCGAAGGCTTTCGCACCCCGGACATTGCCGGACCAGACAGCAAAGTTGTAGGAACCGCTGAACTGGGGCGCCGTATAGCCGCCCGCGTGGCCAGCAACTGCGCCAACCCGGACCACTGCCCATGAAGCCTGCCCTGCTGCTCATCGATCTGCAGAACGATTTCATCGACCGACCCGGGCTTCATCCGAGCCCCGAGCAACTGCTGCCCGGCATCGCTGGGCTGCTTGAGGGATTCAGAGCTAAACATCTGCCCATCGTCCATTTGCGGACCGAGGTCAACGCGGATGGTAACGATCGCATGCCCCACTGGCGGACGCAAAACCTATGGGCCTGCGTACGGGGCACCCATGGCGCCCAGCCACCCGCAATCCTCTCTCCCTTAGCCGGCGAACCGGTGGTCGCCAAACGTTTTTTCAGCGGTTTTGCCAACACCGATCTGGCTGATATTCTGCGGGCTGCCGGCGTTGACCTGCTAGTGGTGGCCGGGCTTTACACCCATGGCTGCGTACGGGCAACGGTGGTTGATGCCTACAGCCAGGGCTATACGGTCTGGCTGGCCCATGATGGGATTGCCTCGCCCGAGGAGGAGCACGCCCAGCTCTCCCTGGAGTGGTTATCCAGGCGCGCGGCCCTCTCCCTGAGTTGCCAGGAGATCCGCGTCCGGCTTGGCCTGCCAGTTGCCACGAAAAACTCCGGCGCTGAGGCGTCGGTGCCCGCGGCCTGGATTGGCGGGAGCTGGCACTCGGATGCCTCTCTGCCCTTATGGCGCCATTACCAGCCAGCCGATGGTCGAGAGCTGCTGACCGCGGTGCCCTTGGCTGGCAGCGCGTTGCTCCACTTGGCCTCGCAATCCGTTGCCTCCGCCCGGGCGCAATGGGCCGCAACCTCGACAACCGCGCGCATCGAGGCCCTGACCGCTTGGGCCACGCGGCTTGCCGAACGCGGCCATGGCCTGGCAATGCTTATGGCGCAAGAGATCGGCAAACCGCTCACCGACGGCCTGGCCGAGATCAACAAGGCCATCGGCCATCTGCATACCACCGTGGCCCTGCTCCGCTCAGCCGAAAATATCGGCGCCAGCACGGATGCACCTTTTATGGTGCGCCACTGCCCGGTCGGCACCATTGCCATGATCACCCCCTGGAACAATCCGATCGGCATCACGGTGGGCAAGATCGCGCCAGCCATAGCCTTTGGCAACGGCGTGATCTGGAAACCAGCCCTGCAGGCGGCGCGGACAACCATGGCCGTTGTGGAGAGCATGGTTGACACCGGCATACCGCCCGCGCTCATCGCCGTGCTCTTCGGCGCCAGCGAAACCGCGCGCCAGCTTATCAGCCACCCGCAAACCGCGGCCATCACCTTTACCGGCTCCAGTCGCACCGGCTTTGAGGTGGCAAAACTGACCGGCCGCCTGGCCAAACCCTTGCAGGCTGAACTCGGCGGCAACAATGGCGCCCTGGTCATGGCCGACGCCGACCTCGACCATGCCGCCGCAAGCCTCGCCCGCGCCGCCTTCAGTTTCTCCGGCCAGCGTTGTACGGCGACGCGACGGATCATTGTGGCCGAGACGGTGTATGCGGACTTTGTCAAACTGCTTTTGGCCGAGATCGCCAAGCTGGAGACAGGCGACCCCATTGAGGCCGCCACCCAGGTCGGACCGCTCATCTCCCAGGCGCACCGTGATCAGGTGCTTACCGCTGTACAACAGGCAATGGCGCACGACCACGGGGTGCTGCTCTGCGGCGGCGCTCCGCCTGCTGGCCGGCCCGAGGGCGGCTGGTGCCTGCCGACCCTGCTAGACAACCTCGCTCCTAACGCCGCCATCGTGCAGCAGGAAACTTTTGGACCAGTAGCCGTGCTCCAGCGAGCCCCGGATTTTACCAGCGCCATTGACCTGCTGAACGACACCAGCCACGGCCTGGTGGCCAGCCTCTACAGCCGCGACCACGAGCAGCAGAAACGCTTTATCGCCAACGCCCAGGCCGGCATCGTCCGCATCAACCCAAGCCGCTTCAAGGTGCATCCCGACGCCCCCTTCGGCGGCTGGAAGGCATCGGGCATCGGCCCGCCCGAGCACGGCGAATGGGACAGACAGTTTTACACGCGTACCCAGGCCGTTTATTTAGAGGATTAGTCGGTAGCCTGTTAGTCTGTTAGCAAACACAAGGATCGCATGCAAGGTGCGCGGCGCATTGCTACAGGGATTTTGCAGTTACTAACAGACTAAACACCTACAGACTATTTAGCCCTTACTACAAGAAGGATACAATGCTGCAACCAGAAGAATGGACCCGGCAGGCCATGAAGATCCTGCAAAGCAAGGCCCGCCCCCATTTTGCACCAGACCAAGAGGTACTGGCAATCCATCGCCAACTGCTTACCACGGCCAAACAGGAAACAGAGCGCCGCCTGCGGGTGCTTATCCTCGGAGCCACTCCGGAACTGGCCGACCTTTGTCTGGAACTCGACTGCCATGCCGTGCGGGTCGACGACAATGCCTTGATGTTCGAAGCGGCGGCCCTGCGTCGGCAGTTGGCTGACCCCGCACGGGAGACGATTATCAAAGGTAACTGGCTCGACCTTTGGGAAATCGCGGACAACCAGATCGACTTCGTGCTGGGCGACTCCTCGCTGAACAACGTTCCCCATGCCCAGATGGGGCAGATGCTTAAGGAATTGAAGCGGGTCACCCATGCCGGCAGCCGTATTGCCCTGCGCCAGATCATCAGGCCTGCTGATCATGTCCCGGAATACGAGTTTAAAGCTGCCCGCGACGCCTTTCGCCGCAACGAGCTTTCGCCGCAAGAATTCTACTTCATTACCCGCTTTTACAGCTTCCAGGCCGAGGCCTATGATCCGGTGGCCCGGACCCTCGACGCTACGCAGGTTTTTGCCGCCCTGCAAGGCATGTTCGCCGAAGGTGAGCTGACCGCGGATGAATTTGCCTTCCTCCATGGCCGGGCCGGCTGCATCGTGCATACCATCTATACCCGCCAGGAACAGCAGGAACTGCTGACGGAGTTGGGCGCATGCCGGGCGATTGCACCCAAGAGCGCTTGTTACTTCCGCGACCTGGCAAACATTTTTGTCGTGGAGCGGTGCTGACCGACGCCCGGTCCTGCCATGTTAAATTGCGAGATTAAATCAGCCGTGCCGGGCCTCGTCTGGCCAGCTATCCCCGCTGCTGGCAAGGCCAGCAACCGGCTCGCCCTCTGCCGCCTGTTTGACGACAGTCAGTGGTGGCCAGCCGCCAGGCTGCAGGCCTCGCAATACCGACAACTGCAAAAGGTGGTAAAGTTTGCCGTGGCCACGATTCCCTTTTACCGGGAACGGTTGGCAGGGCTCATTAACGGCCACCAGCCGACCACCCCGGAGGAGTGGCTCGCACTCCCCATCCTGCAGCGCAAGGAGTTGCGCAACAGCGGCCACCTCCTTAAAAGCACCTGTATCCCGCCGGCCCATGGCCAGCCGTTCCAGATCAGAACCTCCGGCTCGACCGGCATGGTGGTTGAGGTCACTGGTACCGCTTTGACCAACCTGTTCTGGCAGGCCTTCTGCCTGCGTGACCATTTCTGGCATCAGCGTGACTTTGCGGCAAAACTCGCGGCCATCCGCTACGTCAAACCAGACGGCCAGCCGAATCGTCAAGGCACGACAGCGACTGCCTGGGGGCCTGCCACCGCCGGGCTCATCGCTACCGGCCCCGCGGTCCTGTACAGCATCCTCCTTGACATCCCCTATCTCATCAAATGCCTGGAAATGGAAAAACCCGGCTACCTGCTGAGCCATCCCAGCCTTGTCGCTGGTCTTGCCCGCTATTGCCGGGAACACGATATCCGCCTGCCCTTCCTGCGTGAGGTTCGGACCCTGGGTGAAAGCCTGCCGGACGGACTCCATGAACTGTGCCGGGCCGCCTGGGGCATCCCGCTGATTGACATGTACACCTGCCAGGAGGCGGGCTACCTCGCCCTGCAGTGCCCTGACCATGAGCACTACCACGTGCAGTCGGAAAATGTGCTGCTGGAGGTGCTGGACCAGACGGGAAACCCCTGCGGTCCGGGAGAAACCGGTCGAGTAGTCATCACCACCCTGCACAATTTCGCCACCCCGCTGATCCGCTATGAATTAGGCGATTACGCCGAGGTGGGGCCCGACTGCCCGTGCGGCCGAGGGCTGCCAGTACTGCGCCGCATCCTGGGCCGCCACCGCAACTTGCTCACCCTGCCTTCCGGCGAACAGCGCTGGCCACGACTGGGCTATGAAAGCAAACTGCTGGACATCGCGCCTATCGAACTCATGCAGATGGTGCAGCGCACTGTTAACGACATCGCGGTCCGCCTCGTCATGCCGAGGCCGCTTGCGCCAGACGAAGAGGCGCGGCTCTCCGCCTTTATCCAGGACAATCTGGGCCATCCATTCCATCTGAGTTACGAATACGTGGACACCATCCGCAACCCGATAAACGGCAAGTTGGAACAGTTCATTTCCGCGCTTAACACGGTCGCCTGATTGACCCTGCCGCAAAAAGAGATAACGGTCAGTCCGTTGCCATGCCTCACTTTTCCTTACGGCTACCGCGCGACGACGAACATGGCCTGCAGCAGGATCGTGGCCTCCTGAAGATCGGTGTTCTCATCCACCATGACCTGCTGCAAAAAGTCGCACTGAGCGCAATTTGCCTGCTTGGCGGCATGTGTGCCCTGGACCGTGCCGCCGCAAAAGGTGCCGGCGATGACCCAGCAGGCCCGGCCACCATTATCGCCACGATGTATGCCGTCCAGCCCCTTTGCTTCCGACGCCGGACAAACGCCAAGCTCAGAGACCTTGTCACCGCCCGACTGGCGGCCGCACTTTTTAAATTCCCAGCAGTTTAGGGGCTTCTGCTTCATAACTGTCTGTCCTCATGCACAGGAAGGGTGGAATTACCCTCGTTTCGGGTCAGAATAGCATGAGATGCTATGCAGTTGCACTGAAAATCACCATGGCGAAGCGACAGCTACAGCCGAATCAGACAACCATACCGGCGGCTTGCAGCTCGGACACAAGATTCTTTACGGATATGCTGTTCCGGGGTATAGTCACCCCCCTCATGCAATTAGACGGGCTGCTGCATCTGGACAGAGCATTGATCTCCAAAGCCAAAGCAGGAACAAAGGATCTATTTACGGATAAGCTCTAAGCTTGTACACGACAGCACAACCATTGGGAGGACAAACCATGGCAGAAAATAACGGCCTTGCGGCCATCATGAAAACCAGTAAGGGTGACATTCATCTGACACTCTTCGACGCACAAGCGCCGCTGACCGTGGCCAACTTCGTCAACCTGGCGCAACGGGGCTATTACAATAACCTCTCCTTCCACCGGGTGATCAAGGATTTCATGATCCAGGGCGGCTGCCCTCAGGGCACGGGCACCGGCGGTCCGGGCTACCGTTTCGAGGACGAATTCGACAGCTCTTTGCGTCACGACCGACCCGGCATGCTGTCCATGGCCAACGCCGGGCCAGCCACCAACGGCAGCCAGTTTTTCATCACCCACGTAGCAACCCCATGGCTGGACGGCAAGCATACGGTGTTTGGCTCCGTGGTGAGTGAGACGGATCAGAAAGTGGTGGACAGCATCGTCCAGGGCGACCGCATAAACGAGATTGTCATCGAAGGCGACGCTACCCCCCTGCTGACCAGGTTTGCGGAAAAATTGCAACTGTGGAACGCGGTGCTGGATTCGTAAGCTTTGGCCAACTGGCAAAACCAAGGGAGAAAACCATGGACGCCATTGCATGTATCAGCAGCAGAAAGAGCATCCGCGCCTTCCGGCCAGAACCGTTACCACGGGAACTTCTGCAAGAGATCTTCGACATCGCCCGCTGGAGCCCATCTTACAAAAACACCCAACCCTGGGAGGTGGTGGTACTGTCTGGCGAGAAAAAGGCGGCCCTCTCCCGCGAGGTGCAGCGCCTCTTCCAGGATGGCGCTCCGCCCACCCCGGACCTGGACGAGCCGCAAACCTGGCCACCGGCCGAAGCGGCCAGGATCGCCCAACTCTACCAAAGCCGCGCCCAGGCCACTGGCATAGACCTGGCCGACCCCAAAGTCATAAAAAAGGCCAAAATGGCCAACTTCGCTTTTTACGGCGCGCCGCACGCCGTCTACCTGTTTCAGGACGCCTCGCTCAGCCTCTGGTCACTCTTTGACCTGGGTCTCTTTGCCCAGAGTCTGATGCTGGCCGCCCATGCCAGGGGAGTCGCCACCGTGCCCCAGGCCTTTACCACTGATTACGCCGACCAGATCAAACAATTCCTGGGCATCCCGGCCGGCAAACGATTGGTACTCGGTCTGTCGCTCGGTTATGCTGACACGACGGCGCCGATCAATGCCCTGAGCACGGCGCGCATGCCGGTGGATGAATTCGTGCGCTGGCTGTCCTGAAAGACGCCTGATTTGGCCGACCGTGCCGAGCGCTGCCGCCAGCCCGTAAGCATTTCCTTAATATCTTGAGCTTTTTGCAAAATAAGCAACGAGCAAAATTTGTCATTTTTCAAAAGGCTCTCGTGGAGCATTATTTTTTTGAATTCCAGCCTTCTTGCAAAAAAATTCATTGGGTGGTAAAAGGGTCTGTTTCCGTGCAGAGTTACGGATTACGGCTTGTGTGCGTCACACCGTATCGAGCTCAGCGGTCGGAAAAGCACCATGACGAGCGGGGCTGCGCTTGCATGCCCCGAAACTAAACACATCCCTGCAAAGTTCCCGCTGGTGCCCGCGCTTCGGGTTGGGACAACGGGATGGAAGCCCAACCAGCACAGGAGAGAAGAGATGTCGTACATCACCATGAAGGAGATGCTGGCCGCTGGCCTGCACTTTGGCCATCAGACCCATCGCTGGAACCCCAAGATGAAGCCCTTTATCTACGGGGCGCGCAACAAGATCTATATCATCGACCTGGACAAGACCCTGCCACTTTTCAACAAGGCCTACGATTTCGTGGCCGCCGATGTGGCCAAGGGCGGCTCCATCATGTTCGTGGGCACCAAGCGCCAGGCCCAGGAGATCATCAAGGAAGAGGCGGAGCGCTGCGGCATGTACTATGTCAACCACCGCTGGCTGGGCGGCATGCTCACCAACTTCCAGACCATCAAGAAACGCGTTGAGCGCCTCAAGCAGATCGAGGCCATGGTCGAGGATGGCACCATCAATCAGTACAAGAAGAAAGAAGCCCTCAAGATGACGAAGGAGATGGGCAAGCTTAAGCAGAACCTCGACGGCATCAAGAACATGAGGAATCTGCCATCACTCATGTTCGTGGTCGACCCGAAGCGCGAGGACATCGCCGTGGACGAGGCCAACCGCCTGGGCATCCCGGTGGTCGCCATCGCCGACACCAATTGCGACCCGGATGGCCTCGCCTACCTCATCCCCGGTAATGACGACGCCCTGCGGGCCATCAAGCTGATTACCTCCAGACTGGCCGATGCCGCCATGTCCGGGCTGGAGAAACGCAAGGAGGTTGAACGGGCCGCCGCCGACAAGCAGGAGGCCGCCCGCCAGGAGTCAAAAAAGGCGGCAGCAGCCAAACCTGAGCCTGTTGCGGTCGAGGCTGACGCGGCGGACGCCGACGCCTAACCCTGCACCTTCAAGGGCCAGGCAACCAGAGGTCATTGCGTCGGAATCGGTTCTTGGCCGATTCCGACACTTTACATTAGATCAGAACGACCAGAACAAGGAAAGCACATCGTGAACATTACAAGCCAGATGGTAAAAGAACTGCGCGACAAGACCAACGCCGGCATGATGGATTGCAAGAAGGCCCTTGGTGACACCGGCGGCGACATGGAAAAGGCGATTGACCTGCTGCGCCAGAAAGGGTTGGCCGTGGCCCAGAAACGAGCGGGCCGGGCCACTAGCGAGGGGCTCATCGAGACATACATCCACGGCGGTGGCAAGCTGGGCGTCATGGTCGAGGTCGGCTGCGAGACCGACTTTGTGGCCAAGAGTGATGCCTTTATCGAGTTTGCCAAGAACGTCGCCATGCATGTGGCCGCGTCCAACCCGGTTGCCATCCGCCGCGAGGATGTTACTGCCGAGCTTGCGGAGCGCGAGAAGAATATCTACATCCAGCAGGCCATTGATTCCGGCAAGCCCGCCAATATCGCGGAAAAAATGGTGGGGGGCAAAATGGACCGCTTTTACGCGGAAAACTGCCTGATGGAGCAGAAGTTCGTCAAGAACCCGGATCTGAGCATCCAGGATCTCCTGAACGAACTGATCGCCAAACTGGGCGAAAACATCTCGGTCAAGCGCTTTGCGCGCTTCCAGGTCGGCGCCTGACGTAAAAAGGGGTGGAACAGGGCCGGGCGGTTGGCGATAACAGACAAGCAAGGGATACCAAGCCTGTGCAAACCAGAAAGTACAACCGGGTTCTGTTGAAGCTCAGCGGCGAAGCCCTCATGGGCAAGGCCGCTTATGGCATCAGTCCAGAGGTGCTTACCTATGTGGCCGAGGAGGTGCGCGGCCTCGCCGACCTGGGGGTGCAGTTGGCCATAGTTATCGGCGCCGGCAATATCTTTCGTGGCGTGGCCGGCGCCTCCGCCGGCATGGACCGGGCCAGCGCCGACAACATGGGCATGCTGGCCACGGTGCTCAACGCCCTGGCCATGCAGGACACCATGGAACGCCACGGCGTGCCCACCCGGGTGCTGTCCGCCATTCCCATGCCCACGGTCTGTGAGTCCTATGCCAGACAACGGGCCATACACCACCTCAAGCGCGGCCGGGCCGTCATCTTTGCGGCAGGCACCGGCAATCCTTTTTTTACCACTGATACGGCGGCGACCTTGCGGGCCCTTGAGATCAACGCCGATGTCATCTGCAAGGCCACACGGGTTGATGGCGTCTATGACAAGGATCCGCTGAAAAATACCGATGCCGTGAAATTCGACACCCTGACCTATGGTGAGGTGCTGCGGCGACGGCTCAAGGTCATGGACTCGGCGGCCATCTCCCTGGCCCTGGACAATCACAAGGACATCGTGGTCTTTGACATGAACATTCCCGGTAACATCAAAAAGGCGGTGGCCGGCGAAAGGATAGGAACCTTGATAACAGGAGCTGACGATGAGTAACGCGGTAATCACCACCATGAACGACAAGATGGCCAGCAGCCTGGAGGCCTACAATCGTGATTTGGCGAAGATCCGCACTGGCCGTGCCTCGCTGTCCATCCTGGACAATATCAAGGTGGTGGCCTATGGTACCCCCATGCCGCTCAACCAGGTGGCCACCCTGACCATTCCGGAAAGCCGCAGCATGGCCATCCAGCCCTGGGATCCGCAGATGCTCGGCCCCATTGAAAAGGCGATCCTTAAGTCAGACCTGGGTCTGACGCCGGTAAACGATGGCAAGATCATCCGCATAAATATCCCGCAGCTTACCGAGGAGCGCCGCAAGGGGCTGGTAAAGCAGGTCAAAAAAATGGCCGAGGAGTACCGGGTGACGGTGCGCGGCGAGCGCCGTGACGCCCTTGAGGCGCTCAAAACGATGAAAAACAACAAGGAAATCTCCGAGGACGACCTCTTCAAGTTGCAGGATCAGGTGCAGAAGGAAACTGACAGCTTCATCAAAAAGATCGATGCTATTTTGGTGGAGAAGGAAAAAGAGGTCATGGAGGTTTGACCCGGCTCCCCTTCGCCGCGCCGCTTTCCGCAACCATTCCTTATGCCAGCCGTACCCCCCCTCGATACTGCCAACCTCCCACGGCATATTGCCATTATCATGGACGGTAACGGCCGTTGGGCCAGGGAACGCGGCCTGCCCCGCGTCATGGGGCACAAGGCCGGTGCCAGGACGGTGCAGAAAACCGTGCGCGTTGCCCGGGAAATGGGCCTTGCTGTTCTCACCCTATACGCCTTTTCCACGGAAAACTGGCATCGGCCGCTTCAGGAGGTCGATACTCTCATGGGCCTTCTCAAGACATACCTGCAAAGCGAACTGGATAAATTGCTTCAACAGGACATCAGGCTATGCTGCCTGGGAGAGATGTCTAAACTTCCCGGGGATGTCCGGGAGGTGCTGGAAAAAGTGATTACCAGAACCGCTGGGGCGCGGGGCATGACCCTGAACCTGGCCCTAAGTTACGGCAGTCGCAACGAACTGGTCCGGGCCATGCAACGGCTTGCCAGCCGCTGCGTTGCCGGCGAGATGGTTCCCCTGGACATCACCGATGAAATGGTGAGCCAGCAGCTCGACACCGCCGGCCAGCCTGACCCGGATCTGATCATCCGCACTGGAGGGGAATGTCGGCTGAGCAATTTCTTGCTCTGGCAGGCATCCTATGCCGAGATCTATATTACCGAGACTATGTGGCCAGACTTTTCCAAGAAGGCTTTTTACGAGGCGGTCCATAATTTTCAGCAGCGCCAGCGGCGCTTTGGCCGCACCGGAGAGCAGGCCTCGACCGGGTTGCCAACGACCTGAGTCGCCGCGCGGCATGGGATGACACCAATGATGAGCCTCAGGCAACCATGACCAGCCGCATTCTTACCGCCCTTATCGTCGGCGCCGGTTGGCTGTTGCTCCTCTTTGCCGCCCCCCTGCCGCTCTTCTTGGTCTTTTTTGTACTTATCGGCGTACTCATTGCCTGGGAATTCGCCGCCATGGTCCTGGGCCCTGAAGAGACGGCCCTGAAACCAGCGACCGTGTTACTGATCCTGCTGCCGCTGGTCGCCTCCTGTTTCGGCCGACTCGAGATACTGGCAGCGGCCCTCTTCCTGGCCGTGCTGCTCCTGAACCTGCTGGTGGTAAGCCGCCATGCCACCCTTCCCGACCCATTTAGCCTGCTGCTGCGACTCTCCTTCGGCTTGCTCCTGGTCAGTTTTTTCCTGGCCCATGTTCCGCTGATCATGCGGCTGCAAAATGGCGCAAAACTGCTGCTCTTTCTGACCGGCATCACGGTAGCATCGGACTCGGTGGCCTTTTTCATCGGCAAGGCTTTCGGCCGCCATAAACTGTGCCCAAGCGTGAGCCCGAAAAAGAGTATCGAGGGCTTGGTGGGTGGCCTTATTGGCGGGTCGGCGGGCGGCCTGATCGTGGCCCTGCTCTTTTTTCCGGATTTTGCCCTGTTCAAAGTCCTGATATGTTCCACTCTGCTGACCGCGATTGGGGTGCTGGGCGATCTTACCGAGTCATTGTTGAAGCGCCACGCCGGGATCAAGGATTCCGGCACCATTCTGCCCGGCCATGGCGGCCTGCTGGATCGGATGGACTCCCTGCTGCTGGCGGCGCCGGCCTTTTATTATCTGCAGACCTGGCACCTCCTGTTGCCATGAACGATTCCAGCACCAGACATATCGCCCTGCTTGGTTCCACCGGTTCCATCGGCAAGAACGTCCTGGAGGTAGTCCGCCAGTACCCGGGCCGCTTCAGGGTGGTGTCACTGGCCGCAGCGGGCCGTAACCTTGGCCTGCTGCGACAACAGATCGAAGCGTTCAACCCGCTTGTGGTCGCGGTGGCCGATGAACGCGAGGCTGGCGCCTTGGCCCAGAGCCTGCCATCCGGTTGGAGCGACCGCATCCTGGCCGGACCGTTCGGCGTTGAGCAGGCCGCCTGCCTGCCCGAGGCGGATACGGTGGTATCGGCCATTGTCGGCGCCGCCGGCCTGCTGCCTACCCTGGCCGCGATCGAGGCCAACAAGAACATCGCCCTGGCCAACAAGGAAACCCTGGTCATGGCCGGCGAACTGGTTATGGAAAAAGTGCGGCGTCACAAGGTCCGCCTTTTCCCGATCGACAGCGAGCACAGCGCCATTTTTCAAGCCATGGAGGCCGGGCGCCGGCAGGATGTGTTCAAGCTCATCCTCACCGCCTCGGGCGGACCATTTCATGACTGGACCCTGGAACAGTTGACCGGCGCGACCCCGGACCAGGCCCTCAGCCACCCCAATTGGGATATGGGCAAAAAGATCAGCATTGATTCCGCCACCCTTATGAACAAGGGACTGGAGGTCATTGAGGCAAAATGGCTCTTTGACATGGCACTCGATGATATCGAGGTGGTCATCCACCCGCAGAGCATTGTCCATTCCCTGGTGGAGTTCATCGACGGCTCGGTGGTGGCCCAACTGGGGGTGCCGGACATGAAGATCCCCATCACCTATGCCCTCTCCTATCCCGAGAGATTGCGCAGCAACGCTGGCCGCCTTGATCTGTCCCGCTGCCAGGATCTCCGCTTCATGGCCCCTGACCCGGAACGTTTCCCGGCCCTGCCGCTCGCCTACCTGGCCGGCAAAAAAGGCGGCACTTGCCCGGCCATCCTGAACGCGGCCAACGAGGTGGCGGTGGCCGCCTTTCTGCGCAACGATATCCGTTTCCCGGAGATCACCAGGGTGGTGGCGGAGACCATGAACCGGCTTCCGGTCAATTCCATCCTCGCCCTGGGCGCGGTGCTCGACGCCGACCTGGCCGCCAGGATGCAGGCCGAATCAATCGTTGCCTCCCTGGCGTTGCAGGACAAAGCCCGCACCGCAACCGTACCGGCAGAAACCTGCCTGACTTTTCCAAATTCTTGAGGGCCGTTATGCACTCCATTCTTCCCTTCATCATCCTTCTTGGTCTGTTGATTTTTGTGCATGAGTTGGGCCACTTCCTGGTCGCCAAGCTTTTCGGGGTCAAAGTCCTGAAATTCTCCCTGGGGTTCGGACCCAAACTTTTCGGCGTGCAAGGAGAGGAGACCGAATACCTGGTAAGCGCTTTGCCCCTGGGCGGCTATGTAAAAATGCTTGGCGAACAAATCACCGAGGAGATAGAGCCAGCGGACCAGGCGCGTTCCTTTGCCCATAAACCGATCTGGCAACGTTTTCTCATCGTGGCCAGCGGCCCCCTTTTTAACCTGCTCTTCGCGGTGCTTGTCTTTTTCCTTATCTTCGCCTTTACCGGTCTTCCCCATGCCAAGGATGGCACCACCATTGGCCAGGTGACCGCCGGTTCGCCGGGAGAAAGCGCGGGACTCAAGAGCGGCGATGTTATTCTGGCCATCAATGGTCAGGAAATCACGAAGTGGGAAGAGGTGTCGGAACGGATCCAGAATAGCGGCGGCGGCCCGGTAGCACTGACCATCAAGCGCGACACGGACACTATGACACTCACCGGCCAACCCACGGTGCAGGAGAGTAAAAACGTCTTTGGCGAAACCGTGGGCAAGCGCCTGATGCTGGGCATCTCCCGCACTGATGAGGTTGACTATGAAGAGGTCTCGCTCGGTCAGGCGTTCCTGGCCGGTCTGTCGCAGACCTGGGGCTTCATCTACCTTACGGTCATGGGCCTGATCAAGATCATCCAGCGTATCGTGCCGGCCTCGGAAATCGGCGGCCCCATTCTTATCGCCCAACTCACCGGCCAGCAGTTGACCGCGGGCTGGATCAACCTCATCCATTTCATGGGGCTCCTGAGCGTCAATCTGGGCGTGCTGAACCTGCTGCCCATTCCGGTCCTGGACGGAGGCCATCTCGTCTTTTTCTCGGTGGAGGCCATCCTGCGCAAACCCTTGAGCATGCGGACCAAGGAACTGTGGCAGCAGGTCGGCCTGTTGCTGCTGGCCTCGCTCATGATCTTTGTGTTTTACAACGATCTCATGCGGATCTTTGCCAAAAGCTGAGGCGCGGCAGAATGAGGACGAGGCTGGCATTGTTGACAGGGCAACCAGGGTGATCATCGCAAAAAACCGGCAAAGCGACAGGCCGCTGCTGCTCGCCCTCGAAACCTCGGGACAATGCGGCAGCATTGCCCTGGTGGCCCCCGGACGCTGCCTTGCCGAGTATTCCTTGAACTCTTCGCTCACCCACTCCCGGCGCCTGCTGAGTGACCTGCAAAATCTGCTTATCGATAGCGGCTTTTCCCTAAATGACCTTGATGGCCTGGCCGTCAGCCTGGGGCCGGGCAGCTTTACGGGGTTGCGCATAGGGCTCGGCACCGCCAAGGGGTTGGCCATGGCCACCGGCCTCCCCTTGCTCGGCATTCCTACCTTGGACAGCCTGGCGGCCCAACTCCCCTTCAACAACGAGCTAATATGTCCGCTCATCGACGCCAGGAAAAAGGAAGTCTTCGCAGCCCTTTACCAGCGGCGACCAGGGGAAGCATTACAGAGGGTCACCGACTACCTGGCCATCTCGCCCAACAGCCTGGCCAAACGCATTAACGCGCCCACGGTCTTCATCGGTGACGGCATCCTGGCCTACCATGACCTGCTAAATGAACAACTTGGGGAGAATGCGGCCTTTGCGCCGACGACCATTTATTTCGCTAGGGCCGCGGCCATCGGCATGCTGGCCCAGGACCGCTGGCAGTCCCAGGACTTCATGGACCCGCTCCTGGCAACCCCTCTCTATGTCAGGGCCTCGGAGGCGGAAGTTAATTTGCGCACCACTCCACGCCCCGCGACTGAACTGCTCCTCGGGGCTGGCACTGTCGTGGCAAAATAGGCAGGTGGGAAAGGGTGCCAGCGGGACGGGATGAGGCTGGACAGGATTGGAGCTAGAAGCCAAACTCGGCCAGGAGGTCGTCCACCAGATCCTGCTTTAAAGTTTCGGCAGGCTTGGCTTCCTTGGTCTCCTTGACTTCCTTCAGCATCTGCGCCTTTTTCAGAATATTCTCCGGCGAATCATCCTTGCGGATATTGAGAATCAGCAGGGCCTCCATCAGCCAGTCCCGGATACGATTCAAATCGTTGATCAGAACCTCCATTTTCTGGCGGGCCACATCCTGATAGGACTGCGAGGCAATGATATCGAATATGGCACCCTTGAGACTGGTCATGATCTCCTGCGCCCTGGCGCAGGTAGGCGTGTCCTGGGCAGCGGCCTGATGGAACAACCCCTCCATCTCTTCGGCCAGGCTGATGACCTTGTCCGACTTGTCGAGTACCTCGCCGGTGGACTGCGCCATGAGGGTGACGACGTTTTCAGCGTACTGCACGGCGTTTGGCGCCTGCTCGCCGGCGCTGGAAAGCGGGGTCTCCACCAAGCGCATGTTGACGATCATGGCGTTGATCTGCCTGGTCAGGGTCGCCAGCAGCCCCTCGGTATCAACCACCGCCTCCTGATGATCGAACTCGCCCCGCAGCAGGGCGTTGGTTACCTCGACCAGGGATTCAAGATTTTTATCAGTCACCGCGGGTACCGTTCCCATTCTACGACATGCTGATTAATCCGGCAGGAAAGGTATATCTCAGTCGCCACGACCTGCCGGGGCTTCATTTTGTACACAAGGGCAAATGCATAATTTCGGTAATATACTGGAAGCCATCGAGAAAATCAATGAAAGGCTTATCACGGGCGAAAGGCAAGGCAAGCCCAGGCTCAACGGTATTTTTCCCGGGTTTTATAAAAGGCCTCCTTGGCCGCGTACATGCGGTGGTCAGCCTCCTTGAGGAGCATATCGTGGCTAAAGGCATCGGAGCCCGCGGCACCCAGGCTGACCGTGACCGGAAACAATTCCCCATCGCCCACAGGCAGAAAAACCTCGGTAAAGGCCCTATCGATCAACCGGACGATAAATTGCTCGGCGCTGGCATGGTTGGTATCAACCAGCAGGATGACAAACTCGTCCCCGCCGGTCCGCGCCACCACATCGCTCGACCGGACGTTCTGCCTGAACAGCTCGGTCACCTTGAGGATATAGGCGTCTCCCCCCTCGTGGCCATATTGGTCGTTGACCTTCTTCAGGCCATTGACGTCGGCCACCACCACCGCATAGGGGATGTTAAATTCTTCCTGCTTTTTCCGCTCCTGCTCCAGAACCGCATCAAGATACCCCCGGTTATACAAACCGGTCAACGGATCGGTATTGGCTTTTTCTTCCAACTGACGCATGAGCAGGCGATTATGGATATCAGCGCCCAAGGGTTCGATGAACAGCCTGATTAGCTCCCCATCCTCATCGCTGTAAGAGGTCGGCAGTACGATAATCCCGATCCGCTTACCGCTGGCGCCCCGCAGATCGATCTGCACCCCGGTTTCCCAAGGAAAAAATTCCGAGTCACTGACCTTCATCCTGTTGCTTTGCACATCCCGGGACAGATAGGCTCGACTCAGGCTTTTCAGGGTTTCCTCGTCCAGCCCTTTCTGAAAGGTAAACCACAGATTCCCCTCTCGGATATCATTGACGATAACCGCGGCCTTGTCGGCCTTGATGACCGGCAAGAACATTTCCATGAAATATTCAATTACCTCTTGTGGCCCCGTTGCCTTCTGCATGTAAGCGCCAAGGCTTACCAGGCCGGAAAGAATCTCGTTCTTGCGGGTGAGGGCCGACCGGGTTTCCCTGATCTGCTCAATGAGCTGGATCTGTCGGGTCGTATCGCGGAACAGCAGCAGGCCGCCGCCCGGAGAGGCGGTGATAATCTCGGTGAAGAAACGACCCGCCACCACATGGCTCTTCTTCTGGCCATTGGCATCGGCAAAGCCGCTTGTGGCCGGACAGTCCGCGCATGGTATCTCGCTGCCCAGCAACTCATGGCATTTACGGCCGTCGGCCCGGGGTAAAATAGTGGCCACCGCGGCGTTCTTCCGCTGGATGGCGAACTTCTCGTTCACCGTCACCAGGGCGTCAGGGAGGTGGTCAAGCAGTTGTTCCAGAAACTGGGTCTTACCGGCGATCTCTTGCTGCCGCCGCTCCAGGAGAATATTCTTGGCCCGCAGTTCCTTTTTAGTGAGGTCCACATTGCGGAGCAGGTTGAGCTCGCGGGTAACGTCGTGCAAATTAAGGACCGTGAACCCTTCCCAGGGAATCATGGCAACCTTGACGAACTGATCGGATCCGTCCCTACCCTTGACGACAATGGACTTGGTCTTGGGCCAGAGCTTGCTGGCATCGGGAAGGGGACAGTCAGCGCATGGTTCCTGCTTGCCGAAAAAAAGTGAATAACAGGTGGCGAGGTTGGACAGACAGTTCGGTTTACCACCGAGAATCCGGCCCGCCTCCTCGTTGGCCAGGACCACCTTGTAATCATTGTCAATGACGATCAACCCGGTCTGGGCAACCTCGAAGAGGGCCAGAACCGTATCAGGATTGCCAAGGGCGGAAAAGAGGGTTGGCATGGATTTAAAACCAGTCTGTAGAATCAGGCCGTCAGGCGACGGTTCACGCTGCATTACACATTGTGTTTAGCAAGAATTTCTGAAGCATACTAAAAAGGAAGTGCGGTAATGGTCAACCTCTTTTCCTGATTCACCCTATTTTTTCTCAGGACTGCCGCCGTCGAGCACCATGGCCCGGTCCAGATCAACCCACTGCTTTTCCAACCGCTTGGCCGACACCGGGAAGAGAGTCTTGATCTCTTGGGCAAAAAGCGAGATCCGGTATTCGGCAACAGCCTGCCGGTACGCCTCGACAAGCAGAGACAACTCACTGGACAGGGCTGGCATCTTCATGCAATGGGCCACTCTCTCGGCATGGGGGCGGATCAAGGCCTCCTTGGCAATGTCCTTGGCTGGCGCCTGGCAGGCCCGCTCAATCCGAATGCGGAGGGCCTCCATGTAACGAGGGGCCGCGGCGAGCTGCCGCTGGCCAAATATTGTCAGGAAATTATTGGGCAGTACCTCCTCCAGCAGCGCCAGGAAATCCGGAAGTCCTTGCCGCGCCGCTCCCTTTTGTCCAAACCTGGCAAGCCAGTCAATGGTCTGGCGACGAGCCCGCAGCGCGATCAGCACCTTGTCCATGACTGCCTTGACCAGCGGGTAAAACCCCACCTCACGGACCCTGGACACCTCGGCCTGGAAGGTTACCAGGTCCGGAATATTGCCGACACCTAAGGCAAAAACCTCCCGCACAAGAAAATCCTCCAACTGGTCATCAAGTTCCTCCCTGCTGCCCAATCCTTCCCATAATTGCCATGGCAACTTGCGAAAGGAAAAATCCTTGCAAGCCTGCGTCCACTGACTTTTAAACTGAAGGCAGTATAGCAACGCCAGGCCGCGCCTGGTCCACTGTTGCTTTTCCGACTCGGATAAACAAAGAACAATGGCCACCGTTCCTTGGCCGTCAGGAACCAGGGCCGGAAAATAACGCCCCTGCTCCCTGCCCTGCCTGTCCAGGACCGGCAGGGCAAAAGGCAATTCAGCGAAATCCCATGTGGTTATCCCCTGTTGCTCCCACTGCCATTTCAACTCATTAAAGGCCGGCAACGGCGCCTCGACCTGGCTGTGGCTGGCCAGCAGGTCAGCAAACACCCGGGAACATTTGCCGCCCACCAGGCAGTAACGCATGCGCAGATGGTTGGGTAATGCGATGGCGGTCCATAATTTCGGGTCGAGCCGCACGCCGAAATGCCGTAAAAGAGCCACCTCGAGTGCCTGATAAAGCGAGCCCTCGCCGAAACGCAGCTCAGCCGAGATAGCCGCGGCGGTTTGCGGCAGGGGAACGAGTTGCCTGCGCACCGGTTTCGGCAACCCGCGCAAGAGAAAGAGCACCTTTTCCTCCAGAAGACCAGGCACCAGCCACTCAAAGGCCTCGGGTCGTAATGAGCTGACTTGCCCTGTCTGGACATGAACGCTTACCCCGTCCACATCACCGCCTGGATCAAAGGCATAAGAGAGAGCCAGGGTGAAATCACCCATGACCAACGACTCGGGGAATTGCGCCAGGCGCTGGGCAGCGGGCTGGCGGCGCGTAACGTCCTCTTCCGCCATGCGCAGAGTTGCGTCCGCATCTTGATGACGCAATTCCCTCACCAGCCCGGCCTGATCCCATACCGTCTGTGGTAACCGTTCATCGTAAAAGGCAAACAGGCTTGCCTCGTCCACCAGGATATCCCTCTGCCTGATCCGCTCCTCCATCTCGTGCAACCTGGCCACCAGGGCAAGGTTATGGGCAAGAAACGGAAATGCCCCTGTCAGTTCCCCTGCCACCAAGGCCTGCTGAATGAAGATGGCCCGGGCTTCGGACGGCATGATGGGTCCGAAGTTCACCCGCCGGTTGGCCACGATCACCAGGCCGAACAGGGTGACCTTTTCCAGGGCCACCACCTGACCGCGCCGCTTTTCCCAATGGGGCGAGGAATAGGAGGAACGACAAAGCGCGCCGGCCAGGGGTTCGAGCCACTCGGGTTTGATGGTGGACACGGTCCTGGCGAAGAGCCGCGAGGTTTCCACCAGTTCCGCGGCCATGATCCAGTGACCCGCCCGGTTGAACTGGGCCGAGCCGGGAAAAATCATGACCTCGCCGCCCTGGCCACCCTGGTAGAGATTCTTGCCCTTTTTCAGGGCAATGAAGCGGAGGTTGCCACTCAGTATGGCGCGATGGATGGCGTCAGATGAGGCAGGCTGCTCGTTGGCAATAAAGCCTCTTTCCTCGGCCAGGATGGCGCCGATCTGGTCGTGGATGTCCTCCCACTCACGCATGCGCTGATGTGAAAGAAAGTTGGCAACGCAAAACTTGCGGGCCCGTGCTCGGCCACCGACGGCGCCCAACACCCGATGATATTCCCGCCAAAGGTTCCTGAAGCCCAGAAAATCAGAGGCCTGGTCGGCAAAACGGGCATGGGCCGCATCGGCTTCCCCCTCACGGCCGGTCAAACGTATGCGCGGATCCTGCACGCTTAAGGCGCCGGCGATCACCGCCACCTCTTGCAGACAATTTTCCTCCTGGGCGGCAAGAATCATCCTGGCAATACGGGGGTCCAAGGGTAGCCTCGCCATGATCCTGCCCCGCCGGGTCAAATCCCCCTTGCTATCGATGGCGCCCAGTTCGACCAACAGGGCATAGCCATCCCGGATGGCGCGGGGCGACGGCGGGTCGAGGAAGGGAAAGTCGCCGGGGTCGCCCAGGCCCAGGGCCAGCATGCGCAGAATGACCTCGGCCAGGTTGGATCGCAGGATCTCGGGGGTGGTGAAGGGGGGCCGGCTCTCATAGTCCGCCTCACTATAAAGCCTAACGCAGATGCCAGGCCCCATTCGACCGCACCGCCCCTTGCGCTGGTCGGCGCTGGCCCGGGAGATAGGCAGCACCGGCATCTTGGTGGTACGGGATCTGGGGTTGTACATGGTGAGCCGGGCCAGGCCGCTGTCAACAACGTAGCGAATGCCTGGCACGGTTAATGAGGTCTCGGCAATGTTAGTGGCCAGCACAATCTTCTGGCGTCTGGCCGGCATAAAAATCCGCTGCTGCTCCTGCCTGGATAAACGGCCGAACAATGGCAGAATCAAGGGGCCATCCGCCTCCCGCCCGACGGGCAGCCGGCATCTGGTCGCCAGCAGCTCACTGGTTTCCCGGATATCGCGCTCAGTGGGCATAAAAACCAGCATGTCGCCGGTCCGATCTTGTTGCCGGATCTTAAGCACCGCCTCCACCGCCCGCTCGACATGACCAATCTCCTCGTCGTCTTCAGCCTCAGCCTGTGACGCTGGATAGATTACGTCCACGGGAAAGGTCCGGCCCGGCACCTCGATTACTGGCGCGTCTGGAAAACGAGCGACGAACTTGGCCGTGTCCAGGGTGGCCGAGGTAATAATAAGTTTCAGGTCAACACGCGTAGCCAACAGACGCTGCAGGATGCCAAGCAGAAAATCGATGTTCAGGCTGCGCTCATGCGCCTCATCCACCAGAATTGTATCAAAGGCCAGTAGTTGCCGGTCCCCCTGGGTCTGGGCCAAGAGAATACCGTCGGTCATATAGGTAATGACCGTCGCCTGGCTCACCTGACTACGAAAGCGGATTTTATACCCTACCCGTTGCCCACAGGGCTCACCAAGTTCCTCGGCAACCCTCGCAGCCAAGGAGACCGCCGCCAGCCGACGGGGCTGGGTACAGGCAATCCCTCCCTTCTTGCCGCCACCCGCCTCCAGACACATTTTAGGCAACTGGGTGGACTTGCCGGAGCCGGTATCCCCGGCCACGATGACCACACTGTGGTGCCTGATGGTGGAGACTATAGCCTCGCGCTGGGCAACGATGGGCAATTCTTGCGGATAATTAAGACGCATGGGGACTTTTGTCGGAACCACAAAATGGTTGATTACGACAATCCTGGATCAAGCTTCAAGACGAGGCCAGTTCACCAGCAGGCTCGCCCGGTCTGGAAGGGTCCAGGCCTTCGAACTGCTCCAGGTAGAGGCTGGCCAGGCAGGCGGCCTGCAAAGGCGGCACCAGGACAAAGAGGAACTGCAGCAAGGGAATGAATGAAGAGAGAAACATGATCAGCAGATCCGGAATCACGGTAATCATAAAGATAAAAACCAGGTGCATGAAAAAACCTTTTTCCTGCACCTTGGCTCGGCTGACCCGCATGGCCTCGCTCAGCCCCATGCCTTTATCCGCCATGAGCGGCAGGGCATAAATCCACCAAACGATGAAGATCAGGCCAGGGATGATCAACAGGAAAAAGCCAAGCGTAACCAACAGCAGCAGGAAGAAAAAAGGAAACAAAGCGCCAAAACGCTGTAGACCGGCAAAATAATCGTTAAATACCGGCTTCCGCCGGTCGCGGGCATAAAGGATCATCGAGAGCAGGTAGGCGCCCAGCATGGGACCGGCCAGGACGCCTAACGAAAAGGCGACCAGCAGTTGCACCAGCAGCCCGCCCATGATAACAACCAGGGCATTGGCCTTAAGCAGGCGCAAGGCGCCTTCAAGATGCCCTTGAAAATTCATCGTTCCCCTATTCCTCAACCGCTGCGCCAAAATCCAGATCTACCTCATCGGTAGAGGCCACGGGCTTGGCCTTTTTGCGGTCTTTATCCCGCAACCACTGCAGTGCCCAGTACTTCTGGTTGAGCTTGGAGTAACCGCTCAACAAACTGTCGCTGCGTTTCCGTTCCTGGATAAGCAGATCCTGAAAACGCTGGGCCGTATCGTCGCGATACTGATCAATTTTATTCTCCACCGCCGCGCTAAGCAGCGCCACCTTGGCCTGGAGTTGAGCCACGGTTTCTTCCAGTCCGTACAGGCGCTGCCGCACCTCCTTGGACACAATTTCCGCCGGCACGGGCAGGGCCGGGCAGACCTCCTCCAGAGTGGCACCGGTCAGCCCCATCTCACCGCGGTCAGCCAGCACCTGCTCGATGATCTCAATATCGATAATCTCCTTGCCGTCCGCGAAGCCATACACCAGAGCGGCGTCGCATATCTGATTGATGGCCCGGGGGATACCGGCCGAGGCCTGGTGAATGCGATCCATGGCCTCCTGGCTGAAGATCTCGAAGCGGCCACCCACCTTTGCCAGTCGCGAGGCAATGTAGTGATCAGTCTCCTCACGATCCAGGCCGGTAAGGTGATAATTGACGGCGATACGCTGGCTGAACTGGGTTAGTCCTGGTTGCTGCAGCTTGATCTTCAGTTCAGGCTGGCCGACCAGCATGATGTTGAGCAGCAGGTGCTCGTCGCTCTGCAGATTCGAGAGCATGCGCACCTCTTCCAAGGCGTCCCGGGACAGATTCTGGGCCTCGTCGATGATGAGCAGCACCTTACGGCCCGCGGCAAAACGCTTGATGAGGTACTGGTACAGCGTATCCAGGGTACGTGCCTTATTATCCCGATCCGGCGCAAGTTCGAATTCCTGCAGGATCAGGTTGAGCAACTGGTCGGCCGACACATTGGTGTTGAAAATCACCGCAATGTCCATGCTCTTTTCGATCTCGTTCAAGAGATAGCGAATGAGGGTGGTCTTGCCGGTGCCGATGTCACCGGTAAGCAGAGTGAAACCGATACCTTCGGAGACGCCATACTCCAGGGTGGTCAGGGCATTCTGGTGCTTGGCGGTAAGGTAGAGGAAATTAGGATTAGGAACAATACGGAAGGGCTTTTCGCTCAGCCCGTAAAATTTTTCATACATACGGCCTGTGCTCCTTCGATAACACCTGTCATCCAGCCTTCACAGCCTTGAGCTTAAAGCCTTCAGCCTTCAGCTCTGGCTCACCCCTCTTCGTTGACAGATCCCTGCCGATTCAAGACAAAGCCAAGAAACTTTTCCTTGGGAATGAGCTCCACGGCATTCTTAACATCATGTATGGAGGTCTTGCCGGCCTGCACCACCATGAGGATGCAATCGACCAGCGGCGCGAAGGCCAGGGCGTCGGCCCGATCCAGCAGCGGCGGCACGTCAAAGATGATGAAACGGTCCGCATAGCGGCTCTTCATCTCGGATACCAGATCCCGCATCTTGGGCGAGGCCAGCAACTCCGTGCTCTCCGGAATCTTCTTGCCACCAGAGATAAAGGTCAATTTGTCGATGCCGGGCCAGATAATGAGATCCTCCAGGGGTTGATGGTCAACCAGATAGTCAACCAACCCGCGCTTGCTGGAAAAGCCAAGAAGAGAGTGAATCATCTGCTGCTTCAGATCGCCATCCACCAGCAGCACGGTCTGATTGAACTCCTTGGCAAAGGTGAGGGCCAGATTGACCGCGGTAAGGGTCTTGCCCTCGCCCTGTACGGCGCTGGTGATCATCATGGTCTTCCAGCCGTTTTCCTTGGCCCGCTGCTGAATTTGCGTGCGCAGCACCTTATAGGAATCAAGTTCCGGCGCCTCATGATTGATACAGACACACCGGTTGCGTGCCAACTGCGCGGGATCAATCTGCACCGCCGTGGAGCGGGAATACTCTGGAGCATTCCAGTCACCAGACTGGGGAGGTTGCGTCAAGGCGCTGATAACTTCCTTGATTTCCCCACGCTCCTCTTTCGCCTTATCAAGGGCTTTGCGTAGCTTCATACTTCATGATCTCCAAAACTAATCCCAACATCGGGGAAATTACCTTAATAGAGCAGAGCCACCCTGCGCACAAGCTTCGCCCAAAAAACATCCAGATCCATGATCAGGAAATGAAAAAGAAAAACAGCGGCAATAATGATGCCGACAATGGCCAGCAATAACACAATCTTTTTACGCTTTCTATTGATCCTATCCTGCTCAATCTCAATCTCGGGGATACTGCCCAGCACCGGAAACGAGGTGGCTGCGGCCAAGGCGCCGACACTACGCACCGATTCGTCGAGAAACTCCCTTACCGCCAACATGCCAAAACCAGCCCCCACTCCAAGCACTACGCCGATGAGCATAATCGCTAACCGGTTGGGCTTGAATGGCTTTTCCGGCAGACGGGCCGGATCGATGAGGGTAAAGCGCCCGCCCTTCTGCTCCTTTTCCAGACCACGAGACACCCTGGCCTCCATGGTCTTCCTGATCAGATCATTATACTTTAG
>DYDL01000453.1 GCA_020717925.1 Desulfocapsa sp.
AGCAGGGGAATCTTGGCTGGCAGGGAGACCGGCTCCTGCATGCGACCGTCGTAGGACTCCACGTATTGTGTGAGATCCTTGTTGAACATGGTCTCGCGGGCCAGGGGCGAGAGGCGGCACTCGATATAGCGGGCGGCCGAGGCGCCGTCGCCAGTGAGGATATTGCCGAAGTTGCCCTGGCGGTCGATGAGAAAGCCCTTGTTGGCGAGGTTGACCAGGGCGGCATAGATCGAGGCGTCGCCGTGCGGGTGCAGCTTCATGGTGGCGCCCACCACGTTGGCCACCTTGTGGAAGCGGCCGTCGTCCATGTTGAACAAGGTTTGCAAAATACGGCGCTGCACCGGCTTCAGGCCGTCGTCCACGTCCGGGATGGCGCGCTCGCGGATGACGTAGGAGGTGTAGTCGATAAAGTTGTCATCGAAAAGCTTATGCAGTTCGCCGAAATCAGTTTTGTCTTCCATAACCGGTCAGGCTCAGATGAGATGTCCCATGATATAGTTTTTGCGTTCCGGGGTGTTCTTGCCCATGTAGAAGGAGAGCACCTCGGGTATCTCGCTCAGCCGGTCGATATTGACCTGGCGCAGCCGCATGTCGTCGCCGATGAACTGCTTGAACTCGGCCGGCGAGATCTCGCCCAGCCCCTTGAAGCGGGTGGTCTCCACCGCCGCCTTGCCCACGCCCTTGGCGGCCAGTTGCCGGGTGGCGGCCTCCTTTTCCTTTTCCGAGTAGCAGTAGATGGTCTGCTTCTTGTTGCGCACCCGGAAGATCGGCGTCTCCAGGATATGGACATGGCCGCGCTTGACCAGGGACTCGAAGTAGTGCAGGAAAAAGGTGAGCACCAGGTTGCGGATGTGCAGGCCGTCGACGTCGGCATCGGTGGCCAGGATGATCTTGTCGTAGCGCAGGCCGCCCACCGATTCCTCGATGTTCAGGGCGCGCATCATGTTGTAGAGTTCGTCGTTCTTGTAGAGCAGGGTGAGGGGCTGGCCAAAGACGTTCAAGGGCTTGCCCTTGAGGGAAAAGACCGCCTGGGTCATGGGGTCGCGCGAACTGACGATCGAGCCCGAGGCCGACTGGCCCTCGGTGAGGAAGATCATGTTCTCGCGGCCGGCCGGCGAGGGATTGGCCTTGCTGGGATGGTACTTGCAGTCTTTCAACTGCGGCACCTTGATCGCCACCTTCTTGGCCTTGGC
>DYDL01000454.1 GCA_020717925.1 Desulfocapsa sp.
AAATTGCTCATCCCGGTCAGGGCTGGTAGCGCCCAACTGTTTATGGTTGACCCTGAGCGAATAATCTCGCTCACGCAATAACCGACCCACCGTCGGCGGACTGGCAGGATGCTCTTCACCTAACGCAATACTCAATCGGCGGAGACTCTTGCGCTTCCATTTCAAAGAACTGCATGGATCGCCAGCCGTCCCATCTTCCATGAACTCGTCCAGAGCCGAAATAATCAGCGGGTCTTTTTTTCAATGCGAAGACGTCCACCACCCACCACACGGATGCGATCATCCACTTCGGCTTGTTCCAGTTCGTGGCGGCCTTTGGCGATGGTATTCACGCTGAGACCGGTGATGATCGCCAAATGTTGATCACCCCCGTACCCGACATGTCTGGATTCCAAACCCGCATACAATCGCCGCTGGCGTTCGTCCAGTGTGCTCAGGAAGAAATTCATCTGGCTATGCAAGTCTTTGACAGGGTCGGGTTCTGCACGTTGACATTCAGAACATGTACATTGATGTACCGGTTGATTTTTCATGATAGTCACCCGTGGTAATAGGAGAGGCAGCCATTATACTTCTCTAAAGCGCCTCGTACGTGCATTCAACTCGAACGAAAAACGCTGACATCATGGGCGCTTCCACGGGTCAGTTCGGAGTTGGGCCGCCAAGAAAGAATCTCAAGTTATTTTTTTACAAGTCCTAAGGATGAAGTTGTTTTTATTATAGCCGATGCAATCTTATGGGCAAGTGCCAAATGTCACATTTTCGAGAATGACAGGAGCCGCATAAAAAAACGCCAATTTACGGGTCGGGGCAGCCGCGTGTCAAGTTTCAATCCCTCAAATGGTACAATCAACGCATGGACCTCTTCGACCACGCCATGCAGCAGCGCATGAAGGACGAAGCCCCGCTGGCCGCCCGCATGCGCCCGCGCACCCTCGACGAGTACGTCGGGCAGGAGCACATCGTCGGGCCGGGCAAACTCCTGCGCCGCGCCATCGAGTCCGACCGGCTGTTCTCGTCCATCATCCTGTGGGGTCCGCCCGGCACCGGCAAGACCACCCTGGCGCAGGTCATCGCCAACCGCACCCAGTCCCATTTCGAAACGCTCTCCGCCGTGCTAGCCGGCAAGGCCGAACTCAAGGATGTCATCGAAGCCGCCCAGGAGCGCCGCCGCCTGCACCAGAAGAAAACCACCCTCTTCGTGGACGAAGTCCATCGCTGGAACAAAGCCCAGC
>DYDL01000455.1 GCA_020717925.1 Desulfocapsa sp.
CAGAAGCCGCTGCCGGTGTAATCATACATATAGTGCTGAAAGCCCAGCCGGATAAAGGCATCGGCAAACTTGGAGACCTTCTCGCCGCCCGGGATATTCCAGATCATGTAGGCCTCGGCAACATGGCCGCGCACGGCGAGCTTGGAGGCGTACAGATCGTCGTTGCCCGGGGTGAAGGCGATCCAATTCTTGGAGCCATAGTTATACTCAAGGCCAAGTTTCAGGGCCAGGTCAGTCAGGTCGTAGCGCACACCGGCATAGGCTGAGTAGCCGTCCTTGGCGTCCTGGTAGTCCTTGTCCCACCAGGAGGTCAGCAGGCCGTTGCCCACCTCGTCCTGGCCATTCGGGGCGGTGCGGCTCCAGCCGCCGGCCGCAAAGTAGTTCAGGCTGCCCAACTTGTCGGTGTAGACGGCCGAGGTGTGATAAATGTTACCGAGATTTGCGCGATCCAGGGTGCCATTGCCCTCGCCAAAGGCCATCTCCAGCGGATTGGGGAAGTTTACGTCGTCGGGCACGTTGAACATGTCAAAGGCGGCAAAGGACTGCATGTTGATAAAACGGCTGCCCTTGCTGTAGACGTCCCAGGAGATGCCGAGGAAGTCGGTGTCCTTAAGCCCCTTGCTGGAGACCTCGGGGCCGGACTCAAAGCCGCGGCCGTAGCAGATCCGCACCCGACCAGGAGCGTCGGCCAGGCCGGGCAACTCCTTGTAGGCATAACCCAGGGAGATGCCGTCAAAGGCGTAATCCATGTAGGCGACCGGGGTGGCCATGCGCTCGTCGCGGCCCTGCTTGAACTGGGTCGGGGGACCATCGGTGGTGGGCCGGCGGCCGATGGAGAACCAGACCGGCGCGCCGCCGACGTTGTTCCAGTTGACAAAGGCGCGGTCAACGTAGAGGGCGGAGTCTTTGGGGGTACGGCTGACATTGCCGTCCATGGAGAGTGAGTTCAGCATGAAGGGGCCGCCGGCCAGAGTGTAATCTACCGGATTGTTCTGCATGCCCCACGCCTTGTACATGGCCAGCCGTCCCTTGAACTCGACGTTTTCCAGGGCCTTGGCCCGGATGTTCAGGCGGAAGCGGTTGGTCCACAGGGTGTCGTTGCCGTAACGGCTCTCCGGGTTGGCGCCAAGGCCCAGGCCCTGGAAAATGCCGGCCCGTTGCGCCGGGGTGAATTGCTGCATGAAGCTGACGAAATCCGGCACCGAGGTCATGCCGCCGG
>DYDL01000456.1 GCA_020717925.1 Desulfocapsa sp.
GTTTTTCCCCCATCCGGGTTTTCTCCCCACTGGCGTTGGGGCTTCTTGTCGCTGCTCCGGCCCAGGCTGCTGAAACCGACCCCCTGGCCATGTACTTCGACGACTCGCAGATGGTAGAGGTGGCCACCCGCGCCGCCAAGCCCCTCACCCAGGTGGCCGAGAACGTCGCCGTCATCAGCGCCGAGGAGATCGAGGCCATCCACGCCCAATCCCTGGCCGAGGTCCTTGAGCGGGTGGCCGGGCTCTCGGTGGCGCGCTTTCCGGCCGATTTCAACGGCAGCTCTCAAGTCTTCATCCAGGGCAGCCGGGAGGAGCATGTCCTGGCGCTGATTGACGGCGTCCGCCTCAACTCGGCCATGTCCGGGAATGCCGATCTCTCCCACATCCCCCTGCGGATCATCAAGCGGATCGAGATCATCAAGGGGCCGGGCTCGGCGGCCTGGGGCTCTTCCCAGGGCGGGGTGATCAACATCATCACCAAGACCCCCACCGGCGGCGACCGGCCCACCGGCTCGGCGGGGGCCGACTATGGCGAGCGCGGCGTCGCGGCCTACGAGACCGATGTCGCCGGCAAGGTCGACCGGGTCGGCTACTTCCTCTACGCCGGGAGGCAGGACTCCGACGGCCTCCTCAATAACCGCTTCTACGACTCGGGCCGGGCCTACGGCAAGCTCACTGTCGATCTGCCCCATCAGGGCCTGCTCACCTTCACCGGCATGGCCGTTGATCCCCACTACAAGACCGGCGATTTCGATTATTCCTCCCCCTCTAGGAGCGAGGATCTCCGCGACCGCAGCCACTACGTCACCGCCAACTACGATACCGCCCTGACCGAGTCCCTCCACTTCAACCTCGGGGCCCGCGACTTTGAGCGCAACTTCATTGACAACCGCAATATTCTCGCCTCCAGCCCGGAGGGCGACCCCGGCTCCCTGTTTTATATGGCCAACTGGCATGAAAAGGGCCAGGGGGCCAACGGCCTCCTCACCTGGCACGACTCCCGGCAGCAGGTGGCCGTGGGCACCGAGATCAACCGCAGCTCGATGGACAGTGTCACCAGCTACGGCCCCTGGGCCCAGGACAATTGGGGCGCGCCGAGTCAGGACGAGTCCCGGCCCGGCTATGAAGAGGTCTGGGGCCTCTTCGTCAACGACACCCTGCGCCTGGGGAACTTTACCCTGACCCCCGGCCTCCGCTACGACGAGCACAGCATCAGCGGCTCCCTGGTCAGCCCCT
>DYDL01000457.1 GCA_020717925.1 Desulfocapsa sp.
GGCGCGAAAGTGTTACAACCACGGACCATCCCCACGCGCGTGGGGAGAACTACTTCACCCAAAAGATTTCCCCAGCCGAACTCGGACCATCCCCACGCGCGTGGGGAGAACGGTGCAGCAAGTGACGGATTCCAACGGCAAAGCGGACCATCCCCACGCGCGTGGGGAGAACGCCGCGATGCTCCGCTCTTCGCGACGTGTCTCAGGACCATCCCCACGCGCGTGGGGAGAACGAACGGTGAAGCTCAGCGGGCCGCGTTTTTCGCGGACCATCCCCACGCGCGTGGGGAGAACTCCCGCTGCAAGGCCCGCGCCTGCAAGGTGCTCGGACCATCCCCACGCGCGTGGGGAGAACCGGTGCCGTGGGTGGCGGGGGGGTAGGAACGGCGGACCATCCCCACGCGCGTGGGGAGAACGCGCTCGAAACGGACAACAAATAGGACGAAATCGGACCATCCCCACGCGCGTGGGGAGAACGATGAGAACGGACGCGCGCGGCACGTCTAACCCGGACCATCCCCACGCGCGTGGGGAGAACAGCATCACACCTACACCGGCAGGGAGCATGAGCGGACCATCCCCACGCGCGTGGGGAGAACGCTCGTTCTGAACCCCACCCGCCGCCCGGCCCCGGACCATCCCCACGCGCGTGGGGAGAACGTCGGGACGTTTCGTTTTCTGTTCCCGTTCGCCGGACCATCCCCACGCGCGTGGGGAGAACCAGTGCCGGGCGATGATGTTTGCGAGAAGGGCCGGACCATCCCCACGCGCGTGGGGAGAACAGCGCGACGGCCAGCACGTTTGGAGCGGTCGGCGGACCATCCCCACGCGCGTGGGGAGAACGGTTGATGAGGCTGAAAAAAAAGCAGATGCCGCGGACCATCCCCACGCGCGTGGGGAGAACCGCTGGTGCCGCCCGGTGGGAGCGAGGCAAAACGGACCATCCCCACGCGCGTGGGGAGAACCCTTGACCTCGTTTTCAATCGCGTTCATCCTGCGGACCATCCCCACGCGCGTGGGGAGAACGCATACGTCCGCCCCTTTCGGTTGCTCGACCGCGGACCATCCCCACGCGCGTGGGGAGAACGCCGACATCGCTCGAAGGCGAGCACGCGAAAACGGACCATCCCCACGCGCGTGGGGAGAACAATAGCGCGCGCCGCATTAGGTTGCTGACGTGCGGACCATCCCCACGCGCGTGGGGAGAACTTCGCGGCAGTA
>DYDL01000458.1 GCA_020717925.1 Desulfocapsa sp.
GTAGATTCTGGCAAAGGCCTCCATTTCCGGGGCGAATGAGGCATCCGGGCCGGCGCCGTGGCTGACAATCACGCTGGTATTATCGATCACGCAGCGACCGCAGGCGCCCTGCATATAGGCCATGGCCTCGGTCAGGAAGGTTTTGCATTCAAACCTGGTGAACCTTGGATAGTACTGAATAAAAAGCTGACGGCTGTAGGCCAGGGAAAGGCCGGCACACTGGGCCGTAAGCGAACGGTCGCCGATTTTCAGTTTATGCGGTGAGGTATCGTGTTGCATCTCCGCGCCCGGCTCGAAATGATAGCGTCCAGCTCTCTTTTGTGCCGGGATGCGCACCTGATACTTACGGATCAGCCAGGTCAGGCTTTGGTAGGGGATGGTGATATTATAACGGGCACAAAGTTCCTCCTGCACCCGGACGACGTTGCCCTGACAGTCGCGGAAGAGTTCTCGGACTTGCTCTATGTGCTGGTCATATCCCGACTCTTTACTGATCGATGGTCTGGCTACCGCCGTCTCGAGCACTCTGTCCACCGTGTTGCGGGAGACCTTCAATTGTTTGGCGATCATCCGCTTTGCTATCCCTTGTTTCGCCATTTCCCGGATCACTTGTTCTTTGATGGGGTCGATCATATTCAAGACGCTCCTTGATTTTCTGTTGCAGTTCGACGGTCAGACGCCTTGCTTTCGCAGCTCGGCCCAATAGCTGCTGTCGCAGCTTTTTTTCCTGGTTTGGATAAAAAACCGTGTCCGCCTTATCACGCAGGCGATCCAGGATGGCACAGACCACCTTGGCGTCATGCAGCCATTTTTCTTCAGGGCTATGGTTCTTGTTCCCGTCAACAGCCTGGATCGATTTGATGAACAGCGCAGGATGAGTCAGCATCCGTTCCCGAACTTGACGGTTAGCCTTTTGATAATGCTCATAAAACAACTGAAGTTCACGGGTAGACATCGGTTCACGCTCAAGATGGCAGGCAAGCCTTGTTGCATCCGAGGAGTTGGCGCGCGCCAACGGTATCAGCACCCGATTGGCGGCCCAGGTGGAGATTGTCCCGGCGATTACTTGCGATAAAATCTCTTCCGGCAATGATTCCAGCAGATCCATCCGTCGTTTGACATAGGACTTGTCACGGCCTATCCGTTTGCCGATTTCGCTCAAAGAATAACTGAAACGACGGTGCAGTTCCTGGATTAAGCCCGCCTCTTCAATCGCTTCCCATTGCCG
>DYDL01000169.1:0-3043 GCA_020717925.1 Desulfocapsa sp.
CTGGCCGGTTTTCCGGTGGCCCAAGCCGGCCCTGGCAGTACCGGGCGCAACGTCCTCAACTGTCTGGCGCTCCTGCTGCCGCTGAACCTGGCAATTATCTTCCTCATGCGCGAGCGCGGCCTCGCTACGGTTTGGGGCATGTGGCGCCTGACGTCGATTGTCTTGCAACCACTGGTGGTGTTTCTGGTGTTCCGGCATCGGGCCGAGCTGTTGCCCAGGCTTTTCGCCTGGCAGCCGGCGTGGTTGCCGCTGCCCGCCGCCCTGCCGCTGGCCCAGGTGCCGGTGCTGGCCTTTATCGTGACACTGCTCCTCTTCCTGGTGGTGGCCAGCCGGCGGCGCCGGGTGCTGGATTACGGCTTCATCTGGGCGCTGGCCGCCGGTTCCACCGCCATGCTGCCCTGGGCTGACCTGCACCACGCCACCCTGTTCTTTGCCGTGGCCGGGCTTATCCTGCTGATCGCCACCGTGGAAGAGGCCTATGCCATGGCCTTCAAGGATGAACTAACCGGTCTGCCCGGCCGTCGCGCTTTGAACGAGGATCTGCTGAAGCTTGGTGCCCGCTACACGGTGGCCATGGTGGATATCGATTTTTTCAAGAAGTTTAACGACAAGTACGGTCACGACGTGGGCGACCAGGTGCTGCGCATGGTCGCCTCCACCCTGGCCCGGGTCACCGGCAACGGCCGTGCCTACCGCTATGGCGGCGAGGAGTTCACCCTGCTCTTCTCCGGGGCATCGTTGGCAGAGGCGATGCCCCACCTGGAACAGTTGCGCCTGGCGATCCAGGCGGCGGGCTTCACCCTGCGGGGCCGCGGCCGGCCCAAAAGCAAGCCGAGGCAGGTTCGAGATGGCACCGCGACCGGCAAAAAGGTGGGAATTACGGTGAGCATCGGCGCGGCGGAACCTAAGGCCAGGCAGGACCGGCCCCTGGCGGTGATCAAGGCGGCGGACCAGGCCCTGTATCGGGCCAAGAAGCGGGGCAGGAATCAGGTAGCCAGATAAATTTGACAAGCCCCTTGACTTTTACCACTGTTGCCCGGCTATGCTAAAAAAATGACCGGGGAAGGCAGCGATTCCGGCAGGGCGCTGGTCTGGGCCGTGGCAAAAGGCAAATGTTTCCCTGGTGTTGCCCCAAAAGGGGTTGCTTTCCACCTGGTAATCCGTTACTACTGGCAAGGGGAAAGTCTGGTAGAAATACCACAGTGTGGCAGGAATCGAAGGGTAGTGTGACGCGCGGGCAGCGGTTGCGCCTGCGAGTCCCCCATCTTTTACGGAGAGGAGGCGGCATGAGGAGAGGGCAAGGATTTCTGCTTGGCGCGGCATTGACTGTCCTGGCGGCCTGGCCGGCGGGGCTTGCCTGCGGCACCACCATCACGGGCAAGTCCAGTACGGTGATCGAATGGTATGACACCACGCGCGAGAACACGGCGCTCCCGGTCTATCAGTACCTGACGCTTAACGCCAGTGATCTCGGGGGGCAGGGCTATAACTTCCGGGGTTACGGGCGGCTGGGCGCCGATCTGAATGACGAGGTGGACGCGGACAGCCGCCTCTATTACGGCTATTTGGACAAGACCGGCTTTCTCACCAGCAAGCTGGATTGCCGGCTGGGGCGGCAGTTCATTGCCAACGCGGCCGGCGCCTCGATTCTCGACGGTATTGCCTTGCGCTACCGCGATGTCGGGCCGCTTACCTTTTCCATGTTCGGCGGCGGCGACATGGCCTTTTACAAGAGTTACGAGGCCCAGGATACGATCTTTGGCGGCGAGGTGAACGGCAGTTTTTTCAACGGGCTAGACCTCGGAATTTCTTACATCCAGAAGTGGGGGGACGGCGAGCTCACCCACGAGGTCATCGGCTTCACCGGTGACTACGATCTGCTGGACCAGCTCGACATCTATACCGACCTGCAGTATAGCTGGCTTACCGCGGAACTGACCTATGGCCTGGCCGGGGTCAAATACCACCGCAGCCCCCAATGGGGGCTGAGCACGGAATACCTCTATTCCCTGCCGGTGTTCTCCTCCACCTCCATCTACTCGGTATTCGCGGTGGCCAAGTACGAGCAGGGTGTGGCCGAGTTCGATTACCGCCTGGCTCCGGGGTTGCGCGCCTTTGGCCGGTATACCCATGAGATGTATGAGGACTATGAGGATGCCGACGTCTATGAAATTGGTATCGAGCAGATTCGCGTCAAGCGCTTTTCCGGTTATTTGATCAGCACCCGGCGTCAGTCCGACGATAGCCAGCACATGCGCGGCTGCAAGGCCCGGGTGGGCTATCTGCTCAACCGCTTTCTCGACGCGGGCATCGGCGCCCATTACGACGTGCTCGAAAGACGGCTTGACATCGATGATGACGACACCACCGCCCGCCGTTACTGGGTGGACATGACGGCCTACCTCACCAAGAAGATCGACTTGCAGGCCAAGGTGGAAAGAATCGAAAGCGACCTCTGGCAGGAGAGTTATCAGGGCCGGGTCCGCTTGAATATAAAATTCTGACAAGGGGTTGTACTATGATGCGGTATCTGCTTGTTGTGACGATCATGGTCATCCTGGGGGCTCCGCCCGCCTGGGCCGTGCTGTTCAACCATTCCACGCACTGGAAGGAATACACCCGGGAAGAGCCGTGCACCACCTGCCATAAAGAGGGGTCCGCTACTATTGTTCCGGAGCGCAAGGTCTGCGAGGAATGCCACGCCGACAAGACGTTCATCGAAACCGTGGAAATGCCCGGTCTGCAGACCCATGGTTCGACCTGGTCTTTAAGTCATTCGGTGCTGGCCCGTCAGTCCTATCGGAGTTCCGGCGGCGGGCAGTTTGATTGCGAGCGCTGCCACGAGCAGCAATACTGTATGGAGTGCCATGCGGTCGGCCCGGCCGACGAGATGGGCGCCTTTACCAATAAGATGGTCAACGTGCATCGCTCGGACTTTGCGGTGAGCCATCCCATTGCGGCGCGCACCGAACCGCAGCGCTGCACCACCTGCCACGGCAGCCAGTTCTGCCTGGACTGCCACAGCGCCTTTGCCCCGGAGGAT
>DYDL01000169.1:3317-6907 GCA_020717925.1 Desulfocapsa sp.
GCGGGCGGCTGCAGAGGGCCAGCGGCGGCAAGACCTGCCGGAAGTGTCATTAAGGGCAGGTGGATAGTCTGTAGGCATTTAGGTAGTTAGGTATGCCTGAAAGACTAACAGACTACAGTCTAAACAACCTGAGCAGTTACGATTTATTTGAATAATTGATCACCCGAAGGAGTTGGAGTATGCGATCATCGAAGACAGCGTTGCTGGCCATTACCATTGCCACGCTCATGGGCGTGCTGTCTGGCTGTGACAGTTCCCGTTCCACCGGCGATAGCAGCGGCGATGGCGCAAGCTCGGCGCCGTTGGGGGTTGATGCCGAGAACCGGCGTTATGTGGGCGCGGATGCGTGCATTGCCTGTCACGCCGGTTATGCCTGGAGCGTGGACGCGGTTACCGACTATCTGGCCGGCCAGCATGTGGTGCACAGCACCAATGTTGACGCCTCCATGGCTGGCGAGGGTTGTCTGGTTTGCCATGACCCGGTCGGCGATGGTCGTCGTCTGGCCGGACTGATCGCCAAAGCAAACGTGCCGGCGGCCGGCCTGGCCGCGGTAACCTGCGAGGCCTGCCATGGCGCGGGCGGCGACCATGTCGGGGTCGGCGGATCCATTGCCATCCCGGTCCTTAATCCGGACATTAACGTCTGCGGCAACTGTCATAACGACAGCTTTGATACCAGCACCTCTGGCCATGTATCCATGGGGGACCATATTCTCGAGGATTACAAGGCCTCGCTCCATTACACGCAAGAGCTAAGGAACGATGCAATCTGCGTTAAATGTCATACCGACGAGGGTGGCAGGCTGTACAAGGGTTTGAATACCTGGGCGGCCCTGGCCGACACCCAGCCTATCGACGGAGCCCACCCGATCCAGTGCCGTACCTGCCATAACGCCCATAACCCCGGCGCACTGCTGAAGGCGGCGAGCACGGCATCCGCCGAGTACAATACCTGTACCAACTGCCATCAACCGCATGATGCGCAGGTGACGGAAGATCCGCATCCAGACGGCACCGGTGATGGTAACTCCGGGGATCTCATTTACCACGCTAAACGTTGGGGCCGAGTGATCTCCTCCACCCACTACGACAACCCGGCCACTCTTGACGTAATTGAAGGTTACACCATGGATCCTGCTAACGAGCATGTCTGCCGGGACTGCCACAACGTCCACACGGCCGATATTACCATTAACCAGCAGTGGTCCCGCTCCGGCCATGGCGGTGAGCTCTTTACCCTCAAGGAGGCGGCGGCAGCGCTCCAACCTAACAATACCTTTGCCGAGGTGCAGGCGGTGCGGGCGGCCGGTCCCCACGATAACGAAAGCGCCTTTCTCCATTACAACTGGGACGCAACATACAAGGCGGATGGCAGCGATGAGGGCACTGCCCCGGATCTTGACCGTGGTGCGTGTCAGCGGTGCCATACCGCCACGGGCGCCAAAAATTATATGACCGACCAGGCCCATTACGATCCAGCCAACAATGATTTTTCACACCTGGATGGCTGGCAGTTGCATAATGACACCACTGGCGCCACCGTTGCCTCCGGCCAGAACGAGATGCTCTACTGTTGGGCCTGCCATGCCGACAATGCCGGCTCCCTACGTAACCCGGGCGCGATCACCGCGCCATACACCGACGCGCCGCATATCTTCCCTGACGCGCTGAACTCCAATCTCTGCGTGGCATGCCATACCGGCCGGGAGAGCGGTGAGACCATCAAGAATAATGCCACCGTCGTTTTCAACAACAAGAGCTTTATCAGCTCCCATTACCTGTCTGCTGGCGGCACGGTGTTCACCGCCACCGGCTATGAGTTCGACGCGGACAACCACCCGAGTACCGATGATTACGCCAACCCGGAGTACTACGCCCACGACCAGATCGGCATGGGCACCGATGCGCGGCTGGCGGCTTTCGAGGCAACAAACGGCACCAAGGGCCCCTGTATCGGCTGTCATCTCTCTTCGCCGGAAAGCCATCTTTACCTGCCGGTGACCAAGGACGCGGGCGGGGTGATCACGGCGATCACCGCCACGGTCTGCGTCAGTTGCCATACCGGTGGTTTTGCCTTGACCCCTGCCGTCCTGATTGAGCAAGAGGAGGGCTTTGACGCCGCCATGGCGGCCCTGTCCGCCAACCTGGCGACCAGGGGGTATGATTTCCTTCCGGATTATCCTTACTTCACCAACAAGGATTGGACCCTGACCGGGGATGCCACCGGCAAGAAGGATATGGGGGCCGCTTTCAACTACAACACGCTGAAACACGATCCTGGCGCCTTTGCCCACAACCGGTTCTATGCCCAGAGATTGATTTTTGATTCCATCGACTGGCTGGACAACCGCGTCATGGATGGCACCATTGATCTCAGCATATATCCGGTGGCGGCCGAATATTTCCAGGAAGACGGGAATGTTGCCAACGACAGCGCGGTGACCAGGCCATAGAACCAACAGGCTAGCTCACCATTGATTGAATTGAGTTATTGGATAAATCACCCCAAGAGGAATTGGAATATGAGATCGCTGAAGACCGCATTGCTGGCCATGACCGCGGTTACGCTCATAGGCGTGCTGTCGGGCTGCGGCAGCAGTCGCCCTGCCGAAGAAACTTCCGCCGGCACCGCGCCTACCACGGCGGCGCCCTTTGGGGTTGATGGTGAGAACCGGCCCTATGAGGGCGCGGACAAATGTATTGACTGCCACGCGGGGTTTGCCTGGAGCGTGGACGTGGTTACCGATTATCTGGTCGGCAGACATGTGATTCACAGCACCGAGGTCAGCGTTGCCAACAGGGCGGCCGGCTGTCTTTCCTGCCATGACCCGATTGGTGACGGCAGACGCCTGGAAGGGCTGATTGACACGGATGACGTGCCCGCCGCCGGCCTGGCCGCGGTCACCTGCGAGGCCTGCCATGGCGCCGGCGGCCAGCATGCCGCCGGGGTGGATCCCAATCCCATTCCGAACCCCACCCCGGACTATAACGTCTGCGGTAACTGTCATAATACGGGCAGCTTTGCCAGCACCACTGATGACCATGCCGCGTTCACCGAGGCGAGCCGTATCCTTTCGGATTACCTGGCCTCGCCGCACAAGAGTGCCGGGTACCGCAATGAGGCGATCTGCGTGAAATGCCACACCGACGAGGGTGGCAGGCAGTACAAGGCTGTCAGCACCTGGGAAGATCTGGCCGCCACCCGGCCCATCGACGGCGTGGCCCACCCGATCCAGTGCCGTACCTGCCATAACGCCCACAATCCAGGCGAACTTCTGAAGGCGGCGAGTACGGCATCCGCCGAGTACAATACCTGCGCCAACTGCCACCAGCGCCACGACGCGCAGGTCGATGCCGATCCAGATCCGGTTGGCGGCACGGTGGATGGCGCCTCCGGCGATCTCATTTACCACGCCAACCGCTGGGGCCTGGTGATCTCCTCCACCCATTACGACGATCCAAGCACCGTGGATAAGATTGAAGGCTACAGCCTGAATCCGGCCAACGAGCGGGTTTGCCGCGATTGCCACAACGTCCACTCGGCGAATATTACCATCAACCAGCAATGGGCCAGGTCCGGTCATGGCGGT
>DYDL01000170.1 GCA_020717925.1 Desulfocapsa sp.
ACCGGAAACCCTGAGAGTTCTGCAGGAATACCACTGGCCCGGCAATGTTCGGGAGTTGGAAAGTGTCATCGAGCGAGCGGTAATCACCAGCCCAGGGAACGTGCTTCAGGTATTGGACCGGTTCGATTCCTTCATGAAGCCAGGAGAGCTGGACGGGCAAGAAGTCAAAGCCCTCGTCGACCTGGAACGTGACCACATCCTCCAGGTAATGCAGAAAACCAATTGGCGTGTCGAGGGGAAAAAAGGGGCAGCGTTACTACTTGGGATCAACCCCAGCACCCTGCGTGCCCGGATGCGGAAATACGGCATTGCCCGGCAACAAATGAACGACATGCAAGAGTGACATTTTTTCCTCAACCTGCCCCGTCGCATATCGCAGTTACGTCAAACATGACGGATTTCGTTAACGGCTTTCATCGTCCCCCCTACTCGCTCGTGTAATTTTATCTTTCACAATCAAATGGTTGCGCCATTACTCACCGTCGCCCTGCTCTGGCACGATAGTTGCTATATTAATTACAATGATGGCTGAATCTCGAAGGCAACATCTCAGGTTGTCTTGGAGAAAACAAAAAAAGAGAGCAAGGAGAAAACATTATGAAGCGAATTCTATTGGTGAGTGTTCTAGGAGCATTGATGACATTTTCTTTTGCAACGGCCCAGGCGGAGGAAGGGGTGTATGTGGGCGCCAAGTTCGGCCTCTCCATCCTCTCGGACAGTAACATTACTACTTCTGATGGCTATTCCAGCGAATTCTCATATGATAACGGCTTTGGCATGAATCTAGCGCTCGGCTATAAATTCCCCATGTTCAGGCTTGAGGGTGAAGTGGCCTATTATGCCAATGACCTGGATGGGTATTCAGACAGAAATGGTTCCGGCGAGGCCGATGGCGACATAAAGAATCTGAGCGGCATGCTCAATGCATATTTTGATTTCGCCAACTCCACCTTCATCACCCCCTATGTCGGTGGTGGTGTCGGTGTAGCCAAGGTCGATCTCTCTGACCAATCTTTTACTTGGGATGACAGCGATACCGTATATGCCTACCAGGGCATGGCCGGTGTTAATTTTGCTCTGACCAAGCAGCTCAGCATCGATGCGGAGTACCGGTATTTCGGCACCCAGGATCCAGAGTTCGATGATGATGCCGATGGTACGATCAAGGCCGAGATCGCAAGCCACAACCTGTTGGTTGGTCTCCGCATGCAGTTCTAGAAAAACATTGTTCCTAACCACCCCCGCGGGGAAAGAGATAAGGGCTTTTATTGCAAGGCCCTTATCTCTGATGCTGAAAGCAGTACATGATTTTTGTAACTACTGAGGATATTAATATGAGCGACAAACGAAAGGCATACGAAGAGAAGTTCGATGCGCAGCTTGAGGAAGGAAAGGCACAGATTGCCCTGCTCAAGGCCCGGGCGAACAAGGCCACGGCCGAGACGAAAATCGAATACTTCAAAACCATCGAAGCCTTGCAGCACGGGCAAGAAACGGCCAAGGTAAAACTGCGCGAACTGAAGAGCGCCGGCGATGATGCATGGGAAGAGCTGAAAACCGGGGCGGAAAAGACCTGGGATGATGTTAAGAGCGCCCTCCACAGCGCGGCCGCAAAGTTAAAATGAACAAAACCGAGGATGAACTGCCCATGCTGGCTAATCTCGCTTGCCTTAGTAACCAGGCCCAACATTCGCCAAACATCAGACTTGTTATGCCTGCCCGTGACGCGCCAGCCGGTGAAGGCATGCAACCACGGGAGGCCTTGCCACTTTTGGCGGACCGAAGGAAATCACCCCGGTTCAAAGTCGGCGATAAACTCCTTTGCGTCTCCGATGACTACTCCGGTCAAATCCTGGATATCAGTCCCACCGGCATGGCGTTCCAGTTGGTCAAGTTTCGTCCCAATGCGACAGACGGTGCCCCCATGCATCAGCCTTGCCAAAGCGAAAGGCTGAATATCCTGCATGCCGGCCCTTTGAGTTTTTTTATCATGAAGAACCTGCGGGTAAAGGACTTGCATGATCGGGCAACCGGCCTGCTCTATCCGGGCAATGCCGACATCGTAAACTATCGTCGCGGCGTAGGCTTTGCCGTGCCGCTAACCGACCATGAGTTTGAGGCCCTGCAACCCTATCTTGCCGTGGCCTGAGAAGATTGTTGCCTGCCCAAGGGATTGAGGCCGGGCCTCACGGCAGCTCGGTCTCAAGCCGCTGCTGGAGCATTATCTGATTCTCATGGTCCTTGGTCTTGAAGGTAAGGTAGTCTTCCCGGTCCAGGTCGAAGAGTTGCCTCCGATAACGGGCCGCCAGATCGTACCACGCGCTGATCCTCATGCTGAAACGAGTTTTCTCGGGATAGCCCAACGTATCCAGGAAGGACTGGATGGCGAAATAGTAGCGGACCGCGTTGCGTTCAAGCGAGCCGCGCGGTCCCCCGATATATACGGGTTCCCCGTTGCTTTCCATGCCAAGCACCGTGAACCCTACCTTGCTCCGCGCGAGGGTCGCGAAGTAGACCTTGGCCGCGAGGCGCATGGCAACGCTGTCACTGTATTCATAACTGACGTGGACAAACGTCCTTTCCCCGTCAAGGGGCAGGGCCTCGAACCTCATCCGGTGGTCCTTGGTAGCGAAAGGGCCGGCATCGGCACTAAGCAGGAGATCCAGATACCCTTGCTGCTGCACAGCGTCGCGGTAATGGTAAATGACTTGCCGCGTCTCTTCCGGAGGTTGATATCCTTTGCCGCCAACGTAAAAGGTCAGCAGCCAGGCGCCCGGCACTGCCCGGTATGTGCACACCTTGACATTGGGATTGAGGGAGACGATATCGCACCAGTTCGCCGGCACCTTGAGCAAGTCGACCACGCTGCTGAAGGGATGGTCGAATATCCCGTAGACATCGACATGCACCCGGTCAGCCAACTCAAAAGAGTCCAGAAAGAGAGGTAGACCAAAGCTGTTTGTCTCCAATCTGGCCAGGTTACGGAGATAGGTTGCACGCAGCAAAGCCTCGCCCGGGCGAGGCTCTTCGGCACCCCTGGTGAAACCGGCCACCAAGAGCACGGCAACGGCGAGCAGGCACTGCAAGACGCGCAGGGATTTGCCAAGTTTATACATCGGTTCCACACGACTTACTCCCATCGTAATGAGCCCGATTTTGCCGCATGCTTACAAAAAACGGACGAATAAATTAACAAACCACTCCCTTACCTTGAGCAACAAAGGTCTTTTCCGCCATTCATCCCATTGAATCTGTTTGGAATCAGCAAGGTCACGGACAAACATCTGCTCCATGGCGACGGCAAATTCGCGATTCAGGATTACCGCATTGACCTCGTCATTGTTTAACAGGCTCAAGAAGTCCATGTTGGTTGAGCCGACGGTTGCCAAAACCTGGTCAACCACCGCGGTTTTGGCGTGCAGCAGGGCATCGCTGTGTTCGTATAACCGCACTCCCGCTTGCAACAGCTCGGTATAATGATACCTCTGGGCATACAAGGCCAGCTTGGAATCAGTGATCCCGGGGAGAATGATCTTAACGTCAACCCCACGCTTAGCCGCATCGGTAAGGGCCTTGACGATCTGGTCGTCCGGGATGAAATAGGAATTGGTTATGTGAAGCGAAGACTCTGCAAAAACCATGGCCGAAACATACACAATAAAAGGGATCCGGTTGCTCTCTCCCGGCGTGCTGCCGACCACCCGCACCAGTGCCTTACCCTCTTCCTTGAGGGCAGGGAAATAGTTGCGGCCAACAAGTTGCGGCCCCTTCTGCTTACTCCAGGTGTCAAGAAAGAGCTTTTGGAATTCAGCCACGGCCGGCCCTTCCGTTTGAATGTCGGTGTCACGCCAGCGAATCGGCGCCTTGTCTTTTTGTTCCCGCTTGAAAGGAGTGCTCGAATAAACCTCGCTGATATTGATGCCCCCGATAATGGCGACTTTACCGTCAACGATCAAAATTTTGCGGTGATCCCGATGCGTCGGCCCCCAATCCTTCTGGGCCTTCAAGGGATTTATCGGGTTGAATTCAACCACTTGAATGCCACCGTCGCGCAGGCGCTGGAAGAAAGCAGCAGGAGTATTCATGCTGCCCACGCTGTCATAAAGGACATTAACCTGCACCCCGGCCGCCTGTTTTTGCAGCAACAGATCGGCGAATTTGCCGCCGGTTTCATCATCTTCAATGATAAAACTTTCAAGGTTGATATGGTCTCTGGCCTGCTCCATGGCCTTGAACATGGCCCCATAGGTCTCCTGCCCATCGGCGAGCAGCGTGACCTTGTTCCCCTTGGTGAGCGGGCTTTCGGTGACCGATTCCACTACAACGGTATGGCGTTCCAGAATGTCCGTCGGATCGACTGAGTTCTTCAGCCTTTCCATGATCGCCCTGCTTTGCGCTGGAGATAACAGCCCCTTGGACGACACGATTGGTCTCGGCTCCTTGTCTGTCGGCGCCTCATCAATCACGGCGGAGACGTTCGGCAGGGTAGCACAGCCATTGCCGAGGCCCAAAACGGCTACAAACAGGATCAACAAAAAGAAAGGTTTGATGATTTTCATTGGTCTATTTTATCAGAAAAATATGCTTTTCCATAAAAAGCCACCATTCATCCGGCAGGGTCAGCGCTATGCCTGTCAGACTCTGTCAACGGATCGCTATCGGTTACCTCCCGCCAAACGGTGACAAAAATCGCGAAGAGAACAGGGCCAAGGATAAGGCCAAGAATCCCCAGGGCAAACACACCGGCGATCGCTCCAAGCACAATCGCCGGGACCGGAATATTGCTCTTGGCGCCAATGGCAAGCGGCCGAATCGCGTTATCGGCAAAGCCCACGAAAAAGATACACCAGAAAGCCAGCAGGCCCGCCTTGAGAAAGGCACCGTTGATGGCGACAAGTGCGGCCAGGGGCACCCAGACGATGCCGGTGCCGACAACTGGCACAAGCGCCGCCAGCGCGGTCAGTGCGCCGCATAAAACCGGGGCTGGTACTCCGACGGCGAAATACCCGACTCCGGCAATTACGCCCTGCACCAGACAAGTGAAGATTGTGCCGACGGTGACAGCGGTAGTGGTGGCACGAATCTCGTCAAAATAGCGGCGCGCCCTGTGCTGGTCACTGGCAAACCGGACGATGGCAGCGTCCAGAATCCTTTCGCCATCTCGATAGACAAAAAAGAGTATAAAAAGCGCCACCGCCATGTTGAAGAGGAGTTCTCCAAGATTTTTGGCGGCATTGGTCGCGAGTTCAAGGAGATATTCATAAACACCGGCAGCAAGCTTGGCGCCGACACCGGAAAGATCAATGCCGAAACGCTTTCCCAGGTCTAACATATCGCTGGCAAACGAAAATTGACTTTGACTGCCTGCCCCAGTCGGCATAAATGCCTGCACCAGTTGCTCGCCTTCCGCGTACCAGTCAGCGGCGTTTTGCGCGACCATGACAACGAGGGCCGCAAGCGGCAGGATAAAACAAACGGTTATGGCGACAACCATCAGGCCGGCGGAGCGCTGGGGATGGCCAGGGAATCGCCTGGCCAGCCGGTCGTGGTGGGGAAGGGTCGCAATGCCAATAATAAGCGCCCAGGCCAACGGCCTGGCAAGCGGGGCCGCCAGCAAGGCAAATAGCCATACCGCAACGGCTGTAGCCAGGGCAGCTATGATACTCAAGTATGTTTGCTTATTCATTGTGGTCACATTAAAATAATAGCAACTAATGTGCCAAAAAAATCCAAGGGCACCAACGGTGCAACATCTTAATTTTACAAGAAAAAATAAAAATAGCGCAAAAGGAAAAAGGAAAACCCGCCTTCGTAATCTGTCGTATTTAACATAACTGCCATATTAAACGGATTGCGTGTCGGCAAAATCTGTATTTCTCGCATGCCATCAAGTAGGCAGCCAAACCGGGTCAACGCGCTGGAAAACCACTGCCATTTTACCGAATAAAACAATTTATCACTCCCTCGGCAAGATATCAAAACACATTTCCACTGCGCCCACCAATTGTTATGCGTATACCAATCTCGCTGTGTGTTCGGCGATCAAAACTAGCATGGTATGCAATTGCAGCAACGTAACAACCGCCATATGCGGCGGCTACGTTAAATATGACGGATCGCATTGACGGTTTCAACTTCTCGCCGGATCACCACTTTATTATTTTCAAATGTACAATCAAGCAATTGCACCATTATTGTTCCAATCCATGCCTTGGCACGTTAGTTGCTATAACTTATTGCATAACTGTTGGTTCTGTTACGAGCCAAAATTTTCGTGATCATATGTGGATAACCCAGTTGTACAAAACTAAGGAGGATCAAATGCGACTAATAATCAAAGCAAAAAAACAGGGGGAGCGAAATGAAACATGCATATAAGCTCAGAATGATGCTGTGCATCCTGGCCGTCGTTACTACTGCAATGGCTGCTGGCTGTGCAAGCGTTGCACCTCTACGCACCGAGGCTTCCACATCGGGGATCCGCGCTGCCGAGGAGGCTGGTGCGGCAACCGTGCCGCAAGCCTCGCTTTATTTGCACCTAGCCAAGGAAGAACTGGCAATCGCCAAGGATCTGGCCGCGAATGATAAAAAGGACAAGGCCGCGTCGATGTTGTTGCGGGCCGAAGCCGATTCCGAGCTGGCGCTAGCGCTCTCCCATGGGGATGCCGAAAAGTCGGAGGCCTTGGCGGCAATGGAGCGTGTGCGCATACTCCGGCAAGATAACCCGTGATCCTATTCTGATCCAAAAGGAGGATTTTATGAAAACGATGCAATTCTTGCTCCTGGCCACGTTCGTTGCGTTCTGCTGCGGCTGCGCGACCGTGGCCCCCAATGAACTGGTCAACGCTCGCTCGGCCTATAGGCAAGCAAGCGAG
>DYDL01000459.1 GCA_020717925.1 Desulfocapsa sp.
GAATGTTCTGGCCCCGCAATTTGATCGTTTTGTCAAAATCGATCTGGAAAAACGCCGGGATCTGCACATGCATTTTGCTGGAAATCTTGAGCCGCAATCGATCCTGAGCCATCTGGAATTGACTGCCGGTCGCATCATTCCCGGCAAAACGCTGCTTTTTTTCGATGAAATCCAGGCCTGCCCGCGCGCCATCATGGCATTACGCTATTTTTATGAAGAGATGCCCGAACTGCACGTTATTGCCGCCGGTTCCCTGTTGGAGTTTGCCTTTGGCGAAATCCCCATCCCGGTTGGCCGCGTGCAATATCTGCACATGCAGCCGATGACCTTTTACGAATATCTCCTCGCCATGGGCAAGGAAGTGATGGCGGCACATATTCTCGACCCGCCAGACAATATTACCGAGTCTGCCCAGCAAATGATTCTCGGGGAATTGCGCAGGTATTTTTTTGTCGGCGGCATGCCTGAATGTATCAATACCTATCGTGAGTCCGGTTCGATGGTGGCGACCTTTCACGTCCAGTCGGAAATTCTTGACTCGTATCGTGATGACTTTTCCAAGTACATGCCCCGCATCGATACCATGTGCCTTGATGCAGTCTTTTTGAACGTGGCAAAAAGTGTTGGCGAGCAGTTGAAATATACCCGCCTTAATGATGGTCATTCCGGCCAAATGAATCGTAAGGCATTTGACCTGCTGACCAAGGCGAGGGTAATTCATAAAATCCCGGCCTGTGATCCTGGTGGTTTGCCGCTAGGCGCAACCGCGAATCCAAAGAAATTCAAGGCAGCCATGCTGGACATAGGGCTGATGCAGCGACTCTGCCAGGTGCCGGTGGAATTGGAATTGCAGCAGGAAAACCTTCTGGCCATGTATCGCGGCAAGCTTGCCGAGCAATTTGTTGCTCAAGAACTTCTGGCCTGGCATGGTTCGGAGTTGTTCTATTGGGCCAGGGAGGCCCGTGGCAGTAATGCCGAAGTTGACTATCTGGTGGTGCGGGAAGGCAAAATTTATCCCGTGGAGGTGAAGTCAGGTGCGGGCGGCAGCCTGCGCAGTCTGCACCTCATGCTTAAAAAATATCCAAATTGCCCGCAAGGATTGGTGCTTTATAACGGGCCGAACAAGAAATTACCCGGGCAGAAGCTCGAATTCCTGCCATTGTACAGTGTCGCCACCATTGGTGACCGAC
>DYDL01000460.1 GCA_020717925.1 Desulfocapsa sp.
TGTCAATCCGGTGCTGGGGCCGGACGCCACCAGCGTCGGCTGGGGGTTCAGCTATGCCCTGGTCGATGAGTCCGGCGCCCATGACCTGGCGCAGTTGCGCTCCATGCAGGACTGGAACATCAAGCTCGCCCTGGAGAGCGTGCCCGGCGTTTCCCAGGTCGCCAGTGTCGGCGGCTTTGTTAAACAGTACCAGATCAACGTCGATCCGAACCGGTTGGCCGCCTATGGCATCTCCTTGATGGAGCTGACCGATGCCGTCAAGAAGAGCAATGCCGAGGTGGAGGGGAGGGTTCTCGAACTCTCGGGCACCGAGTACATGGTGCGGGGCCGCGGCTATATCAAGGACATTCGCGACCTGGAAAATATTGTTATCAAGAGCGACGGCGAAGGCACCCCGGTGCTGTTGCGCGATGTCGCCTCGTTGAGGCTTGGTCCCGAGATTAGGCGGGGCTTGGCCGATCTGGACGGCCGTGGCGAGGTGGCGGGCGGCATTGTCATCGTGCGCTTTGGCGAAAACGTCCTGAACGTCATCGAGCGCGTCAAGGCGAAGATCGTAAGTGAGGTGCAGCCCGCCCTGCCCAAGGGCGTCAAGATCGTCACCACCTACGATCGCTCCGACCTCATCCATGCCTCCATCGCCACCCTGAAGGAGGAGATTATCAAGCTCTCCATCGCGGTGAGCGTGGTCTGTCTCGTCTTCCTCTTCCACCTGCCGAGCGCCCTGGTGGTGATCCTGACCCTGCCCATGGCGATCATCATCTCCTTTATCTGCATGTACTATCTCGGCGTCACCTCCAATATCATGAGCCTGGGCGGCATTGCCATCGCCATCGGCGCCATGGTCGACGCCTCGATCATCATGGTGGAGAACGCCCACAAGAAGCTCGAGGAGTGGGAACATGGCGGTCGGCGCGGCGACCGGGTTGAGGTCATTATCGAGGCGGCCAAGGAGGTCGGGCCTTCCCTGTTCTTCGCGCTTCTGGTAATCACTGTCGGCTTTCTGCCGGTCTTCACCCTGCAGGGCCAGGCGGGCCGGCTCTTCAAGCCGCTGGCCTACACCAAGTCGTTCGCCATGCTCTTCGCCTCCTTCCTGGCGGTGACCCTGACCCCGGTCCTGATGACCATCTTCATCCGCGGCAAGATCCAGCCCGAGGAGAAGAACCCGATCATCGTCTTGCTCGGCAAACTCTATAAGCCCAGG
>DYDL01000461.1 GCA_020717925.1 Desulfocapsa sp.
TGGCTGGCGAGGCTGTGACCGGCTTGCCGGGGTTGTCATACCGGTCGCAGGGAGAGATCATCCGAGGGGAGCCGCAACTCGTCGAAGATCTCGACAGCCTGCCATTTCTCGACAGGAGCCTGGCCGCGCCCGGCTTGTATGGAGTTCGGTGGTATGGCTATGAACTCCCCTCTATGGCTGGGCGAGTGACCACCGCGTCTTCATCGAGAGGCTGTCCGTTTGCCTGCACCTTTTGCTCCATGGTGGGGTTTTGCGACCGCTGTTTCCGGGCGCGAAGCGCGTCCAACGTGTTCCGGGAACTTCAGCAAATTCGCGAACAAGGATTCGAGATGGTGATCTTCTGGGACGACAATTTCTGCGCCGATGCCGCCCGCGTGCGCGCGTTGTGCGAAATGCTGATCGAGAGCCGCCTCGGCCTGCGTTTCGGGTTTGCGAGCACCCTTCATCTGCTGCCGGAGGCCACGCTGCGTCTGATGCAACGCGCCGGTTTTGACCTCGCCTTCATCGGGGTGGAGAGCGGCAGCGACAGCGTGCTGGCCGCCTACAAGAAACCCGCACGGCGCGCAGCCCTCGCTTCTGCCATCCGAACGGCAAAGAAGGCCCATATGTTCACCATCGCAAGCTTCATCGCCGGAGCCCCCACCGAAACCCAGGGCGATTTCCAGGACACTATCGAATTCGTCCAGCAGGTCCGGCCCCATTTCTGCGACATCTCGCCGTTGATGGTGCATCCGGGAAGCCCCTTGTGGAAAGAATGGAACAGCAATGAAACCGTGGCGAGATTGGAACAGTCCCGCAGCAGGCCGATATGGAGATTCACAGACGGTGTGAAGAAGGAAGTGGTTGAGCAGTGGATGAGAGAGTTCAAGCGGGCCTTTATCCGGACATACTGGCCTTTTGTGGGGGGCGCGGTCAAACGAGCCTTCGAGTTCATCAGCCTGCTCATCTACAACAAGACCGTCCGCACGGCGGCGGGTGCGCTCCTGATGAATGCCCGCCTGATCCGCCAGTTCCTCCGCATCAAGCTGCGATGACACTTCCCCTGCAATTGGCTTTGTGTTGGCGGGGAGGTGTGGCTAGTATTTCCTCCTCGGCTTTTGGTCTATGATGAAGAAACCAACCCTCGTCGTTGCGGGCATCGTTGCCGTAGTTATTGGACTTGTCTGCTACCAGTGGTTTTCCCGGCCGGTG
>DYDL01000171.1 GCA_020717925.1 Desulfocapsa sp.
TGGGCAGCGCCTCGGCCGCCCCGATCTCCTCCTCTATGTCCGCCTCGGGCAAAGTCGCATCGCCCTCCGCCTGACCTCCTAACGATGGGACTCTGTCATCCTTCAGCATCTCCTCGGCCGGCTGATCCAGCCCTGGCAGCATGCCGCCCGACCCGGCCTCTATTGCCGCGACCTCCTCTGCCTCTTCGGCAATAGCGCTATCGAGCAGTTCCGCCTCTATTTCCTCGATTTCCTCAATCTCTTCCGCGGGCAGCACCTCGTCCGCTTCAATCTCCTCAACAATCTCCTCGGGGACAAACTCGGCGGCCCTGAAGGCCTGATCTTCCAGGATCTTTTCCGACGAATCGGACGCCGTACCATACGCCGCCTCGCCGCCCGCCTGGCTAATTTCCGCACCCCCTGGGCCCACGCCGGGCAAAGGCCCGCCACCCTCCAGACCCGCTTGGCTCCCGGCCCCGGCCGCGCCGGGCGCAACCAAGCCGACGTCCACGTCCTCTGCCCCGGCCACGCCCACCGGCCCCGCTTGGGACGATGTCGCGGCTGACAGCCCATCCCCTTTCGCCTCGTCGGCCTCACGGCTCTCCTTGGCCCGCGATTCGGCCTCTGCAAGTCCATCTCCGCCGCCCTTGCCTGAAAATCCTTCGCCTGCTTCTGGCGCCGCCTCCCGCGCGGCCGGGGTGGCACCGCCATCTGCTTCACCGCCCGCTAAACCTCCGGCGCCAGTATCCACGCCGGTTCGCGGCCCTGCGCCTTCATCCTCGGCGGGCTGTGATCCGGGCGTGCCGCGGCCGGATATCTTCTGCACCAACTGCCTGGTCTCATCCAACTGGTCCAGAAGAGCCTGCATGTCATCGCCACCCTGCTCCCGGGCCATGTCGGCGATGATCTTTTTAAAGGAGGAGAAGAGATCCACCATGGACTGGCCGTCGCCCGCGGTGATCCCCAGTTTCTCGATCAGGCTGTCCTTGCGTTCCTCGGAAACAACAAAGGTGTTATCCCGCCCGACCACCATGGCCTCGGGGTTCTTGCCCTGTTTTTCCAGATCCTTCAGGCTTTTATTGAGCGCTGATTTCAGGCTGCTCAAATTTTTTCGCCTGGCCTGAATTTCCTTCGGACTGTCCACCTCCCAGAGTTGCGTGATGAGTTGCTCCGCCGGGATCGCTTCCAGGGCGGGCATGGACGACTCATCGGCATAGCAGGCGGCAATGGCATGAAACAGTCGGGCCTTCAAGGTGTCGTCCTTGAAGGGGAGCTGGCGGGCGAGTTCTTGTATACCCTGACGGGAAATCAGATTAGGCATTGTTTGGACTGTAGCGGTTCATGCTGTAGGTGTTAGCTGGAGGGCCTCTCCCCTGCCCCGGTTAATCATAATCAACGTATCGTCAAAGGAAGCGTGACCTAAAAGGTTTTTGTTTAATGGCCTGGCTAATTGGATTACTATAACTGGCGATTAGTGGCTTTGCCTTTTTTATTCAGGAAGCACGGTTGCTGATGCTTGCCGGCAACAAAGGACCGGGAGGAGAAGGTAGATGGCGGCACCCTTGATAATCGTTGAATCCCAGGCCACGGCCAGAACGTTAAAGGATCAGTACGAAGGCGAGGCGGAGTTCATCGTGGTTGCCTCGCCGCCCATGCAGGTTTCCTTCGGCAATGGCGCTAGCTCCGCCGGTGTTGCCTTTGATTTTGCACCCCTGCCCCAGGAAAAGGCCTTGGTCGAGACCCTGCAGGTCGCCAGGGGCAGAGAAATTTTGCTTGCCCTCCCCCCTGACCGCCAGGGAGAATACTGGGCGTGGATGATCAACGGCTACCTGGCCAAGTTGACCAACGGGGCCGGCATGCCCCGCTGCCTGCGCCTGCTCGGCTTGCGTCGCGACGAGGTGCTGGCGGGGCTTGGCCAGGCCGGCCCGGTCGACACGGCAGCCGGAGAAGCCTACCACATTCATATGCTTTTCAACGCCAGCCTGGGCAGCCATATCATGCGGCTCTTGGGCACCCAGCGCGGTCCAAACAATCTGCCCTTGAATTTTGATAGCCTGACTACCATCTTCTTCCTGGTGGAACGGGAAGAGGAGATCCGCGCCAACTCACCGGCCAAGAAGTGGCAGGTTCTGGTGACCCTGGCCAGCGGGGCGGGTGAATTTTCCGCCCGGCTGCAGAGCGCCCCCGGCAGCACCGCGGAAGGCTTCTTCAAGGAGGCGGCCCAGGGCAAGGAGGCGGTCAATCTTTTCAAGGATCTGCTTTTTGAAGTGGCCAAGGTGGAACGGGAAACGTTGCGCATCGCTCCGCCCGAGCCCTTCCGCTTGAGTGAACTGCTGACCGACGTGGTCAGTGATTTCGGCATGGAGTTGCGGGCGGTGCTGGCCGCGATCCGCCTGCTCTTCCATGGCGTGGAATATAACGGCGTCTGCATGGGCCTGATATCTTCCTTCCTGCCCCAGGACAAGGCGGGCAGCCTGGAAAAACTGGAGGCCAGCATTCGAGCCCAGGCCATGCGGGAATATGGCGCGGAGGCAGTGCCGGGCGGGGCGGAACCCCTGACCGGCGATGAGGGTTTTCTCCTGCCGCTGGCCCCGGAAATAACGGCAACAACACTGGCGGGCAAACTCCCCGAGGAAGCACTCAGGATCTACGAGCTTATCCGGCTGCGGGCCTTGGCCAGTCAGATGGCCGATGCCGAGGAAGAGTCCATTGCCGTGGAACTCAAGGCCGGCCCTGCCTGCCGGTTTCTGGCCCGGGGCCGGTCCCTGCGGGAACAGGGCTTTCTCGTTGCCTACCAGGAGCCGCGCGACCGGGAGCTGATGGTTGCCTCTCCCCTGGCCACCCTTGAGGTCGGCAGAACCGCTTCCCTGGTTAAAATCACCCCTGAGCACACCGCCGGCTTCCCGCCGGAGTATTACACTTTTGAAAGCCTGTTCACCGACCTTGCCGATCTTGACATGGAACTGGATGCCACGGCCGTTCTCATGCTCCACAGCATGGCCACCAGCGGCTATCTCACCATTGGCCCTCGGGGTGAACTGCGCGCCGGTGAGCACGCCTTCAAGGTGGCGGCTGCCTTGAGCCGCGTCTTTCCTGCCATGCGCAGCGTCAATCTCTCCGCCTACCTGAAGCAGACGGCCGAGGAGGCAATCGACGGCCGCAAGGAGCTTGGGTTTGCCCTGCGCCAGTTCGATCAGACCTTGGCCATGCAGGGCAAACCCCTGGTGCAGGACGATATCTCCGCCAAGCTCAGGGAACGGAAGCAGGCCGCCAACCGGATCATTGTCACCCGGCCAACAGAGGCGTCCCCGCTGGCTCCGGCCCCGGCCACCGCGCCGGAGCCGCCGGAACCAATGAAAACCGAGACGGTCCGGCCCGAGGCCATGCCCGAGGCCATGATGGAGGCCCAGACCGCGGAAGAGACGCAGACCATTGACAGTCAGGAAAAGGTGGAACCGGCCGCCATTGAATCCACGTCACCGGCCGAGGTTTACGAGCAGGAGCCTTTGCCAGCGGAGGCCGCTGTTGCCAGCCCGGTGGCACCAGCCGTTACCGTTGCACCGCCTCCGACCGCCGAAAATGACAGCATACCCTGTCCGGTCTGCGGCAAGGCCAATATCATCAACAAACGGACGCCGACAGGCAAGGACTTTTTCGTCTGCCCGGCCGAGGATTGCGAGTTCATGGCCTGGGCCAAGCCTCACGCCGTGCCCTGCCAGGTCTGCCATTCCCCATATCTGGTCGAAAAAAAGAACATCCATGGCCAGCGACTGCTGCGCTGCCCCCGGGCCGGCTGCAACTACATGGAGCCCCTGGATGATGTCCCTGCAAGCAGCGGCGCCCCAACCGACGAGGCGGGCACGAAAAAACGGCTGGTGCGCCGGGTCGTCAGAAAAGGGGGTTCGGCTGGCGCCCGCCGCGTGGTGGTGCGGCGCCGCTAGTCCGTCAACACGCCGAACATGTTACCGACCGGCGGCTCTCCCCGCCTTTCGGTGGAAACGATCAGCCCATCTGGGTCTGGTTTCTGCGCCCGATTCAGGGAGATCAACGTCCTGAGCACCTTCCAGCCGATTTCACCCCGCTCCGCCATGCCGGTGAGTTCTTCCAACGCGGTTCTGTTTGGATAGGCACCCTGTCGATAGGGCCGGGCCGAGATCAGGGCATCGTAAATATCCGCCACCGTAATGATCTCCACCAGACGGCTTTGCTGTTTCAGGCCCCGCGGATAGCCTGAGCCGTTCTTCCGTTCATGGTGGTTCAGCGCCAGCCGGATGGTGGCGCTCTCTCTCTCGTGCAGGTAGTAGCAGAGCAGCACATAGCCCGCCATGACGTGATGTTTCAACAACCGGTTTTCATCAGGGCTCAGAGGAGTCTCCTTCATCAGGATAGCCAGCGGCACATTGATCTTGCCAAAGTCATGGGTAGGGCCGGCAATGGACTCCTGCGCCACCTCCTCATCCGCGGCGCCCACCACCTTGGCCAGCAGGGTGGCCAGGGCGTACACCATAAGGCTGTGCCGGTAGGTGTGAAAATCGTGCTCCTTGAAGTAGTCGATGATCTTAAGCAGCGGCACGGGCAGGGTTACCCTCTCAAAAAGGTCCAGAACGTGCCCGGTCTGCCCGGGATCCGCAAAAATGATATGATAGGGCGGCAGGGTGAGAAATCGGTGGATGTCCGCGCGCACCGTGGCGTGGTTCATGATGGATTCTGTCGGAAAGGCATTGGCGCGCCCCTCATCAGCGAGACGATCCATGGTGGCGGCGGTAAGTTTGGTCTCGGCGGGCAGCAGCAGGCGACCGTCCAGGGTGAAAACCGGATATTGCAGGATAAGATCCATCAACTCCCCCATCAAGTTGGCGATGCCAAGGTACTGAACCTGTCACTCAAAATATCCGGTTTGCCAACCACTGCCAACCAGATTTATTGGCCGGTTTCAAACGGCCAGCCGCAGGATATCGGCGATGACCTCTTTGGGATACTCCTGGGCAATGCCCCAGACCGCGGCCAGACCGGCGGCATTGGCCGCGATCTTCTCGATGTCGCCGGCCGGGATGCCGGCCTCGGCCAACCGAGTGGGAGCCTTTATGGCGACGAACCACCGCTCCAGGGCTTCGATGCCGTCGTCCCCGCTCCTCAAGCCGAATATCCGGTGGGCGAAGCGCTCGAAGATGGCCGGCCGCCTGGGCGCGAACCAGCGCATCCAGGCCGGCATGACGATGGCCAGCCCGGCGCCATGCGGGATATTATAGATGGCGCTCAGCGCGTGTTCGATCATGTGATTGGGGAAAGCGTGGGGGCCGATGCCAGACTTGGTGAGGCCGTTCAGGGCCAGGGTAGCGCCCCACATGAATTCTGCCCTGGCGTCGTAGTCGTCCGGCCTGGCCAGGATCACCTCGGTGGTGGCCATCACCGTCTTGACGATCGTCTCCACCAGCCGGTTCTGCAGGCCAACGCCCTGGCCGGTAAAATAGCCCTCGATAACATGGGCAATGGCATCCACGGCGGAGTAAGCGCTGTAGTCCGGGGGCACGGTGCGGGTGAGGGCCGGGTTGAGGATGGAGAAGCGGGGGTAAACGTGGGAAGAGGAGATGTTGTATTTCTGCTGGGTTTCTTCGTTGGTGATTACCGCGTTGCCGTTCATCTCGCTGCCGGTGGCGGCTATGGTCAGCACGGTGCAGACCGGCAGGGCGGCGGTCACCTCCTTGCCGATGAAGTAGTTCCAGACGTCATCCGGGGCCAGGGCGCCCACGGCAATGGCCTTGGCCTCGTCAAGCACCGAGCCGCCGCCCACGGCGAGCAGGCCATCGACGCCGGCCTCTTTGGCAAGCGCCACCCCGGCCCGGGTATGGGAGAGCACGGGATTGGAACTGACCCCCGCATGCTCCATCCAGGCGATGTTGTTATCCTTGAGGCTTTGCGTCACGCGCTCGTAGAGGCCGGAACGCTTGATGGAGTCGCGGCCGTAAACGAAAAGCACCCGGCTCAGGCCAGCCTGTTTCAGTTCCTGGCCGATCTGGTTTTCCTTGTCCTTGCCGAAGATGATCCTGGTGGGGTTGTGGAAGGTGAAGTCGAACATGGCGGACACTCCTGATTTTTTTTGTAACTATCCAGCTACGCACGTAAAACGTGCGGATGCCGGGGACAATTACTATTGTGCATATTCTACCATAGCCGGCGCAAGTATAAATTCCCTTTCGCATTCCCTTGCGCGGGGTGGTCGATGACAACGGTCGCGATGGCCGGAATTGACACCAAAAACGCGCTGGCAAACTATTACCAAGATGTGCCCTAGGCACCCGCTCCTGCCAAATCCCGCCAGCGGAAGCAATCGACGGTATGGTCGTTGACCATGCCCACCGCCTGCATGTGGGCATAGCAGATGGTAGTGCCGACAAAGCGGAAGCCACGTTGCTTGAGGTCGCGGCTCATGGTGTCGGAGAGCGGAGTCGAGGGCGGCACCTCCGCCACGGTGCGCCAATGATTCTGGATCGGTTGGCCGTCCACAAAACGCCACTGGTATGCGGCAAATGAGCCGAATTCCTCCTGAACGGCCAGAAAGGCGCGGGCATTAGCAACGGTGGACCGCACCTTCAAGCGGTTGCGGACGATACCGGGGTTGGCGAGCAGCTCGGCAATCCTGGCCTCGTCAAACCGGGCCACCACCTCCGGGTTGAATTCGGCAAAGGCCTGCCGATAA
>DYDL01000172.1 GCA_020717925.1 Desulfocapsa sp.
ATCTTTGAAAACGAGTGGCAGTCCTTCCGCACCAAGAAGGACCGCAAGCTGGAGTTGATCAGCGTGGCCCAGGAGGTTCCGCCGGGGCGCAGGAAAATCGCGGTCAAGGTGGTGGATATCTTTGGCAACGATACCATGACGATTATTGAGATTACCGTGGGGGGGAAATAACCATGATAAGAAAAATATCCGCCATCAATTTCAAGTCCTGGAAGCAGACAGGCGACATCAAACTGGCCCCTATCACCGGTCTTTTCGGCAGCAACAGTTCTGGCAAGACGAGCCTTTTGCAGTTGCTGCTCATGCTCAAGCAGACCACTGAGTCGGCTGATCGCGGGCAAGTGCTTAATCTTGGCGACAAGGCCAGCCTGGTGGAACTTGGAACCTTCCGGGATCTGCGCTTCAATCATGAAGATGCGTCTTGTCTGAAATTAGGTATTGAGTGGGATCAGCCTCAGGAACTTATCATTGAAGACCCGGAACGGAAAGGCAGCGTCCTTTTTTTCGGATCGTCCCTGGGTTTTCACACAGAGATTGATGGAAACGGTTCCGGCCGGATGGCTGTCAAGGAAATGAGTTATGAGTTTGCCGGGCAAATGTTCGGCATGCGGCGCAAAACCAACGACAAGTTCTCACTCTTTCCGGTGAAAAAAACAACAGACTCCTTCCGGTTTACTCGTACAACGGGGCGGTCATGGGATCTTCCGGCGCCAGCCAAGTGTTACGGATTTCCGGACCAGGTTAAGGCATATTTCCAGAACGCCGCCTTTCTGGCCGACTTTGAACTGGCCTTTGAGAAACTTTTTTCCAGAATATTCTACCTGGGGCCACTCCGGGATTATCCCCAGCGCCAATATACCTGGGCCGGCGCCCATCCCGCCGACATGGGACGTCGCGGCGAGCGGGTGGTGGACGCTTTGCTTGCCTCGCGAGAACGCAGCGAGAAAATTTCACGCGGCCGGGGGAACAAAAATCTGACCGTGGAGGAGTACGTTGCGCATTGGCTTAAGGAGCTCAAACTGATTCACAGCTTTTCCGTTGAACCGATCAGAGAGGGGGGCAACCTTTACCAGGTATGGGTTCAGAAAAGTCCCGCGAGTTCCAAGGTGTTGATCACCGATGTCGGTTTCGGCGTTTCCCAGATTCTGCCGGTGCTGACGCTTTGCTACTACGTTCCGGAAGGCTCCACGGTGCTCATGGAGCAGCCGGAAATACACCTTCACCCCTCGGTGCAGGCAGGCTTGGCCGATGTTTTCATTGATGCCGTTAAAACGCGAAAGATCCAGTTGATTCTCGAGAGCCACAGTGAACACCTGCTCAAACGATTGCAGAGGCGTATCGCCGAAGAACAACTTTCATATACTGATGCCGCGCTGTATTTCTGTGACATAAAAGGCGGCGGTTCCGCACTGCAACCTCTCCACCTTGATCTGTTCGGCAACATCACCAACTGGCCGGCAGGATTTTTTGGTGATGAATTTGAAGAAATGGCTGCCATGACCAAAGCGATCGTGGCCCGTAAAAAACAGGGTGAATGAAGTGCTGACTGCTATGGTGATTGATACCAATGTGCTGGTGACGGCCAACGGCAGATCGGATCATGCCGGCCTTGATTGCCAACTGTCCTGCGTCGACGCCTTGGAGGAAGCCAAGAAGCGTCACGTGGTAACGGTTGATGACGGGATGTTGATTCTGGATGAGTACCGGCGGAATGCCAGCCTGGGCGGCCAGCCCGGTGTTGGCGACGCATTTCTCAAATGGCTCTGGCAGAACCAAGGCAATCCCCGGCATTGTGAACAGGTGACGATTAGCCCCACAAAACGTGATCAGAGATATTTTCAGGAATTTCCTGCCGATCCTGCCCTGTCTGGATTTGACCCCTCAGATCGCAAATTCGTTGCCGCAGCCGTGGCCAGCCGAAAACGCCCGGAAATTATTAACGCCACGGATTCGGATTGGTGGGACTTTCGCGAGGCGCTTGCAGCCAACGGCCTCGCCATCAGGTTTTTGTGCCCTGATTTGTTTTACTGAAAAGGGATAGATTGATCATGATGAAACCCCCGACCTATCATCGCCAGCAATTGCTGCTGTTTCTCTTGGAGCAGGCCGGCGGCCAACTAAGCAAATTGGACCTGCATAAGCTGCTGTTCTTGTATGTAATGGAATTAGCCGCCAGACATTACGCTTTTGTTCCCTATCGTTTCGGTTGCTATTCCTTTCTAGCGGCGGATGATCTGGATTTGCTGCACAAGCGCGGCTGGTTGACCCTGAAAAACAAAGAGGTCAAATTGCAGGCCCCCCTTGCACGGCTGCCCTGGGCCGAGGAAAATACCGAGCGACAGGCAGTCCGGGCATGGTTGACTAAAAATCCAGAGCGGGGTTCGGCGTTGATTCGGAAAGTATACCGCCGCTACCCCTATTATGCGACCCGGAGTGAGATCAAGGAGAAAATCCTTGATGCCGAGGGGCTTGACCGGGTACTGGCGGCAAGCCGACTTTGCAAAGACGATAAACAGGTCATGTTCACGCTAGGCTATGAGGGAATTGCCTTTGAAGAGTATGTCAACAAGCTCATCCGCAATGGCGTGAAATTGCTCTGCGATGTGCGGCGGAATCCGTTGAGCCGCAAATTCGGGTTTACGCAACGCAGCCTGGCGACGTTGCTGCCTAAACTGGGCATTCAATATCACCATCTGCCTGGGCTTGGGATTGAGTCCGAGTGCCGTAGGCATCTGAGTTGCGTGAGCGACTATGAGGCGCTTTTTACAGAGTACCGAAAAACCTTACCGGGCCGGGCAGCCGGTCTGGACCGGGTGATGGAATTTGTCGGGGAGCATGGGCGGATTGCGCTTACCTGCTTTGAGAAAGAGCCGCAATCCTGCCATCGGCATTGCGTAAGTGATTACCTGGCCCGACGACACCGGATACCAGTGATCCATCTATGACCGAAAAGATCCTGATCACCGTTAAGACCTTGGACCAGGAGGTTCCGCCGGGCCGGGGCGGAGGAAGATTGCGGTCAAGGTGGTGGATATCTTTGGCAATGACACCATGACGATTGTTGACATTACCGTGGGGGAAAAATAATGGGACAAAAGGAAATTATCAAGATTTTGCGTGCTTACAAGCAAGAGCACGCAAAACAATACGGCATTATTGAGATAGGTATTTTTGGGTCCGTTGCCCGGGCTGAAGAAGTTGCAAGTAGCGATGTGGATGTGGTGGTGCGTATTGCAAAACCAGACCTCTTTTTGCTTGCCGGTCTTAAATATGAACTGGAAGAGCTGCTGCACCGCCCTGTTGATATTGTTGCCTATCGGGAGAACATGAATCAGTTCCTCAAAAAACGGATCGATGCAGAGGCGGTATATGCATGATAATGAACTTATCTCGGAAGTTTTGCGGCAAATAGAAGAAGCTGCCGAGAAAATCGTGGCCCGCTTCGAATCCGTTCGCCAGGTGTCCGATCTGGTCGGCAGTTCCTCCGGGGTCGATAAGCTGGATGCCATATGCATGATGCTGATCGTCATCGGTGAATCGCTGAAAAATCTGGACAAGATCACCGGTGGTACGCTCCTGCCGCAATATCCCGAAGTGGATTGGAGAAACGCCAAAGGGATGAGAGATATTATCACCCATCATTATGCTGATATAAATGCCGAAGCGGTCTTTTATACCTGCCAGGATAAAATCCCTCAACTTTTGGCAACGATTAAAAAAATACGCCGAGAACTGCGATAATGGCCCTGCACCCCGCCTTCCCTTCTTCCCCCCACGCCATCCTCGACCCGGCCATCCGTTGGTTCCCGGCGGATGAAACCTTGCGCGACACCAGCATGGAAAAGTTGCTGCCGCCCCTGGTGCCGGAACTGCGCAGGCAGGTGAAGGCGTGGCGTGATACGGGTTATGCCGGGGCAACGGAAACCAGCCGCAGTCTGCTCAATTGGTGGTTCAAGACGCCGCATCTGTTGCCCAGGGCCGATGGCGCCATGGTCGAATTTCAATACTATTTCGCCCAGCGCGAGGCGTTGGAAACCATCGTCTACCTCTACGACGTGACAGGGGTGAAGGACAAGTATGACCTGATGCGTTTCGACCATTCCGGCGCGGTGTCCACCGGCATGTTTGACGAGACCTGGCGGCGCTTCGTGGTCAAGATGGCCACCGGTGCTGGCAAGACCAAGGTTATGAGCCTGGTGCTGGCCTGGAGCTTCTTCCATAAGCTGTATGAGCCGATGTCGGAACTGGCACGCAACTTCCTGGTGATTACGCCAAATATCATTGTGCTAGACCGCATCTACAAGGATTTCCAGGGACTGCGCATCTTTTTTGAAGACCCGGTTTTGCCGGACAATGGCGTGGATGGCCAGAACTGGCGGGACGATTTTCAGCTTACCCTGCATGTGCAGGACGAGGTGCGCATCACTCACCCGGTCGGCAACATCTTCCTGACCAATATCCACCGGGTCTACGCGGGCGACGACATCCCGCCCTCGCCCGACGATGACAACACCATGGACTATTTCCTGGGCAAACGGCCCACCGGCGCGACCACTGATTCCAAGGTAGATCTGGGCATGATCGTGCGGGACATAGACGAACTGATGGTGCTGAACGATGAGGCCCACCATATCCACGACCCGCGCATGGCCTGGTTCAAATCCATCGAGGACATCCACAATCGCCTGAAACAGAAGGGCGACGCCCTTGCCCTGCAAGTGGACATGACCGCGACCCCTAAGCACAATAACGGCGCGATCTTCGTGCAGACCATCGCCGATTATCCATTGGTAGAGGCCATCTCCCAGAATGTGGTCAAGCATCCGGTGGTTCCCGATGCTGCCAGCCGCGCTAAGCTTACGGAGCGTCAGAGCGCCAAATATACGGAGAAATACACCGACTACATCAACCTGGGCGTGGTGGAGTGGCGCAAGGCGTATGCTGAACACGAAAAGATGGGCAAGAAGGGTATCCTCTTCGTGATGACCGACGACACCAAGAATTGCGATGATGTGGCCGAATATCTGGAAGGTAATTATCCCGACCTGAAGGGCGCGGTGCTGGTGATCCACACCAAGAACAACGGCGAAATTTCGGAGGCGGCAAGCGGCAAAAAGGAGGAAGAACTAATACTGCTGCGCAAGCAATCCAACGAGATTGACGGGCTGGATAGCCCCTACCGGGCTATTGTTTCGGTGCTGATGTTGAAAGAAGGCTGGGACGTGCGCAACGTCACCACTATCGTGGGGTTGCGGGCCTATTCGGCCAAGAGCAATATTCTGCCGGAACAGACCCTGGGCCGTGGCCTGCGCAAGATGTACGCCGCTGGCATTGAGGAATACGTAAGCGTGGTGGGCACCGATGCCTTCATGGACTTCGTAGATTCCATCAAGGCCGAGGGCGTGGTGCTTGAGCACAAGCCCATGGGCGAAGGCACCGGGGCCAAGGCGCCGCTGGTGGTGGAGATTGACCAGGACAATGATAAGAAAGACTTAGAGGCGCTTGACATCGAAATCCCGGTGATGACTCCACGCATATATCGGGAATACAAAAATCTGGCTGATCTGAATGTTGGTGCGCTGGGCCATGACAAGGTGGCCTACAAGAAATTCAGTGAAGAAGAGCAGCGGGAAATCGTCTTCAAGGACATCACCACCGGCGAGATAACCCACACCACCATACTGGACACGGCGGGCATTGCCGATTATCGCAGCGTGATTGGCTACTTTGCCCAGACAGTCATGAAAGACCTGCGTCTGGAGTATAAAAAAGGTTCTGCCCCGCGTGGCTACGATGTGCTGTATGGCAAGCTCAAGGCGTTTGTGCGGGATGAGCTGTTCGACCGGCAAGTGGAACTGGAAGACCCCAATACGTTGCGCAATCTCTCGGAACTGGCCGCCACCAAAACGGTGATCGAAACCTTCAAAAAGGGTGTCAACGCGCTCACCGTGCAGGACAAGGGCGATGCCGAGATTCGCGACACCATCAAGCTCCGGCAAACCCGCCCCTTTGTGGCCAAGGAGCAAGGTTACCTTATCCCGAAAAAAAGCATCTTCAACAAAATCATCGGGGACAGCCATTTCGAACTGCTGTTCGCCGGTTTTCTCGAAGGGTGCGACGATGTGATTTCCTACGCCAAGAACTACCTGGCCGTGCATTTCAAGCTGGACTATGTGAACGCCGATGGCGATATTTCCAACTATTACCCGGATTTTCTGGTGAAACTGTCGGACCGGAAGATGTTCATCGTGGAAACCAAGGGTCGGGAAGACCTGGACGTGCCGCGCAAGATGGCGCGGCTCAGGCAGTGGTGCGAGGATATCAACCGGGTGCAATCGGAGGTAGCATACGACTTTGTCTACGTGGATGAAGAGGGCTTCGGGAAATACAAGCCCGCATCATTCCGGCAACTGGTTGATGGCTTCAGGGAATACCAAGCAAAATTATAACAAGGCGTAACGTACCAATCGCACTCGGCAGCCCGTGCACTTCAACAGCCGCCAGCGCCGTGCCTCCTCTCAAGCCGCGCCCCAGAAAATCTCATACTTTTCCAGGTGCAGGTCCTTGGAAGGGATGATGGAAATCACCTTGCCAATGGCATCCTCCAACTGATGGATGGTGTCGGTCTCCTC
>DYDL01000173.1:0-866 GCA_020717925.1 Desulfocapsa sp.
CGGGACGTTCCTGCTTTATTGATTTAAGGAAGCCGTGGCTATAGTTCTTGGCTACCCGTAGAACTTGCGAAGGCGAGGCATTTCTCGAATACCTGAACCTTGCGCAAAGGTTTTTGCATGGCGAATTTTCCCAATAATCTCGAAATCCATTCCGACACGCTACTCCTAAGAAACCCTAATGGTCAAATCCGGACATCGGGTAACCCCCAGCTCTTTTCTTGCACTTTGTTTTGCGCATTGTTTCTCGGTTGAATCCTGACAATACTTCTAAACCAACCCGGCAGCGCCGTCAAGCTGGAGGTCAACTTGACGGCGAGGATAGTATCCGCGCCAGCTCGGTGACCAGGGCTGCTTCCAGGACCTGCCGGTTGACCGGGCCACCTCGAACAGGCGCAGCAATTTCTGTATCTCTTTTTTTTGCGTAGGCTTTACCAAGTACCTTGGCGGCAAGATAATAAAGGGTGGTGAGGGTGGTGGCGTACAGATAGCCGGTGATTGTTTCTTCTTCCACCTTGGCGTGTCGGTAGCAAGTAAACTGTCCGGGGTTGTAGCACATGACCTGTCCGGATTTATTCCGTGCCATGAGGTACGGGATGAGACGGACGGAATGGCTACAGGAGACCCGGACAGTTTACTTGCTACCGACACGCCAACTTTTCCGTAACTTTTCCGTATTGACAAACTGGTTGTTCTTGGGTAGTAATTTCTGTTCGTTTTTTCCGAAAAGAACGTGTGCGGCCGTGTTCCGTCTGCCCCCGGCCAGACGCCGGCGGGCGCTACCCCGCTCCCCAGCATGCCGTGATTTTTTCCGGGCCGACCAGGTTGGCCAGCGGCGTGCTTTTGCCAAATGGCTGGGAATTGGCGGG
>DYDL01000173.1:886-6618 GCA_020717925.1 Desulfocapsa sp.
GCATCCCATGGCATTGACCGACAAAGATATCACCCCTGGTTTTGCCGCCGAAGTGGCGGCCCAGCCGGGGGGCGAACACATCAACCGCTGTTTCAACTGCGGCGCCTGCAGCGGCATTTGCCCGGTGAGCCAGGCCATCCCGGACTTCGACCCGCGTAAGATGATCCACATGATCCGCATGGGCCTGAAAGACCGGCTGCTGGGCTCGGATTTGCTCTGGTTCTGCTCCAAGTGCCGGAGCTGTGTCTTCGTTTGCCCCCAGGACGTGCGCTTTGCCGATATCATGGGCGCCCTGCGTGAACTGGCCATGGCCGGCGGTTTCATTACCGAGCAGGATCTGCTGGACAAGGGCAAGGCCGCCTGGGTGGAGCGCGACCTGTGCGTGGCCTGCCTTACCTGCGTGCGGGTCTGCCCCTGGCGCATCCCGGTAATCGACGAGCAGGGCAAGGCAGTGATCGATGCCAAGGCGTGTCGCGCCTGCGGTATCTGCCCGGCCGAGTGCCCGGCCAAGGCGATCAAGCTCAACGAATCCGAAGACGAACGGTTGATCGCCGCCTGTGGCGTTGGTCAATAACGAGGAATAACCATGAGCGATTTTACCCCAGATATCCGGGCCTTTGTCTGCCACTACACGTCGCAGCAGAGCTGTGCCGCCGGCGCCGAAGGCATGGTTACGGACGGTTTCCCGGCCAACGTGCGGCTGGCCCGCCAGGTCTGCACCGGCAAGCTCAAGGTGAGCACCCTGCTGGCCGCCTTTGAGGACGGCGCCGACGGCGTCTACGTGGTCGGCTGTCCGGCCGACACCTGCCACAACGCCATGGGCAGCCAGCGCGCCGCCAAAAGGGTTCTGGCCGTGAAGAAGGCGCTGAGCGAACTGGGCGTGGAGCCGGAGCGCATCGAGATGTTCCACCTGGAGCGTGGCCTGCACCCCGAGTTCATTGCCACGGCGCAACAGATGGATACCCGGATCCGGGCGCTGGGCGCCGGTCCGTTTAAGGGAGAGACAGCATGATCATTGCCGAACGCAAACCCATTGACGAAATCATGGCCATGCTGACGGGCGTCAAGCGGTTGCTGCTCATCGGTTGCAAGGGCTGCGTCACCGTCTGCTCCGCTGGCGGCGAACGGGAGGTGGAGATTCTCGCCTCCCTCATCCGCTTGGGCAGAAAGAAGGAGGGGGAACCGATCGAGATCATCGAAGCGGCCCTGACCCGGCAGTGCGACAAGGAGTACGTGGACGCCATCGACCAATGGGACGGCCAGTATGACGCCATCATGTCCATGGCCTGCGGCGTGGGGGTGAACTTTATCGCCAACCTGCGGCCGGTGGCCACGGTCTTCCCGGCGGTGAACACCACCAGCTTCGGCGGCTCGCAACTGCAAGGGGTGTGGACCGAGCAGTGCGCCGGCTGCGGCAACTGCATCCTCCATCTCACCGGCGGTCTCTGCCCGGTGGCGCGCTGCGCCAAAAGCCTGATGAACGGCCCCTGCGGCGGCTCGCAGGACGGCAAGTGCGAGATTAACCCCGAGGTGCCCTGCATCTGGCAGCACATCCACGACCGGTTGCACCGGCTGAACAAGGGCGCAAGCCTCACCGCCATCATGCCGATTCGCGACTGGTCCACCGCCGGCCACGGCGGCCCGCGCAAAACAGTGCGCGACGACCTCACCCTCTAGTTTCCCACCTGGCCCCTGGCCAGTTTTAATATGGAAAGGCGGAGCCTGTTTACAGGCTCCGCCTTTTTTTTATTCTTACGCCTGGTCGCACAGGGCATGGCACCCCATTTCCCTTGCACAAAACCATCTGCCTCTTTACGATAGAAACCATACAGTGCCAATCCCCACCGGAAGCCAGCCCAGGGAGGCAAAACCCCATGCGGCATGTCCTGACCACCTGCGTATACTGCGGCTGCGGCTGCGGTGTCTATCTGCGGGAAGAAAACGGCCGGGTCACCGGCGCCTCGCCCAGCCGCAACCATCCGGTGTCGCGGGGTAATCTGTGCGTTAAGGGCTGGCATCTGCACGACTTTATCCACTCGCCCAATCGGCTCACCTCGCCGCTTATGCGCAAGAATGGCGAACTGGTGGCGGTTTCCTGGGACGAGGCCCTGGACTTCACGGCCCAGGAGCTTACCCGCATAGGCGTGACCACCAGTCAGCAGGGCATCGGCGTGCTCTCCTCGGCCAAGTGCACCAACGAGGAAAACTTCCTGCTGCAAAAATTCACCAGGGCGATACTCAAGACCAACAACATCGACCACTGCGCAAGGCTCTGACACGCCCCCACTGTGGCCGGACTGGCCACCACCTTCGGCTCCGGCGCCATGACCAACGCGATCAACGAGATCGAGGACGCCGAGGTCATCCTGGTGATCGGCTCCAACACCACCGAGGCCCATCCCCAAATAGCGCGCCGCATGCTTGACGCGGTGGATAAGGGCGCCAAGCTCATCGTCATCGACCCTCGCCGCACCAGGCTGGCCGAGTGCGCCACCCTGCACCTGGCCCTAAAATCCGGCACCGACATCCCGCTGCTCAACGCCATGATGCGGGTCATCTTGGACGAGTCCCTGGCCGATCACCTCTTCATCGACATGCGCACCGAGAACTTCGCCGCGCTGCGCGCCATGCTCTACCGCCTCGACCTGGCCGAGGTGGAAAAGATCACCGGCGTGCCCCTGTCCGACATCCGCCGTGCCGCCCAGTTCTACGCCCGGGCCCGGCGGGCGGTGATCTGCTACTGCCTGGGCATCACCCAGCACATCTGCGGCACCGCCAACGTTCAGTCCATCGCCAATCTGGCCATGCTGACCGGGCATGTGGAGAAAGAGTTCACCGGCGTTGACCCCTTGCGCGGTCAGAATAACGTCCAGGGCGCCTGCGACATGGGAGCCCTGCCCAACATGTTCCCCAGTTACCAGGCGGTGGACAACGGTGATTACCGGGAAAAGTTCGAACGGGTCTGGCAGACCAGGTTGCCGGCCACGCCGGGCTTGAGCCTTTTGGACATGACCCACGGCGGGCCGGGTGGCCCCATCCGGGCCATGTTTGTCATGGGCGAGAACCCGCTACGTAGCGACCCCTCGCTTACCAAAGTGGAGGAGACCCTGGCTGGCCTGGAATTTCTGGCCGTGTCCGACCTCTTCCTAACCGAGACGGCGGCCTTGGCCCACGTGGTTTTCCCGGCCGCCTCCTTTGCCGAGAAGAGCGGCACCTTCACCAACACCGAACGCCGGGTGCAGTTAGTGCGCCAGGCCATTCCACCCCTTGGCGACTGTCGCACCGACGCTGATATCATCATCGCCCTCTCCAACCGGATGGGCTATGCCATGGCCTACGAGTCCACCGCCGAGATCATGGAGGAGATAGCGTTGCTGGCGCCGATCTACGCCGGTATCCGCCACGACCGCTTGCAGAACTCCTGGGGGTTGCAGTGGCCCTGCTGGAACACGACACATCCGGGCACGCCCTTTTTGCACAAGTATTATTTCACCCGCGGCAAGGGCCACTTCGTGCCGAACGATCATGTGGTGCCCGCGGAGTTACCCTGCCAGGATTTCCCCTTCCTGTTCAACTCCGGCCGCATCTATCACCATTACCATACCGGCACCATGACCCGGCAGAGCGCCCTGCTCAACCGGGAGTGCGGCGAGGCCCTGCTCTTGATCCATCCGGATGACGCGGCCAGGCTCAAAGTCAGAACTGGCGACCGGCTCTGCATGGCCTCAAGGCGGGGCGCGGTGGAGATCAAGGCCGAGATCACCGATCAGGTGGCCGTGGGTTCAGTCTACACCAACTTTCATTTCGGGGAGACCCCGATCAATCGGCTGACCATCGCCGCCCAAGACCCGGTGGCCCAGTGCCCGGAGTTCAAGGTCTGCGCCGTGCGGCTGGAGAAACTATGAAAGACGACAGCATGGACGAACCCTTTATCCTGGCCAAGGACCATTTGAAGAGTTTTTTGCGCAAGATCAAGAAAGGCCACCGGTTGGTGGCGCCGGTCACCAACCAGCACCAAGACACTCTGTTCTGCACCATCAACAATCTGGACCGGGTACCGATCAACCTTGTTGACCAGGCTCAGAACGGTATCAAGTCCTTCCTCTTTCCCCAGCAGGAAACCATCGCCACCTATGCGGTTACAGAGTCCGGCTATTGCTTCAGCCGGACCGACGTCCATCCCGAACCCACCGTCTACTTCGGGGTGCGGCCCTGCGACCTCATGGCGGTGCTTTATATGGACGTGGCCTTCATGGGCGGGATCAAGGACCAGCACTATCTGGAAAAACGGCAGGACTCGGTGCTCATCGGCCTGAACTGCAACGCCCCCTTTGCCAACTGTTTCTGCTCAGCCACCAAAAGCGGACCCTTTCTCGAGTCCGGCTTTGATCTGATGTTCACCGACCTGGGCGACCGCTTCCTGGTCGAGGTCGGCCGGCCCAAGGGGCGGGAACTGTTGCACGCCTGGCCGCAATTCTTCACGCCGGCGGAGGCGGATGACACCCAGGCCCAGTACCAGCTCTCCCTGGAGGCCATGGCCGGCTTCAAGCTCGACGTCTACGCCGACCAGGCCATGCAGCGGTTGGCCGCTGGCATGGTGCCTGAATCTGTCTGGGAGCAGCTTTCCCTGCGTTGCCAGGATTGCGCCGGGTGCGCCTATATCTGCCCTACCTGCACCTGTTTTACTATCGTGGATCGGCCAAGCGGCGCGGCCAGTGGCGAGAGGCTGCGCAGTTGGGACGCCTGCACCTTTGCCGGCTTCACCCGGCTGGCGGGGGGCCACAACCCGGTACCCCACAAGACCCACGCCATTCAGCAGCGCTTCATGCACAAGCTCAAGTACGACGTGGACAAGCACGGCCGGCCGAGTTGCGTGGGCTGCGGCCGCTGCGTCGGCATCTGTTTTGGCGGCACTGATATCGTTAGATTCATCAAAATGGCCGGCGAGGAGTGACCATGATCCCGATTCGCACCGAAGACTACCTGCCCCGGCCGGCGGTGATCCGGGAGATCATCGCGGAGAACTCGCAGATCAAGACCTTTGTTTTGGCCCTGGCCGACCAGCAGGCCAACCAGGCCTTCACCTACAAACCCGGTCAGTTCATGATGGTCTCCCTGCCGCACCGCGGCGAGGCGCCCATCTCCTTTTCCTCGACGCCGACCCGGCCCGGCACCTTCCAGCTCTCGGTGCGGCGGGCCGGCGCCCTGACCACCGCCATGCACCAGTTGCGGGCCGGCGACCAGATCGGTCTGCGCGGCCCCTACGGCCGACCCTTTGTCATGGAGGATTTGCAGGGCCGCGATCTGCTCTTCGTGGCCGGCGGTATCGGCCTGGCACCGCTTAGGTCGGTGATCAACGGCTGCCTCGACACCCCAGGCCACGGCCAGCTCACCATCCTCTATGGCAGCCGGGTGCCGTCGGACATCGCCTTCCGGGGTGACATCGACATCTGGCAACAGCATCCGGCGGTTGCCTGCCACCTCACGGTGGACGCGGCCGAACTGGGCTGGGATGGGCCGGTCGGGTTGGTCACCGGGCTCCTGGATCAGGTGGCAAGCAACCCGGCCAGCAGCATTGCCCTGGTCTGCGGGCCGCCGGTTATGATAACGGCTGTGCTGACCGCCTTGGGGAACATGGGCTTTGCCGATGAAGACATTCTCACCACCATGGAGCGCCACATGAAATGCGGCATCGGCGTCTGCCGTCACTGTCACCTGGACAGCAAGCTGGT
>DYDL01000462.1 GCA_020717925.1 Desulfocapsa sp.
AAGTTCGAACGGACGAAGGAACACGTGAACGTGGGGACGATCGGTCACGTGGACCACGGCAAGACGACGCTGACGGCGGCGATCACGGAGATCCTGTCGAAGAGAGGCCTGGCGGACTACGTTCCGTTCGACCAGATCGACAAGGCTCCCGAGGAGCGCGAGCGCGGGATCACGATCGCGACGGCCCACGTGGAGTACCAGAGCGTGAAGCGCCACTACGCGCACGTGGACTGCCCGGGCCACGCGGACTACGTGAAGAACATGATCACCGGCGCGGCCCAGATGGACGGCGCGATCCTGGTGGTGTCGGCTGCCGACGGCCCGATGCCCCAGACGCGGGAGCACATCCTGCTGGCCCGCCAGGTGGGCGTGCCGTACATGGTGGTGTTCATGAACAAGTGCGACATGGTGGACGATCCGGAGCTGCTGGAGCTGGTGGAGCTGGAGATCCGGGAGCTGTTGACGAAGTACGATTTCCCGGGCGACGACGTGCCGATCGTGAAGGGATCGGCTCTGAAGGCGCTGGAGAGCGGCGACGCCGACAGCCCCGAGGCGAAGTGCATCTTCGACCTGATCGACGCGCTGGAGAGCTACGTGCCGACGCCTGTCCGCGAGCTGGACAAGCCGTTCCTGATGCCGGTCGAGGACGTGTTCTCGATCTCCGGGCGCGGAACGGTGGCGACGGGCCGGATCGAGCGCGGCCTGGTGAACACGGGTGACAAGGTGGAGCTGGTGGGCGTGCGCGACAACCAGAGCACGGTCTGCACGGGCGTGGAGATGTTCCGCAAGATCCTGGACCAGGGCATCGCCGGCGACAACGTGGGTCTGCTGCTGCGCGGGATGAAGAAGGAAGACATCGAGCGCGGCATGGTGGTGTGCAAGCCCGGCTCGGTGAAGCCGCACACGGACTTCGAGTGCGAGGTGTACATCCTGTCGAAGGAGGAGGGCGGCCGTCACACGCCGTTCTTCACGGGCTACCGGCCGCAGTTCTACTTCCGGACGACGGACGTGACGGGATCGGCTCACCTGCCCGAGGGCGTGGAGATGGTGATGCCGGGCGACAACATCAAGATGACGATCGAGCTGATCACGCCGATCGCGATGGAAGAGGGCCTGCGTTTCGCGATCCGCGAGGGCGGCCGCACGGTGGGCGCCGGGGTCGTCGCCAAGATCCTGA
>DYDL01000463.1 GCA_020717925.1 Desulfocapsa sp.
GGCGAATACGCCATGATCAAGGCTGCCGCGGCCCAGGGCTGGATCGACGAGAAGCGGGTGGTGGCCGAGACCCTGCTCTCCATAAGGCGGGCCGGGGCCGATATCATCATCACCTATTGCGCCAAGGATTACGCCCGGTCGCTGGGGTAGCGCGCGGGGAGTTGGGTGTTTGCGAAATATGGCGTGCAAGCGGCTCGACAAGATAGCCAGCAGCGACACCCGCCGGGAAATCAAGGACGCGGTCGCCATTCTGGCTGATTTTCCAGAGGCCACGCAGGTGAAGAGGTTGGTCAAGAGGCAGTTGCGGGACACTCTTCACATTATAAGTTTCTGTTGGCCCACAAGAGGGTAATTGTCTTTTTCCGCCGTGCATGATAACATTGTTATACAAAGTAAACGGGAGGTTGTCCCATGCCACGGCATAGTGTTGTAAAACGAGAAGGAAAATTGACGGCTGTTCGTCTTACCCCGGAAGAACACCAGGAGATTGTGCGACTTGCCGAATCAAAGCAGCGTAAACCGCACTGGATTATGAAGGAGGCTTTGCGACAGTATATTGATCGTGAGGCATTGGCCGAACAGCTTCGGCTGAGCACTCTCGCCAGTTGGGAGGAGTTCAGCGCCACGGGAACGCATATCACTGAAGACGAGGCTAATGCCTGGCTCGACACCTGGGGCACGAAACATGAGGCAAAGCCCCCCAAATGCCACGATTGATCTATACATCCCGGGCCTTGGCTGACTTGATCCGCCTCCGGGAGTTCATCGCCCAGTACAACCCGCATGCGGCAGCCCGAATGGCCAAAGCGATCAGGGAAGCGGCAGACCATCTTAAAACCCATCCGATGCTCGGGGTACAGGTTGAGGATCTGCCTCCGTTCCGCGATCTTGTCATCCCTTTCGGGGCGCGAGGTTACATCCTCCGCTATCGTCCCATCGTTGAAACCCAAACTGTCGTCGTGGTAGGCGTTCGCCACGGTCTTGAGGATGCTGCCACCCTCAACGATGTTGCCGGTTGAAGTGGTCAGCGTTCAGCGGTCAGCTATGAGAAATTTGTTTATTAAAGCTGACCGCTGATAGCTGACCGCTTTACCCCTTCCACAACCCGTGCACGTTGCAGTACTCCCGGGCCGTGATTGTGGTGGCCTCGATGCAGAAGGTCGCCTCCGGC
>DYDL01000174.1 GCA_020717925.1 Desulfocapsa sp.
ACAAGGAATTTCGCTACCTTAGGACCGTTATAGTTACGGCCGCCGTTTACCGAGGCTTCGATTCAGAGCTTCGCCTTGCGGCTAACCCCTCCTCTTAACAGATCGGCACCGGGCAGGTGTCAGTCCCTATACGTCGTCTTACGACTTTGCAGAGACCTGTGTTTTTAGTAAACAGTCGCTCAGGCCTTTTCACTGCGGCCACTTTCGGCTCCACCGGCGAACGGCTTCACCTACTCATGGCGCCCCTTCTCCCGAAGTTACGGGGCAATTTTGCCTAGTTCCTTTACAAGGGTTCTCTCGAGCACCTTAGGATTCTCTCCTCACCTACCTGCGTCGGTTTACGGTACGGTCTGGACGATCTCTCCTTAGAGGTTTTTCTTGGCAGTCGGATTAGGGACGGTTGGCTCGCCCGAAGGCTCGTTTCCCCATCACCTCTCGAGGTATAAGGAACCCGGATTTGCCTAGGTTCCACCTCTACGGGTTTGGACCAGCACTTCCATCCGCTGGCCGTCCTTTCACTACTGCGTCACCCCATCGTACAAACGAAATCATCCAGGTTCCGGAATATTAACCGGATTCCCATCGTCTACGCCTTTCGGCCTCAACTTAGGGACCGACTGACCCTGAGCGGATTAGCCTTCCTCAGGAAACCTTAGGTTTTCGGTGAGCAGGTTTCTCGCCTGCTTTATCGCTACTCATGCCTGCATATGCCCTTCCGATGTGTCCACGGTCCCTCGCGAGGCCGCTTCAACCACCTACGGAATGCTCCCCTACCGCTCGCGCAAGCGCGAGCCCATAGCTTCGGTACCGGACTTAGTCCCGATCATTTTCGGCGCTGGATCACTTAACTAGTGAGCTATTACGCTTTCTTTAAAGGATGGCTGCTTCTAAGCCAACCTCCTAGCTGTCTGGGCGATCCAACATCCTTCAACCACTTAGTCCAGATTTGGGGACCTTAGCTGTTGGTCTGGGCTGTTTCCCTTTCGCCGACGAAACTTATCTCTCGTCGACTGACTCCCGTGTTTCATTTATCCGGCATTCGGAGTTTGATTGGGGTCGGTAAACCTTGTAGGGCCCCTAACCCATTCAGTGCTCTACCTCCGGTAAACATACACGAGGCTAGGCCTAAACCTATTTCGGGGAGAACCAGCTATCTCCGGGTTTGATTGGCCTTTCACCCCTAGCCACAACTCATCCGAGCGGTTTTCAACCCACTGCGGTTCGGACTTCCACGCACTGTTACATGCGCTTCCTCCTGGCCATGGCTAGATCACCCGGCTTCGGGTCTACCACACGCGACTTGCGCCCTATTCAGACTCGCTTTCGCTACGGCTCCGTGCCAGAGGCACTTAACCTACGCCGCGTATGATAACTCACAGGCTCATTATACAAAAGGTACGCCGTCAGCCGCCGAAGCAGCCTCCGACTGATTGTAAGCACATGGTTTCAGGTACTATTTCACTCCCCTTCCGGGGTGCTTTTCACCTTTCCCTCACGGTACTGGTTCACTATCGGTCGCCAGAGAATATTTAGCCTTAGGAGATGGTCCTCCCGGATTCCAGCAGGATTTCTCGTGTCCCGCCGTACTTGGGAACACCACAGGAGATTCATCGCTTTCGCTTACGGGGCTTTCACCCTCTATGGCCGACCATTCCAGGTCGTTCAACTAGCCATGAATTTTGTAACTCCTTGGGAGATTGCCGATCCTCCCGTGTGGGTCCCGCGACCCCGCCCGCACAACGCTCGGCAGCTTTAACATGCTGGCGGTTTAGGCTGTTTCCCGTTCGCTCGCCGCTACTCAGGAAATCGTTGTTACTTTCTCTTCCTGGGGGTACTTAGATGTTTCAGTTCCCCCCGTTCGCTTCCTTGGACCTATGTATTCAGTCCAGGATACTGCAGGTTTACCCGCAGTGGGTTGCCCCATTCGGAAATCCCCGGGTCAAAGCTTATTTGCAGCTCTCCGAGGCTTAACGCAGCTTATCACGTCCTTCATCGCTTTCTGGCGCCAAGGCATCCACCATGTGCTCTTAGTAGCTTAATCAAAGGCAAGAACGCATCCTCAGATGCACCTTCATTTGCTACCCTCTATATTCGGTTATCAAGGAACGTACCGTCGTGGACGGTGCTGGTGGAGATAGACGGGATCGAACCGTCGACCTCCGGCTTGCAAAGCCGGCGCTCTCCCAACTGAGCTATATCCCCGAACGACAAGCGTGGTGGGCCTAGGTAGATTCGAACTACCGACCTCACGCTTATCAGGCGTGCGCTCTAACCAACTGAGCTATAGGCCCCCAGTCAACCACACGCCAAAAGGGGAAATCCCGGCTTTTGACAAGAGAATAGCGTACGAGACGGACGATTCCGAGCTTCACCATAAGACTTCCGGCACGGGGCCGGAGGCCTTTCTCCTTAGAAAGGAGGTGATCCAGCCGCACCTTCCGATACGGCTACCTTGTTACGACTTAGTCCCCCTTACCAACCACACCTTGGGCACCTGCTTCCCTTGCGGGTTAGCGCAGCGACTTGGGGTGCAGCCGACTCGGGTGACTTGACGGGCGGTGTGTACAAGGCCCGGGAACGTATTCACCGCGGCATGCTGATCCGCGATTACTAGCGATTCCGACTTCATGCAGTCGAGTTGCAGACTACAATCCGAACTGAGGCCGGCTTTTTGGGATTCGCTCCACCTTGCGGTCTTGCAGCCCATTGTACCGACCATTGTAGCACGTGTGTAGCCCCGGACGTAAGGGCCATGAGGACTTGACGTCATCCCCACCTTCCTCCGGTTTGTCACCGGCAGTCTCCTTAGAGTTCCCAGCTTTACCTGATGGCAACTAAGGACAAGGGTTGCGCTCGTTGCGGGACTTAACCCAACATTTCACGACACGAGCTGACGACAGCCATGCAGCACCTGCACAGGTGCCCGAAGGAAACCGTGTTTCCACGGCGGTCACCTGCATGTCAAGCCCGGGTAAGGTTCTTCGCGTTGCATCGAATTAAACCACATGCTCCACCGCTTGTGCGGGCCCCCGTCAATTCCTTTGAGTTTCAACCTTGCGATCGTACTCCCCAGGTGGGGCACTTAATGCATTAGCTACGGCACTGAAGGGGTGAAGTCCTCCAACACCTAGTGCCCATCGTTTACGGCTAGGACTACCGGGGTATCTAATCCCGTTTGATACCCTAGCTTTCGTTCCTCAGCGTCAGTACCGCCCCAGATGGCCGCCTTCGCCACTGGTGTTCCTCCTGATATTTACGCATTTCACCGCTACACCAGGAATTCCACCATCCCCTAGCGGACTCAAGACCAGCAGTATCAGAGGCAATTCAACGGTTGAGCCGTTGGCTTTCACCTCTGACTAACTGGCCCGCCTACGAACCCTTTATACCCAGTGAATCCGAACAACGTTTGCGCCCTACGTATTACCGCGGCTGCTGGCACGTAGTTAGCCGGCGCTTCCTCTGGAGGTACCTTCAACCCCCGCGGGTATTAACCGCGGGTATTTATTCCCTCCTGACAGAGCTTTACGACCCTAAGGCCTTCATCGCTCACGCGGCGTCGCTCGGTCAGGCTTTCGCCCATTGCCGAAGCTTCTCGACTGCTGCCTCCCGTAGGAGTCTGGGCCGTATCTCAGTCCCAGTGAGGCCGGACACCCTCTCAGGCCGGCTACCCATCGTCGCCTTGGTGGGCCATTACCCCGCCAACTAGCTAATGGGACGCGGGACCATCCTTCAGTGACAGCTTGCAAGCAGAGGCCATCTTTCAGCCGGCCACCATGCGGTCGCCGGATCGTATGCGGTATTAGCAGTTCGTTAGAACTGTTGTCCCCCGCTGAAGGGTAGGTTTCCCACGCGTTACTCTCCCGTTCGCCACTTTACTCATCCCCCGAAGGGAACTTTCTCGTTCGACTTGCATGCCTAATCCACGCCGCCAACGTTCGTTCTGAGCCAGGATCAAACTCTCCGTTGTAAAAATATACAACAGGAATCGTTTCCTGTTTTTCGCAAGACAAGACGTGATGGATCCGAGGATCCGACACGTCCGACTCGGAATCGTCGGGAATGTCTCGTACGCTATTCCGTTGTCAAAGAGCCGATCCAGGCGCAGAGCGCTGGCCGTGCCCGTTTACGGGCCGACGGCAGAATGTATCCGAGTGCTGCGAAGTTGTCAAGTGTCTTCCGTAAAAAACTTTGACCGCTTCCGACCCGTCCTGCCGAACCCTCCGGAGGCACCCCCGGACCCGCACCTATCGGCTTGCGCCGCAATCGGTACGGGCGCGCAATCTAGCTTTGACCCATCCCGTTGTCAAAGGAATAATCCGCGAACGGCGAAATAACCGCGAAATGCCGGTTAAAGCACCGCAACCGCCTTCCCTGCTTGTTCCTGGGCGTCGACTGCGCTAGGGTTCGCACCATGAAAAACCTCCTGGAAGGCTCTATCTCCCCGCGCCGCGTGCGCATCGCGCTGATCGCCGTGGCCGGCCTGCTGCTGCTGGGCGTGGGCGCAGGGCTCACCGCCGTGCGCCGCCTCTCGCGCGACCTGCCGTCGCCCGAGCGCATCCTGACCATCGAGCCCGCGCGCAAGACGCTCGTGCTCGGGGCCGACGGCAGCGTCATCCACGAGTTCTTCGTGGAGAACCGCACGATCGTGACGCTGGACCGCATCCCCCGCCGCCTGCAGGAGGCGGTGGTCGCCATCGAGGACCGCCGCTTCTACACCCACTACGGCCTGGACATGAAGCGCTTCGTCAAGATCGTCTGGGTCAACCTGACCTCGTCGTCGAGCCCCGGCGCCAGCACCATCACGCAGCAGCTGGCTCGCAACCTCTTCCTGACGCTCGACAAGACGGTGACCCGCAAGGTCAAGGAGATGATCCTCGCCCTGCAGCTGGAGCAGACGTACAGCAAGGACGAGATCCTGGCGATGTACCTCAACCAGGTGAACTTCGGCAGCGGCGCCTACGGCGTGCAATCGGCCGCGCGCACCTTCTTCGGCAAGGATGTCTGGGACCTCGGGGACGGCGAGTCCACGATGCTCGCCGGCATGATCCAGCTGCCCGAGGCCTACTCCCCCCTGCACAACCTGGAGCGCGCCTACCGCCGCCGCACGACGGTGCTGGAATCCATGGTCGCCACCGGCGCCCTGAGCCGCGACGAGGCGCGGAGCATCAACCAGGTGCGGGTCGTCGTCCGCGACGGCCGCCGCCGCTCGACCACGCCCTCCTTCGCGCCCCACTTCGTCGAGGAGATCCGCCAGCACCTCGAGGCACGCTACGGTTTCGAGGGCCTCTACACCGACGGGCTGCGCGTCACCACCACCCTGGTGCCGCGCTACCAGCACTGGCTGGAGGAAGCCGCCGCGAAGCACCTCGAACGCTACGAGCAGGAGAGCCGCTACCCGATGACCAAGGCCCGCTACGACGCGCTCGCCGCCGTCGGCAAGCGGCCCGCGCGCGTGGATTACCTGATGGGCGCCTGCGTGCTGCTGGACACGCGCACCGGCGCGGTGCTGGCCCTCTACGGCAGCCGCGACTACGACGACTACCAGTTCAACCTGGCCATGCAGGCGCAGCGACAGCCCGGCTCCATCTTCAAGCCCGTCGTCTACCTGACGGCGCTGACCCGCGGCTACACGCCTTGCTCGATCCTGATGGACACGCCGGTCGCCCTGAACACCGGCGCGGGCCTCTGGCAGCCGCACAACTTCGACCACAAGTACCTGGGCCCGATCACGCTGCGCTACGGACTGAGCCACTCGCGCAACGTGGTCGCGGCCAGGCTCATCGACGACGTGGGGGTCGTGCCGGTGATCGAGACCGCGCGGCGCCTCGGCATCACCAGCGAGCTGCCGCCGGTGCTCTCGCTGTCGCTGGGCGCGGGCGAGATCAACCTCGTGGAGATGGTCTCGGCCTACGCCTCCTTCGGCAACCACGGCGTGCGCGTCGAGCCCTACCTGATCACGCGCGTGGAGACCGCGGACGGCGAGGTCCTCGAGGAGAACGGCGTGCGCCAGCGCGAGGTGCTGGACCCAGCCACCGCATGGCTGATGGCCGACCTGATGACCTCGACGCTGACCGAGGGCACGGCGCGCGCGGCCCCCCGCTACGGCTTCACCAAGACCGCGGCGGGCAAGACCGGCACCTACAACGAGTACACCGACGCCTGGTTCGTGGGCTTCACGCCGAGCTTCGCCGCCGGCGTGTGGGTGGGCTTCGACACGAAGGTGAGCATGGGGCGGGCGGGCACCGGCGCGCACATGGCGCTGCCGATCTGGGCCGAGCTGATGGGCAAGGTGACGGCCGAGGGGCCGGACGAGCCGTTCCCGCGCCCCGAGGGGATCGTCCAGAAGCGCGCCTGCCTGCTCACCGGTCTGCTGGCGACCACCGGCTGCGATTCGACGGCCGTGGAGTACTTCCTCGCCGACGGCTTCCCCCGGCGAGCCTGCGACCGCCACGGCGGGACCCTGCTGGGCCCGGTCGAGGGCTGGGTCGAACCGGCGCCGCGGGAGCTGCGCGACGTCGAGCTGGAAGACGAGTTCTAGCCGCCGTCGATGCCGGGCGCCGCGACTTCGATCCGGCCCAGGACCAGGGGCGGCGCCGCGGTCGGCGTCG
>DYDL01000175.1 GCA_020717925.1 Desulfocapsa sp.
AAAGCAAAAACAGCAAGAAAGCATTCCATAGACTTTGAGCTTTGAGCTTTCAGCCTTGAGCTTCTTCTGTTACCCCGCCCCCACAAAAAAAGCAAGCTCCCGGGCGTACCGGAAGCTTGCTTTGGCAGGCGCCGCAAAAAGCAGGAAAAAACGTCAGGCCCCTTTCTCCAGCTTAACCTCAATGGCGACCTTGTAGAGAATGGTGAGGATCAGGAAGCCGGTCGCCCAGACCGCCATGGTGATGCCGATCTCGGGCATGGTCGGATAGTACTCCGTGACCCGCTCTAGGGGGCTGGGCACAAAACCGCCCAGCACCAGGCCGAGACCCTTGTCAATCCACAGGGAGACGAAGATCAGGGCGCAGGCGGTCATGATCCCTGCCTCGATCTTCCGGGCCCGGGACAAGAACAGCAGGGCGATGCCGATGGCGCCGCCGAACACCGAGAAGCGCATCCAGGGCACCAGGTTGGTCTTTCCATCCAACCCCCAGAACAGGTAGTCCAGGGTGTGCATGTGGCCGGGAATCTGGCTGTAATAGGCGACAAACAGTTCACATGCCACGAAGAAGAAGTTCAAGAGCGCCGCATAGCCGATGATGGTCACCAGTTTGTTGGTGGCCTCCTGGCCCACGTCGAACTTGGTGGTGCGCTTCATGATCAGGGCGATGAACAGCAAGAGCGCCGGGCCGGCGGCAAAGGCCGAGGCCAGAAAGCGCGGCGCCAGGATGGCGGTAAGCCAGAAATGACGGCCAGGCAGACCGCAGTACAGGAAGGCTGTAACGGTATGGATCGAGATCGCCCAGGGAATGGAGAGATAGATAAGCCACTTCAGCCAGGTCGCGTACTTCAACCCCTTGTACTGCGCATGAAGAACCCCCCAGCCACCCACCACGTTGAGAAAAAGGTAGCCGTTCAAGACGATCATGTCCCAGAAGAGCATGGAGTGGGGCGTGGGGTGAATAAGAACGTTCAGGGCGCGGGTGGGCTGGCCCAGGTCGGCGATGATGAACATGAGGCACATGGCTACCGCGGCAATGGCCATGAACTCGCCGAGGATGGTGATGCGGCCAAAGACCTTGTAGTTGTGAAGGTAGTAGGGCAAAACCAGCATCAGACCACCGGCGGCCACGCCGACCAGAAAGGTGAACTGGGAGATATAGATACCCCAGGAAACGTCACGGCTCATGCCGGTGATGCCGAGACCGTAGTTCCACTGCATGACGTAGCACGCAGCCCCCACCCCCATGATGGACAGCAGGAAGATGATCCACGCCCAGTATCTAGTGCTGCCGGATAGCGCTTTTTCAATCATGACATTTCACCTTAGATGATATAGAAGAGGGAAGGTTTGGTCCCCAGCGCGGCGCTACGCTGGATGGTGAAATTCTCGGCCAGTACTTTGGAGATCGCGGAAGAGGGATCGTTCAGGTCGCCGAACACCATGGCCCCCGTATCTCCGCAGGCCTCAACACAGGCCGGCTGCTTGCCGACGGCCAGACGTTCCGCGCAGAAGTTGCACTTCTCCACCACCCCGCGGGTGCGGGTGGGGAATTCGGGATTTAGGTTCTTGATAAAGGGCTGGCCGTTCGCGTCCTTGCCCCGCGGATCCCGCCAGTTGAAGGAGCGGGCTCCGTACGGGCAGGCGGCCATGCAGAAGCGGCAGCCGATGCAGCGGTGAAAGTCCATGAGCACCGCGCCGGTCTTCTTGTCCTTGAAGGTCGCCTGGGTTGGGCAAGCCCGCACACAGGGCGGGTTGTCGCAGTGGTTGCAGAGCGTCATGATCGGCAGCTCGTGCAGCGCGGTGTTGCGTTTGTAATGGCTCTGATCGGTGAAGGCGTGCGTAAAGTCCTCGGTCCAGATCCACTTGATCTCGTCCTTGGCATTGCCGTAGTCCGGGACGTTATGGGTCGAGTGGCAGGCCGCCACGCATTGCTGCGCCAGTTCCTTGTTCTCGCCGAACTTCTTGACATCAATGACCATGCCCATGCGGACGCCGGTGGCTGGCGCCTCCTCATGTCCACCCGCGGCCGCCTCGCCGTGGGCCGGGGTAGAGGAGGCGTTGGCCACCACCGGCCCCTGGACCAGCAAGTGCATGGCGGAAGGCGCGGTGAGCCCTGCCAGGGCGGAAAGGCCGGCTATCTTCAGGAAATCTCTTCTTTTGGCATCCATTTAATTGGTCTCCTGAGGTGCGATGTGGCAATCCCAGCAGTAGGGGGTGACGGCCGTGTAGACGTGGCAGGCGTCGCAGAACTTCTTCTTGCTGGTGTGACACTTCATGCAGCCGTTCTGCAGGCTCCGCTGGTACTCGGTGCCGCTGACCGTGGCCCCCTTGCGGGCGCCATCTTCGCGGACGACGTCATCCCGCCAGATGTTGAGCATCTGCATGTGCGTGGTGCGCATGTACTGGGTGGCGGCCACGCACTCCTTGGCGTTAACCGGTTTCTCGGGCTTGGGAATGTCACCGGCGTTGCCGCCGTTGTACCAGATCGGGAACGAAACCAAGCCTACAAAGACAATAAGCCCGGGGATAATCTTGCCTAAGTCATACATCGTTATTCACCCTCCCCTGCCAGGGGCTCAAAACGCAGACCCGTTTCTCTTTCCTTTTCCCCTTCCATCACCAGGGCATTGCCGACCAGTTCGGAAACACCGCAAACCTCCACCCCAGGCACCCAGTAATTCACCAGGCTGAGCAGGGTGGCGCGGTCGATGGCGCAGACGCAGGAGAGGGTGTTGACCGCGTGCTTGTCATGCACGTACTGCACGGCATTGGCGCGCGGCAGGCCGGCCCGCATGCGCAACTCCATGATCTCGTCGGTGTTGAGGCCGGTACCAGAGCCGCAGCAAAAAGTCTGCTCACGGATGGTGTTGGCCGGCATCTCGAAGAAGTTATTGGCTACTGCCTTGATAACCTCGCGCGGCTCATCCAGCATGCCCATGGCGCGGGCCGGGTTACAAGAGTCGTGGAAGGTCAGGACGCGATGGTTGTTGCGGGCCGGATCAAGTTTGAGTTTGTTGTGCTTGACCAGGTCGGCGGTAAACTCGCTGATGTGCACCATCTTGGTGGAGGCGGCGTTCTCAAACACCGTCCCGGTGATCGGTGATTTGGGCACCTGGAGGAAATCGGCCGGGCCGTTCATGGTGTCCATGTACTGATGCAGCACCCGCCACATGTGGCCGCACTCGCCGCCCAGGATCCACTTGACTCCCAGCCGTTTGGCCTCGGCGTACATCTTGGCGTTGAGCTTCTTCATCATCTCGTTGTTGGTGAAGAGGCCGAAGTTGCCGCCCTCGGAGGAGTAGGTGGACCAGGTATAATCCAGGCCGATATGCTCGAAGAGCAGCAGATAGCCCATGGCGGTGTAGATGCCGGGCTCGGCGAAGACGTCGGCCGACGGGGTGATGAACAGCACCTCGGCGCCCTTGCGGTTGAAAGTCGGAGTGATCTTGACCCCGGTGATCTCCTCGATGTCGTCGCAGAGATAGCCGATGTTTTCCTTGATGGTGTGGGGCTGCAGCCCCATATGGTTGCCGGTGCGGTTGGAGTTGGCGGCCGGCTCCAGGATCCAGTTGGTACCCACGCCCACCAGGTGCAGGAGCTCGCGGCCCATCATGGTGATCTCGGCCGTGTCGATACCGTAGGGGCAGAAGACCGAGCAGCGCCGACACTCAGTACACTGGTAGAAGTACATGAACCACTCTTTCAGCACCGCAAAGGTCATCTCGCGGCCGCCGGCAAGCCGGCCCAGGATCTTGCCCGCGGTGGTGAAATCGTTGCGGTAGACCGAACGCAACAGCTCGGCGCGCAGCACCGGCATATTTTTGGGGTCGCCGGTGCCCAGGAAGAAGTGGCACTTGTCGGCGCAGGCGCCGCAACGCACGCAGCAGTCCATGAAAATCTTGAAGGAGCGGAACTTGTCGAGCCGATCCTTGATGCCCTGCAGGATGATCTCCTTCCAGTTGGGCGGAAGCTTCCAGTCGTCGGCCATCGGATCCCAGTCGCGGGGATTGGGAAACTTATGGTATTCGACCATACTCTTTTTGGCCGGGTAACAGAAGTTGCCGGGCTTGAACTCCACCGGGGTGTCCATCCAGTCCTTGGACGGTACGGCCCCTGTCATCAAGGACGGCTCCCTCGTCACGCTGACGCCTAGTTTATCTGCTTTTGGGACTGCCATGTCATCATTCCTTCTGGGGCTGGAGTTTAGGAGCCGTTACGAAACAATCCGTACCTGCACGACGATTTCGTTACAACTCATTATGCCGTTCCCTCGATCAAAACTTTTCAAGTTAATATTATGTTAAAAACGGCTTAGCCTTCGGCCGGCGCTACTTCAGCGGCAGGCGCTGCTGCTTCTTCCGCAACGGGTTGGGCAAGTTCCTTCTCCACCGGGATGCCGGCCTCCACCATGAACTCGCGGAACTCGTCCTCATAGGCCGCATAGGAGTGCGGCTTGATGTTCGGGTCGTTCCAGGGGTTGATATGCCGCTTCATCCTGGAATTATTGGCCAGATTGCGGGTGGGCGAGAGGAAAACGCCGCCCAGGTGCATAAGCTTGCTGAAGGGGAAGTAGATCAGGAGCAGACAGACCAGAAAGAGGTGGACGAAGAACAGTGGGCCGATGTCGCCAACAATAACAGGCGAAAAGGTCACCAGGCCGACGGCCAGTTGCTTGATGGAAACCACGTCAACCCGGATAAAATAACGCATGAGGATGCCGGTGATGCCAATGCCCAGGATGAGGAAGAGCGGGAAGTAATCGTTCGCCAGCGAGATGATCCGCACCTCGGACAGCACCAATCGCCGCGCGAAGAGGAAAAGGAGCGCGCCCACCAGAAGCAGGTCGGTGATATATATCTGTGGGGCGCCGACCTGCAGGATGCCGTCGCCGAACTCCAGGGCATGCAGGAAGGCGGGCATGGGGTTGGTGAAGAGCCGCATGTGGCGGATGACGATAACCAGGAAGGAGTAATGAAAAGTCAGCCCAACCAGCCAGAGCCACTTGCTTGAGCCGTACGCAAGCTGCGGCCCCTTGTGGATCGAGGCCTTGGTGTTCCGGAACAGGGAACGGAACAGCAGAACCTCAAGCAGCATGCGGCCGGTCACGCCCCAGAAGGTGCTCGGGCAATCCAGCTTGTTCTGCTTGATCCAGGGCAGTGAGACCGCCTGGCCGCAGGTGGTGGGGATGCGGAAGGGCACCGGTGACCTGGCCCAACCTAGCACCTTCAGCACAAAGCCACCGGTAAAGGCGAGGATGGCAAGATAGGGCAGGACAATGCCCAGCAGGTTCTGCCCCCCGGGTATCCGCACCCCGACCAGGGCAATCAGAATGAAGGCGATGACCGCGAGAAAGGGATAGAGGACTTTCATTGACTGTTACCTCGCTTCCTGTGAACAAGAATTGCTCGTCGTTTGGAGATCCGTGACGGTCTCCTGCTCTTTCCGCATCAAGGCGGACGGGCAAACAGCACCGTCCGACAGGATGTACCTGCCGCTTTTCAGTTCATTTATCCTGGTTTTATGGAGACGTTCCCGGCAGGCCATGTAGAGATCAAAGGCCAACAACGCCAAGGACTCGACGTGCTGTTCAAAGCCCGTCCAGGCCTCGGCCAGATCCTCGACCGCAAGGCCTTTAAGCTGGGAGCGCACCGCCTGCTTCAGCCCGAAGACAAAGGCGACCGCCTGGGAGGGCGCCAGGTTCTCCACGGCCCGCAGGAGCAGGATACGCTCCAGAGCCACGGTCATGGCCTGGTTATCACCCCCGGCGTGGACGGCGGTGAACAGATCGGCCAGCCCATGGCGCAGGGTATGCCCCAGGGGATTGGCGAAACGATCCTTGCCGCCCTTGAAAAAAGGCACCGACGCGGCCGGGTACTGCCCCAGCACCTGATCCACCCAGGCCTCCAGGATAGCGCTCTCTTTCTCGACCAGAAAATCAGCGAATTTCATGATACCTATATAATAAAATCAAAAAGATACGAAGCGCGACAACGACTATGAATGACTATTCATTCGGAATTGGAGAGAATTCGTAGCATGTTTCCCAGCATATTTCAACAATAAAAAATCCAGCATCATCACGGCCAAGGCAATGGTGCTTGCCAGATTCGCACACAGTATCAGGAGACCGTGTCCACCAGCAGACCGATCCGGTTCTCCAATTTATAGGCCAGCAAGGGCAATTCGTCGACATGGACGATGAAATCACGAATCACGGTGCAGACCTCGTTGTCGGTGCAGTCGTATACATCCAGGGTGTAGCCCTCCTCATCCCTGACGAGTACCAGGTGCAGGAGGATGCCCTGGTCAGTGAGACGCCTGTTGACCTGCTCCACCAGCTCCTTCACCTGCTGCGGACCGCCCGGCAGATCGGCACCCTTCTTTTGGCGCGCCTGCCGGCCCGCCTCCTCGCGGGCACGGCCCCACGCCTGCTGAAAGTCACCGATCCGTTTGAGGGGCGCCACCCCCTCCACCACCTCCAGTTCCTCGCCACCCTTGTAAGGCTCAACGCGGACGGGCGGCGGGAATTTCATCTCGTCGGAGATTACCATGCTTGTGCCTCGTTGCCATTTTCGCCGGACCGAACGGCCGGCTTTCCAGGCTT
>DYDL01000464.1 GCA_020717925.1 Desulfocapsa sp.
GGTGGCCGCCAACGTCGCCAAGTTCCGTGAATGGTTGAACCGCCAGCCGCCCAGTGCGGCCTGACAAGGTGGGCCGGGCGTCCCGCACGGCGATGCTCGGGTTGCAGGCGGACAAATTCATTGTCTCCGGTGCCGAACGGAATAGACTCTCCACGAGGAAAGGATGAAGCAGAACACATGACGCCACCGACTGGAGGATATGGCCTGTGAGCGAAGACGCCGCACCCTATGGCTCGGACCGGCTCGACAACCTCATCCACGAGGTCCGTGGCCACAAGGTCATGCTCGATGCCGACCTTGCGCGGGTTTATGGAGTGACCACCAAACGCCTGAACGAGCAACTGAAGCGTAATCGCGAACGATTCCCCGACGACTTTGCGGTCCAACTCACGGCAGACGAATATGATGCTTTAAGGTCGCAAATTGCGACCTTAGAAAACCGGTCACAAATTGTGACCGCATTCCAAGCGCATCCCGACCCGCGTTCAAGGTCACAAATTGTGACCTTAAAACGGGGCCAGCATCGGAAATACCTTCCATGGGCTTTCACCGAGCACGGCGCGATCATGGCGGCCAACGTCCTCAACAGCCCCCGCGCGGCCCAGATGAGCGTCTTCGTCGTGCGCGCCTTCGTGAAGATGCGCTCGGCGTTGACCGACACCCGCGCGCTGGCCCGCAAACTGGCCGCGTTGGAAAAGGAACTCAAGGACCGCCTCGACGTCCACGAAGCCGCCATCGTCACCATCCTCCAGCGCGTCATGGACCTCATTGACCCGCCGCCTCAACTCGAACCGCCCCAGAAGCAGATGGGCTTTCAAGTTAAGGAACGACGCCGGCGTTACAGGATCGGGAGGAGCAGCGCGGAAGCAAGAAAACGGATAGAAAGCTAACTCACGAAGCTATGAGCACTACTAATCCGCAAGTGTGGCAAATGGCCGCAGGTCAAGCAGGTCGGTTCTACTCCGACCTCTTTCTCAAACACGACGTCATGTTTTTGGGACCCGGAGATTTCGGGAAATATCATGCGCGCACCTACCGGCAAAAAGTGAAGGACGGTCTGGCGCCGCGCGGTATCATCGGAAATATTGCGAATTTCCACGACAGCGTTGCGCGAAATCGCGGTGTGGCCCGGTCGTAGTTGAAAATTGGCGGTGGTTTCCTCGCTGTGGA
>DYDL01000465.1 GCA_020717925.1 Desulfocapsa sp.
AAATCAATGCCGTTGCCCACCGGCGCGAGCCGCCGGCGCTTGGCGTTCAATTCCAGGCGCAGTTCCTGGCACAAAAACTCGCCGATGCGCGCCTCCCAGCCCAGCAGTTCGTCGCGGCTATTGGCAACCAGCACAAAGTCGTCGCAGTAGCGCACATTGGCTAGGCGCGGCACTTGAGCGCATGCTGACAATATCCGGCATTGACTTTCTGAACTTGGCAGTATATATTAACGTATATACTCTGAGCATTGGATCAGGAGGAGAAACAGATGGAAACCCGCGTTGCCAAATTGTTCAAAAATGGAGCCAGTCAGGCTGTCCGACTACCGGTGGAGTTCCGTTTTGCAGGGGACGAGGTATATGTCACGCGAGACGATACGACTGGTGATGTTGTTTTATCGAATCACCCCGGCGCCAAAACCTGGAACGAATTTTTTGAGCTACTGCATACCGTCGAAGTACCTCCCGACTTTATGGCAGATCGTCCGCTTAATGTTGCACCAAAAGACAGCGGCGTCTTTGATGATGGCATTCCCAAACATAAAAAGAGAGTACGTTAGTTCATGCTGCACATGCTGGATACCGATACCGCCAGTTATCTCATCAAGGGGAAATCGCCCGCCATTGAGGCCCGCCTGATGGATATCGTACCATCAATGGTCTGCATTTCGGTAATGACGCGGGCAGAACTGCAATACGGCCTGAAACGCTTGCCGCCAGACCATCGTCTGCATCTGGCAGTGCGTCATTTTCTAAAGATTGTCAGGGTGTTGTCCTGGGATGCTGAAGCGGCGGACTGGTACGCTGAAATCCGCCACCAGCTTACCAGAATTGGGCAACCAATCGGTGAGATGGACATGATGATCGCGGCCCACTCGTTGTCAGCCGGCGCTGTACTGGTTACCAACAATAGCCGCCATTACGAGCGGATCAAGGCACCGCTCATCCTGAAAAACTGGGTTTGACTTCACTCCCCGGCCTGAACGCCGCGTATTTGGCCTTGCAAAAATCGCCGCTGCCCAAGGCAAGATGTCTGTGGCTTTTAGCCGAAATGATCTGATAGCCACGCGGGCATAATCTGAAGTACGTTCAGGATTGCCCCCACAACCACCTTTTGCGCGGCGAACTGATAGGAGTCGAAGCTCTTGAAGGCCTTGGCCTCCTT
>DYDL01000466.1 GCA_020717925.1 Desulfocapsa sp.
GGCAGGTCGATCTGGGTGATGTCGCCGGTGACCACCGCCTTGGAGCCGAAGCCCAGACGGGTGAGGAACATCTTCATCTGTTCTTTCGTGGTGTTCTGGGCCTCGTCGAGGATGATGAAGGCGTCGTTCAAAGTCCGGCCGCGCATGAAGGCGAGCGGCGCAACCTCAATGGTGCCCTGCTCGATGAGTTGCAGGGTCTTCTCCCGGCCCAACATGTCGTGCAGGGCGTCGTACAGCGGCCGCAGGTAGGGGTTGATCTTCTGGGCCATGTCGCCGGGCAGGAAACCCAGCCGTTCACCGGCCTCCACCGCCGGCCGGGCCAGGATGATCGATTTTACCTGGCGGCTGGCATAGGCCGACACGGCCATGGCCACGGCCAGATAGGTCTTGCCGGTGCCGGCGGGGCCGATGCCGAAGACCAGGTCGTGACCCCGGATGGCCTCGATATATTCCTTCTGGTTGACGCTCTTGGGCGAGATAACCCCGTGGTTGGCCGAGATGTAGATCTTGTCGAGAAAGATCTCCTTGAGGCTGGCCTTGGGTGATCGTTCAAGGATGCGCAGCCCGTAGGCGATGTCCTGGGGATAAACGGGATATCCTTCCCGGATCAGGCCATGGAGCTGGTGCAGCAGGGAGCTGCCCAACTGCACCTCATGGGGTTGGCCCTTGATTACCAGGGCAGTGCCGCGCGCCTTGATGGTAACGTCGAGCGCCTTCTCCAAGGCGATGAGGTTTTTGTTCAGGTCGCCGTAAAGTTCGTTGGCGCTCTGGTTATCGCTAAAGGAGAGTTCCGCCGTGCTCAAGGTAGCCTGGTCGTCGCCGCCGGCCGGCCGGGGCCTATTTCTTTTTACTGGCGGCAAGCTTGGCCACTTCCTGGTCAACGACCTGTTGCATCGCCTGTGGCGTGCGCTGTCCACGGTAGAGCCAGCCGTTCACGAAGATGGTCGGCGTGCCGTTCACCTCGGCCGCGTTGGCATTGCGCATATCTTCCATGATTTTGTTCTGGGTGTCAGGCGCCTGCATGTCGGCCTCGAAGCGGGCCAGGTCGAGTCCCAAGCCCTGGGCGATTTTGCTGAAGGAGTCCGGGGCCAGATTCGGGGTGGCGAATATCTGGTCGTGGAACTCCCAGAACTTGCCCTGGTTG
>DYDL01000467.1 GCA_020717925.1 Desulfocapsa sp.
CGTCGTCGTCAGGGCTGGGCGTGGCTGAAATGAGGGGTTTGTACGGAGGAATCATACTTGAATGCGCCTCTCCTCAACTGGCGGCCTACAATAACTTGGAAACATCAATATTAAATCATTATTACCTGACTACCATTTCTGGTCAAGCGCAGCTCGGATCTTGCTCATTTCTGATTCCAGTCTTTCGACTTCAGCCGAGAGTGAATGTACTCGCTTCATCAGGTTACCAGCCGCGAAGGAGGACATCTCATCCCATCTCTCATCCATTTCTCGCCTCTCATCTGATAAGTTGGACTTTACGGATGCGAGCTCTCCGCGCCGGCACTCGTATTCGAATTTCAGACGATCAACTGACATTGCTTCGAAATCTCTGTTCATAATCGCGCCTCCGAAAATTGTTAGGCGGCTCCATCCAAGAATCGGGGGGTATGGCCATAAAGTCACCCATACGTGGCTCCTAGTAACGACGTGAGACCTTGTCAACGCACTTCCTGGGCACGGGGCGATCTGGATGGAATCCCTCTTCATGATAGAGTTCGCAAGTAGCCTTGTTATGGTCGCTAGTCCACACTTTGCAGCGACTGCAATCGACACAGCGGTCGTCCGATCTTATCTTGGGCATGTCATGCTCTTTTGGTCGAAGTTGTCATACTCCCATGCAACGCCGAAGTTCAGGTCGACGAAATGAACTTCCCTAGCAACTCACTCAGCTCCCCGCGGTGAAGGTCACCTAGGTCAGATTCCCAGTGAGTCATAAAGGCTGCGAAACTTTCTGGAGAAACCGGCGTTGGGAGCACCGCCTTCATAACAAGGTCGTGATCGTCGTCGGCGTAGTACTTCGTGATCCGAGATTGCCGATTCAGATCACACATGAACATCGTGTAAGCCTCCGGATGCCGGGAGACGCACGGGCCGGTAATGTAGCAGGAGTAGAAGTTTAATACGTTGCTATCTTCGATGATCGTCAGCGCCATGAACTTCCGGGTCGGATCGTCGGCCCTGATCTTGCTGGGTCCTTGCTGCTTGATCTCAAATCCGAAAGCTTTACTTAAGTAGATGGCTACGATTTCCAGTCCTGAGTTCATGCCATTATCCTTTCCGGAATCAGTGTAAACGCCGGAGCAAAAGTGCGGCGGGCGCCGGTCCAAAAGTGCGGCA
>DYDL01000018.1 GCA_020717925.1 Desulfocapsa sp.
TATCAAACATCGCAAGGGCGCGGCCGATGCCAAGAAGGGTAAGGTCTTCTTCAAGCTGATCAAGGAGATCACCGTGGCCGCCCGATTGGGCGGCGCGGATCAGAGCGCCAATCCGCGTCTGCGGGCGGGCATCGCCGCGGCCAAGGCCGAGAATATGCCCAAGGACAACATCGACCGGGCCATCAAGAAGGGCTCCGGTGAGCTCGATGGCGTGGCCTACGAGGAGATCACCTACGAGGGCTATGGCCCGGGTGGGGTGGCGATCCTGGTCGAGTGCATGACCGACAACAAGACCCGCACCGTGGCAGAGGTGCGCTTCATGTTGAACAAGGCGGGCGGCAACCTGGGCGAGACCAACTGCGTGTCGTGGATGTTCAAGAAAAAGGGCTCCATGATGGTGGACAAGGGCGGCGTGGACGAGGAAAAGCTCATGGATATCGCCTTGGAGGCTGGCGCAGAGGACGTGCTGGAAGAGGATTGCGAGTTTCAGGTGCTCACCGATCCTGAGCAGTTTCTTGCCGTCAAGGAGGCCCTGGAGGCGGCGCACATTCCGTTCTCCGATGCCGCTGTCACCATGATCCCTCAGAACGTCGTCGAGATCACCGAGGAAAAAGTGGCTGGTCAGGTTCTGCGGCTGCTGGAAAAACTGGAAGACAACGATGACGTCCAGAACGTCTATGCCAACTTCGACATCCCGGACGAGATCGTCGAGCGTCTGGGCTGAGTGCGGCCAGGGCAGGGCATGGATTTGAGGGGTGAGCCGTTTCGCATCCTGGGGATTGACCCCGGCTCCCGGGCCACGGGCTACGGGGTCATTGAAAAGCACGGCCACAGCCTTACCTTTGTGGCCTGCGGGGTGATCCGCGCCACGCCCAAGGCAGCGTTGCCTCTGCGGTTGCGCGAGATCCACGACGGGGTGAGCGAGGTGATCGCCACCCACCAGCCCGTTAAGGCGGCGGTGGAGGAGGTCTTTGTCTCGGTGAATGCCATGTCTGCCTTGAAACTGGGCCATGCCCGCGGCGTTATCCTTTTGGCCCTGGTGCAGCAAGGGTTGGAGGTGCACGAGTACAGCCCCCGCTTGATCAAGCAGAGCGTGGCCGGTTATGGCCAGGCGGCCAAAGCCCAGGTGCAGCAGATGGTGCGCAGCCTGCTCTCCCTCTCCGCCACGCCGAGCCAGGACGCGGCCGACGCCCTGGCCGTGGCCCTGTGCTTTGCCAGTCACTGGCGGCCGGGAGGAATTCAGCCGTGATCGCCAGCCTGCGTGGAGAACTGCTGTTCAAGACATCCGGCCGAGTCATTGTCGATGTGGCTGGCGTCGGTTATCAGGTCATGTGCTCCCAGGCTGGCCAAGGGCTGCTGGGTGAAGTGGGCGCTCAGGTCTTCCTGCACGTGCACACCGACGTCCGGGAGGACGCCATAACCCTCTACGGCTTTGCCGGCGTCGAGGAGAAGGAGATGTTCCTGCTGCTCACCACGGTCTCCGGAGTGGGGCCCAAGCTGGCCATGAATATTCTTTCCGGCACCGTCCCCCGCGAACTGGCCATGGCGATCATGAGCGAGGATCTGTCCCGCCTGACGCGGTTGCCAGGGGTGGGCAAGAAGACCGCGGAACGGCTCTGCCTGGAACTGAAGGACAAGGTACAACCCCTGGCCGCCGGGGCAACGGGTCAGCCGGCCGCCATGCCCGTGGACCAGAACGACCCGCACGCCAGCGATGTTGTTTCCGCCCTGGTCAATCTAGGTTATCAGCCGCCCAGGGCGCGGCAGGCCGTGGAGTCGGTGCGGGGCCGGCTCTCGGCGGAACAGTACGGGGCCATGGAGCTTGCTGAACTGCTCCGCCAGGCTTTGAGGGCACTCGCGTGAACGACGAGGAAAGGATCGTCAGTGTCAAGGCCATGGCCGACGAGCTCTGCGAGGAGTCGGACCTGCGGCCCAAATTTCTCGACCAGTATGTCGGCCAGGAGTTGCTGAAGCGCAACCTGAGTATCGCCATCAGGGCGGCCAGGGCGCGTGGCCAGGCCCTGGATCATGTGCTCCTGCATGGTTTTCCCGGCCTGGGCAAGACCACGCTCGCCTATATCATCGCCCATGAGATGGAGGCCAACATCAAGGTCACTTCCGGCCCTGTCATCGAGCGTCCCGGCGATCTGGCCGCCATCCTCACCAGCCTGCAGGAAGGCGATGTCCTGTTCATCGACGAGATTCACCGGCTGAGCCACGTGGTGGAGGAGATCCTCTACCCGGCCATGGAGGACTTCCAACTCGACCTGATCATCGGCCAGGGTCCGGGGGCCAGGTCGGTGAAGATGAATCTGCCGCGTTTCACCCTAGTGGGCGCCACCACCCGTACCGGCCTCTTGAGCCCGCCCCTGCGCGACCGCTTCGGCGTCATCCTCCGTCTTGACTTTTATGCCCCCGAGGAACTGGTGACCATTATCAACCGTTCGGCCCGGCTGCTCAATATACCGGCGGACGAGGCCGGCGTGCTGGAACTCGGCCATCGTTCCCGGGGTACGCCCCGCATCGCCAACCGATTGCTGAAACGGGTGCGCGACTTTGCCGAGGTCGAAGGCGACGGCCGGGTGACCGCGGCCATTGCCGGCGCGGCCCTTGACATGCTGGCGGTGGACAAGCTCGGCCTGGACGACATGGACCGCCGCATTCTGCTCACCATCATCGACAAATTTCAGGGCGGTCCCATCGGCGTTGAGACCCTGGCCACCGCGGTCTGCGAGGAAAAAAATACCCTGGAGGACGTTTACGAGCCCTTCCTGATCCAGTCCGGTTTCCTGGTGCGCACCCCGCGTGGCCGCATGGCAACCCTCACGGCCTACGAACATTTCGGCCGGCCCTATAATCCCCAGGGCGCGGTTACGCGCGACAACCCGAACCAGCGGCTTTTTGAGTAACGGGGAGAATTATGAGTACAAAGCTTAATGTCGCGGACATGGTGGCGAAAAAGGTGGCTGGCGACAAGATCACCATGCTCACTGCCTATGACGCCAGTTTCGCCGCACTGCTCGATGGGGCCGGCGTTGATATCGTGCTGGTGGGCGATTCGCTCGGCATGGTGCTCTTGGGCTACGATTCCACCGTGCCGGTGACCATGGCCGAGATGCTGCATCACGGCAAGGCGGTGCGACGCGGGGTGAAGCGGGCGTTGTTGGTGGGCGATATGCCCTTTCTTTCGTATCAGGTGGATATGGCCTCGGCCATCCGCAACGGTGGCCGCTTTATGAAGGAGGCGGGCTGCGACGCGGTCAAGCTCGAGGGTGGCCTGGAGGTCTGCGACACTGTACGCGGCCTGGTGCGGGCCGGCATTCCGGTGATGGGTCATATCGGCCTCACCCCGCAGACTGCCGGCCAGCTTGGCGGATTCAAGGTGCAGGGCAACGACCTGGACTCGGCCCGGAAGCTATTGACGGCGGCCCGGGGCCTGGCCGAGGCCGGGGTTTTTGCCGTGGTTCTTGAGTGCGTGCCGGATGAACTGGCCAGGATCATCACCCAGGAGATCGCCATTCCCACCATCGGCATTGGTGCTGGACCGCATTGTGACGGGCAGGTTCTGGTCACCCACGACCTGGTGGGGTTGTTCGAGAAGTTCGTGCCCCGTTTCGTGAAGCAGTACGCCAACCTGGCCCCGCTGGTCAAGGAGGCGATTGGCGGTTTTGTGGACGAGGTGCGGAGTGGCGCCTTTCCAGACGCACCCCACAGTTTTCCGGCCCGGCCCGATCTGCGGGAACTCATGCAGGACAAGGATGTATGATGTCCGGCACGGCGAGGGAGAGTCATGGATAACCAGTATACAGGCGGTGAGTGCCGCCGCCAGGCGGTGCGGGTCGAGGACCGCATTTTGCTGTCGTGGAGCCCGGTGACCAGGGAAAAGGTCGCCGAGGTCAAGGAGTATATCAGCCGGGGCATCCCGCCTTACTTGCAGGAGGGGCTCACCGAGATTCAGCTCTATGTCGGCACCCAGAGCGCCCTGGCCCGCATCCAGGAGCGCGACGAGGATCTGGGCCTTTTTCTGCAGCATCTGGACACCAAGGTCAACATGCTGCTGCAGAAGGTGTCTGGCGGTGTTTCCCCCTTTGACCGGCTCGTGTTGCAGGAGGTGACCTTGAGCAGTGTCGGCCTTTCTTTTTTGGCCGATCAGGATATGGCGCAGGGTACCACGCTGGAGTTCAACCTGGTGCTGCTGCCTGACTATGTCTACGTCTACTGCCTGGGCGAGGTGGTGGGCTGTCGGCCGTCCGGGGCAGCGGCTGGCGTCCTGGCCCAACTTGTCTCCTGCCAGTTTACCCTGATCATGGAGGAAGACCGGGAACGGCTGGTGCAGCATAGTTTCAAGAAGCAGAGCCTGGCCCTGCGCAACCGGCGTCTCTCCGCAGACAGTTGATAAGCGGCAAGCGGTCAGCGATCAGCTTGCCGCCAGGATCATTGAGGGACCATTGATGCGCGAGATTGCCGGCGAGTTGATTATTGCCACGGTGCGGGGACTGATCATGGACGCGGCCGTTGATCTGGAGCCGGACTGCGCCACGGCCCTGGCCCTGGCCCGGCGGCAGGAGAGTTCGCCGCTGGCGCGTGATCTGCTCGATCTGCTGCTGGCCAACGTTGAGATTGCCCGGCAGGAGAAGATTCCGCTCTGCCAGGATACCGGCATTGGTGTGATATTTGTCGAACTGGGCCAGGAGGTGCATGTGGCGGGCGACTTTGTCGCCGCGGTTCAGGAGGGTGTCCGGCTCGGCTACCGGGACGGCTATCTGCGCATGTCGGTGTGCGATCCTTTAACCCGTCAGAATACCAACACCAACACCCCGGCCGTGGTGCATGTGGAATCCGTGCCTGGCGACCTGCTTACCCTGCGCTTCCTGCCCAAGGGCTGCGGCAGTGAAAACATGAGCAGCCTGGCCATGCTGCCGCCCTCGGCCGGCAGCGCGGGGATTGTCGATTTCGTCTGCCAGCGGGTGGTGGCGGCGGGTTCCAATCCCTGCCCGCCGGTGGTGGTGGGGGTCGGCATCGGCGGCACCTTTGAGAAGGCACCCCTGCTGGCCAAGCGCTCCCTGCTGCGGCCCTTGGGGCAGGCCCATGGGCGCGAAGACGTTGCCGCCCTGGAGTCCCAGATTCTGGCGCGCTTGAATGCCACTGGGCAGGGGGTACTGGGGCTGGGCGGCAGCACGACGGCCCTGGCCGTGCACATCGAACTCTATCCCACCCATATCGCCAGCCTGCCGGTGGCGGTCAATATTCAGTGCCATGCACATCGGCATAAGGAATGTGTGCTTTAGGAGCTGAAAGCTCAAAGCTCAAAGCTGAAAGTTGAAGGAAATTCGTGTTTGAGAATTTGCGTAAGATAAAGCTGCCACTGACCGATGCGGTGGTGCGGTCGCTTACGGCTGGGGATCTGGTCAGTCTTAGCGGTGAGCTTTATACTGGGCGGGACCAGACTCATCGCCGCCTCTGTGGTTTGCTGGATAAGGGGTTGCCCTTGCCGGTTGACCTGGATGGGCACCTCATCTATTACGTGGGGCCCAGCCCGGCCAGGCCCGGGGCGGTGATCGGGGCGGCAGGGCCGACCACCAGTTACCGGATGGATCCCTATACGCCGAGGTTGCTGGAGATGGGGGTGCGCGCCACCATGGGCAAGGGGGCCAGGTCAGCCGAGGTGCGCCAGGCCATGCTGGCGCACGGCGCCATCTATCTCGCCACCATCGGCGGCGCCGGCGCCCTGTTGTCCAAGCGTGTACGGGCCAGCGAGGTGGTGGCCTTTGCGGACGCCGGCCCTGAGGCCATGTTCCGTTTCGAGGTGATAGACTTCCCGGCCGTGGTCATCAATGACGTGCACGGCCGGGACTTCTATGAGATGCAGGGCCAGCGTGGTGGCTGATGGCCCGTGCTATTTGGTTGGCATGCCTTTAAAGCAACCGAGTCCTTTCAGCAGCATGAGGCCGGTGCGCAACTGTTGATCCCGTTCCAGCATGTCCTTGGTCTTGGTCTCCTCGTCCATGGCCGGTTCTTCCTCGGCGGGCGCCTTGTTCTCGTCAACGGGCGGCGGCGCCACCTCATCCGGCTGTTTCTTGTCAGACTTTTCCTCGCCGTTCATCAGGTGTTTCTTCAGATCCTTTTCCCGCAGGTACTGGGGCTGCTTCTTCGGCTTCTTCTCGTCCTTGGACTCCTCATCCTTGGCATCGGTGAAAATGCTGGCCACCATGATGTCCGGAGTGATGCCCTTGGCCTGGATGGAACGGCCGCCGGGGGTATAATAGCGGGCCGTGGTCAGGCGCAGGCCTGAGCCGTCGTTCATCGGGATCACGGTCTGCACCGAGCCCTTGCCAAAGGTCTGGGCGCCGAGAATTACCGCCCGCTTGTGGTCCTGCAAGGCGCCGGCCACGATCTCCGAGGCGCTGGCCGAGCCCTCGTTGACCAGCACAACTATGGGAAAGCCATAGGAGTTGCCCTCGTTGTGGGCCTTGAACACCATGCTCTGATTCTCAAGCCGACCCTTGGTGGAGACGATGACGCCGTCGTCGACAAAGATGTCGGAGATCTCCACGGCCTGGTCCAGCAAGCCGCCCGGGTTATTGCGCAGATCGAGCACCAAACCTTGGATCGCGCCCTTTTTCAGGTGTTCTTCCAGTGCCTGCTTAAAGTCCTTGGTGGTCTGGGCCTGGAAGGAACTGATGCGCAGGTAGGCAAAGCCCGGCTCCAGCACCCGCGCCTTGACGCTGTGCAGGGGAATCACGTCCCGGACAATGGTCATCTCCTTGAGTTCGCTCCACCCCTCGCGATGAATGGAGATGGTCACCTCGCTGCCCTTGGGGCCGCGCAACCGTTTCACCGCCTCCATGAGGGTCATGTCCTTGGTGGGCTCATCGCCGATCTTGATGATCTTGTCGCCGGCCTTAAGTCCCATCTTGGAACCAGGAGTGCCCTCGATGGGCGAGACAATCGTCAGGACGCTGTCCTTCATGGTGATCTCGATGCCGATGCCGGTGAAGGCGCCGGTGGTCTCCATCTTCAGTTCCTTGAAGTCGTCGGGCTTCATGAAGGAGGAGTGCGGGTCCAGGGTGGCGAGCATGCCCTTGATGGCGCCGCTGATCGCCTCCGAGACATCGATCTCTTCCACGTAATTTTTTTCGACAATGCTCAACACGTTGGAAAAGGTTTCCAAGTTCTTGTAAGCGTCCTGGGTCTTGGCGTCGACAATGGTCGGCTGCTCGCGGAAGGCGAAGATGAGCACCGGCACGGCGATAGCGGCGAGGAACAGGATTTTCCTGAGAGCAGAAAATTTCGGTTTTTTCATGACAGACCTTTTGGCAGAGGGCACGAAAACTAACGGCGCGGCAGGCGATACCCCGCAACACCGGGCAACAAAAAAACATTGCGAATACTAGCACGGCGGGGAAAATCAGACAATGGAATTAATTGGGCAGAAGCGGTCAGCGGGCAGCGATCATTAAAATCACTTGTTGACCGCCATGTTCTGAAAGTTGATGGCTACTGCCCTCCAGTGCTCAGGCGCAGCATGGCGTTGTTGACCCACTTCATGGGGTTCTCGGGGGTGGTGCCGTGGCGGATTTCAAAGTGGAGACCCTCGCCCAGCAGGCCGCTGGACTCGTCGATGCTGCCGATTATCTCCCCCTCCCTGACCAGGTCGCCCTTGTTCTTTAAAAGCTTGGAGGCGCGCGAGACCAGGCTGTAGTACTGCTGACCGTGGTCAATGATCATGGTCTTGCCGTAGCCGCGCAGGTTGTCGGCAAAGACTACCCGGCCGGCGAAGATGGCCAGGATCTTGGCGTTGGGTTCCGGCTTGATGTCAATGCCGTTGCCAAAGGTGGTGAGGCCGAACTCTTTCTTGATCTGGCGGCCGAAAAGTCCGGTTACCGTGCCGGTGATCGGCGGGGCAAGCTTGCCCTTGCGGGCCACGATATTGCCGGCGTCAGGCGTCTCCGCCTTTGTCTTCTTGCCTCCTGCCTGGATACCCTCCTGCCGCGGCTTGGTAGTCCTCGCCTCGGCCGTGTCATCTGGTTTTTCCAGTTGCGCCATGGTGGAGCTAAGTTTGCCGGCCGCATCCTCCATTTCCCGCAGGGCGCGTTCGTAGAGCTGCTTTTCGGTCCGTACCCGGCTCAGCAGGGTGGCGCGCTTCTGCCGGGTGTCGGCCAACTGTTGCTCCTGGTCCTTGATCTCGACGATCACCCCGAGCAGTTCGCTTTTCTCCTGCTGGAGATTGGCCCGCCGCTTCGTCAGATCCACGATTTTCTCACGGAACTGGCCGATCATCACATGGTCGTGATGGAGCAGGAGACGGAAGTATTCCTGAAAATTGAGCAGGTCGGGCATGGAGGAGGTGGAGAAAATGACGTTCATGTAGCCGATGGAGCCCATGCGGTAGAAAGCGCCCAACCGTTTCTGTAGATGACCCCGCAGTTTTTCCTTGGCCGCGTTCACCTTGCCCATCTCCTCCTGCAGGGAATGAATGGTGTCTTCGTGGTGGTTCAGGTCGGTCTGCAGCCCGCCGAGTTTGCTGCGCTGCTGCTGCAGGTTGCTCTCGATGCCCTCCAGGTCGGTGAGCAGGGTCTTTTCCTCGTCCTCGGAACGGTGGAGCTTCTGCTGATGGCCCTTGATCCCCTCCTCGATGCGCGCGATATTTTTCTTCTCTTTCTGGATCTGGGCCTCGATATTCCTGGTTGCGGCCCGGGTATGCTGTCCGTCAGTCAGGATAAACGTCGGCAGAAGAAGGGGCAGAAGCCAGAATACGATGCGAACGTTTAGAGTGCGCATTAAGGTTCAAACCCGCAGGAATTTCCGGATGGATACAATGCTCCCCAGAGAGCAGAGCAGCACACCCACCATGAGAATCGTGCAGGTGACAACTGGCGGGAAAAAGGTGAAATCAAAGAGTTTGAGAAAGCCGGGGCCGGAAAAACGCAACTGGATCCAGGAGAAGAGCAGGAAGAGGAAAAGCAGACCGAGGCCGGACCCCATGAACCCCTGGAGCAGCCCCTCCATCAGCAGCGGTCCCTGGATATAGGTGTTGGTGGCGCCCAGCAGGCGCAGCAGTTCCAGTTCCTCGTGGCGGGTGAAGAGCGTCAGGCGGATGGTGTAGGAAACCATGAACACCGTGGAAATTACCAGCAGGCCGGCGCTCAAAAGCACCACGATACGCAGCAGGCTGTTGAAGTAGCCGAAACGCTCCACCCACTCCTGGCCGTATTGCACCTTCTGGGCTCCAGGCAGGGTGATGAGGTAGTCGGAAAAGCGTTTGATGGTGGTGAGGGTTTTCAGGTTCTTTTTTGGGTAGATCTCAATGGAGGGCGGGAGAAAGGCTGGAGTCATGTCTTGCAGCACATCCTGGTCGTTGCCAAGTTCATCGCCCAGCCGGGTAAAGGCCTCCTGCCGGCTGATGAAGACGATATTCTCCACCTCGGTAAAATCCGTGATCCGTTTTTTCAATTGCTCCTGCATGGCCGGCACCACCTCGTCGTCAAGATAGACGATGAGACGCAGTTCATCGCCCAGGCGGGCGCCGGCCTTAAGGATATTGGTGTGGATAAGGTAAAAGAAGGAGAAGATGAGCACCGAGAGGCTCACGGTCAGCAGGGTCATGACCTGGGTTGCCCAAGTCTTCCGCAGGTTGCGGCCCGTCTGTTTCAGGATGTAGGGAAAAAAACTCATAACCTTGATCCTTGATCCTTGTGGCATGGCGGTCAGCGCGCCACGGCCGGTTCAGTTAGGCGGCCCTGTTCCATGTGGATTACCCGGTGGTTGGTATGCCGGTAGATGGATTGGTCGTGGGTGGCGATGATCAGGGTGGTGCCGGCCTGGTTCAGACTTTCCAGCAGGGCCACCACGCGTTTGGTTATGGTGGCGTCCAGGTTGCCGGTTGGTTCGTCGGCCAGCAGCAGGTTCGGCGAGTTGGCGGCCGCCCGGGCGATGGCCACCCGCTGCTGTTCGCCCCGGGAGATCTTGCCGGCCAGCTTGTCTACCTTGTCGGCAATGCCCAACTGGTCGAGCAGGGATTCAACCCGTTTGCGGATGAAGGAGGGCGGCAGGTAGGCGACCTCCATGGCCATGGCGACATTCTGATACACCGACTGCTGAGGCAACAGCCGGAAGTCCTGGTAAGCTACGCCTATTTTTTGACGCAGCCGCTGGAGGACGACGGGCTTGATGCGGTTCAGATCATGGCCCGCGACCTCGACGTGCCCCTTGTCCGAGGTCTCCAGGGAACAGATGAGCTTGAGCAGGGTGGTCTTGCCCGCCCCGCTCATGCCGGTGAGGAAGATCATCTCCCCCCTTTGCACCGACAGGGAAACGTCCTGCAGGGCCATGATGTCCGGCGGATAGACCTTGGAGACCTTGACCAGCTCCACCATGGCTTGACCATTGTTTGTCAACCCTGGACCTCGTGCTTGGAAATGTCAACCGTTACGGATGGTTTCTTTCTGCGGAACATCGCTAATCCCGTGTCTTTCATATTTTCAGTGAAAATACCGCATGTGAAAAAAAATTGACACTTTTTTTTGGGAATATTGTATACAAAATAGAACTTTGATGGTTTCGTCAACTCCTGAAAGGTGCGCCATCGCCACCAGTAATTTCCGTAAGTTGCAGGTGTTTGACGTGTCGGAATCAGGGGTACGATTCCGACAAATTTACCTTACTTATTCCAATCCGAGCGCTGCGATATTGGCATGGCAAAATGTACCGTTCTTCTGCTGGATGACCGTCCCGGGGCTGCCCCGACTCTCCAGGCCCAGCTTGCCGCGGCCGGCTGTCCGGCCACCCGCGTGACTGACCCGGGTGAGGCGCTCGCCCAGTTGGCCGATCTGCCGACCGCTCTCCTTTTTATTCACAGTGACGCCTGCCTGGATCTGGTACCATTTATTCGTCAGGTAGTGCAACTGCGTGACCTGCTGCCGGTGGTGGTGCTGAGCAGCGCCCCCACGGTGCGCGAGGCGGTGGCCGTGGCGAGGGCCGGCGCCAGCAACTATGCCGAGAGCGCCGCGGCCGCGGTCCGTTCCGTCCAGGATCTGGTGGGTTCGTTTGCTTCCGGGAGCGGTCCCCGGCCGAACGGGGCGACCAGCGTTCGCTTCGGCGGGCTGGCCGACATTATCGGCGCGAGCGGAGAAATGCGCAAGGTGTTCGACCTGATCACCAAGGTGGCCGATACCGACACCACCGTGCTGCTGCAGGGCGAATCAGGTACTGGCAAGGAACTTATCGCCAGAGCCTTGCATGCCGAGGGGCAACGGCACTCCGCGCCCTTTGTGCCGGTAAACTGTGGGGCTATCCCGGGCGAACTGTTGGAATCCGAGCTTTTCGGCCACGAGAAGGGCGCCTTCACCCATGCTGTCCGCACCCGCATCGGCCGCTTCGAGCTGGCCCATGGCGGCACGGTTTTTCTGGACGAGATCGGCGAGATGAGCCCAATGCTGCAGGTCAAACTGCTGCGGGTTTTGCAGGAAAGGCAGTTCGAGCGGGTGGGTGGCACCAAGACCATCAGTTCCGATTTTCGGGTGATCGCCGCCACCAACCGTGACCTGGAGGCGGAGGTGGCTGCCGGGCGTTTCCGCGAGGATCTTTTCTACCGGCTGAATGTCATCCAGATCGAGGCCCCTCCGCTGCGGCAGAAGCTGGAAGACATCCCGCTTTTGACCGACTATTTTATTGAAAAGTTCAACCGCACGAAAAAGCGGCGCGTTGTGGGCTTCACCTCCGAGGCCATGGCTGTGCTCCGCGCCTATGCCTGGCCCGGTAATGTCCGGGAACTGGAGAACGTGGTGGAGCGGTTGCTGATTCTGGCCCCTGGCAACCGCATTGGCGTGGAGGATCTGCCGGAACGTTTGCTTGCGCCCGGTCCGGCGCCAGCCGGCGAGTGCGTGCAGATGAGCGGCGATGGCCTGTGTCTGAGCGAGGTGGTTACCAGCTTTGAGAAGGGGATCATCGAGCAGGCTCTCAACCGGACCGGCTGGGTGAAGAATCGGGCCGCCAAGCTGTTGCAGGTAAACCGAACCACCCTGATCGAGAAGATGAAGCGTTACCAGATGATCAGACCTGGCGAAGTCGAGGTTTAGGTCTGGCGGTGCTTTTGGGAAAAAACTGGGGAATCCCCATGGCCAGGAGGAGCGAGACGAGAGGTGCAACAGCGGGGACCATCCCGCGGCGTGCCGCCGTCGTGGTGGCGCTTGCGGTCGTGCTTGTCGCCGTGTTGTTCTGTGCCGCCCCTGGCAGCGCCAAGGTTGCCAAGGGCAAGAAATCACCCCCAGCGGCCGTGGTGACGGATGCCCGCTTATGGGAAAAGGCCTTGTCCCAGCAGGAGAAGGGCAACCTGTTGGCGGCCGCCGAGAATTTCCTGACGCTTCAGGAAAAATTTCCAGATTCGGACCGGGCCCCGGAGGCCCTCTGGCGCGGGGCCAACCTCCTCAAGGAGGAGGCCATGGCAGCCGACAATCCGGATTGGGATGCGGTGCGCAACGCCTTTAAGCGTTTTGTTTCCGACTATCCAAAATCCGAACATGCTCAGGCGGCCTATCTGGAGGTAGGCATCGCCCATTTCCGGATGCGGTTCTTCCGTGAGGCCCTCACTTATTTCAACCTCTTTCTCAAGCGTTATCCGGAATCAGCCGCCCTGCCCGAGGCCATGCTCTGGAAGGCACGGACTCTTTTGGATATCGGCCGCGCCTCCGAGGCGGCGGACGTGGTGCGTGATTTTCCAGCCACCGCTGAAACGGTGCAACGGTTGCGGGCCGCGGCCATCATGGCCGCCGTGCTGTTTGAGCAGGGCAAATTTCAGGAAGTTGTCGCCCTTTGTGAGCGGGAAAAGGAACCCCTGGCGTCCCACGCTGAACTCCTGGTCGATTTTCTGACGCTCAGGGGCCGGAGCTATATGCGACTGGGCGATGAGGCCGCCGGCCGTAAGGATCTATGGCGTTATGTCAACATGATTGAAATGGAGGAGGCGCGGCGGCTCGCCCTCTTTGAAATCGCTGAAAGTCTGCACCGGCAAGGAGTGGTGCCCGTGGCCAGCCCCCTTTACCAGATGCTGGTGGATCAGGGGCGGCCCGAGGAGCGGGTGGTGGTCTTGGCTGGGTTCAGGTTGGCCCGTTATGCGGACGAACAGGGTCATGCCTCCCTTGCCACGGCCGAGGGGGATGCGCCGTTCGCCGAGGTGCTGGCAAGATTCGCCACGGAACCTATTGCCCAGGATGCCCGCTACGGCCTGTTCAAACGCTTTCTGGTACGAAACGATTTCGATGGTGCCATGCAGGTAGGAAAAAGTTTTCTGCAGCACGTTGATGCCGGGCACGGGGTAATGCCTTCCCCGCGCGCTGGGGAGGTTTTTCTGCTGCTGGCGGAGGAGTTGCAAAAAAAGGGCGAACACCAGAAAATCTATGACCTCTATGTGGCCCAATATCAAATGGTGGATGCCTCTGGCCAGGGTCGTCTTCTCTATCTGGTGGGGCAGGCCCTTGAGGCCCTGGGGCTTTACGACCAGGCCTCGCAGGTCTACTACCGGGCCCAGGCCCTGCCCCTTGAGGAAACCGACAAGGCTGACCTGTACTTCCGGCGTGTCCGGGTCTATCTCGCCATGCAGGATTTCGGCGCCGCCGACCGTCTTTTGAAATTCCTGCGTGAGCTTTATCCCGGCAAACCGGAACTTGTCGATGCCATGTTCTTGTCCGCGCGCTTGAAGGAGGCAGAGGGCAAGCCGCTCGAGGCTCTTAACTTTTACGAACAGGCCCTGGCCAACCCGGTAGCGCCGCCCGCCAACAAGGCGGAATATGCCCAGGCGCATCTGCGGCAGATGATGGCGGCGGGTCAGGAGGAGCGAGCAGCCGATATCCTTGAGAAGTACCGGCAGGAGGGCTGGCTGGCAGGCGAGGCCTTGCAGGGTTGGTATGTCCGGTTGGGCCTGCTCTGGCGCCAGCAGCACCAGTACGAGCCGGCCGCCGCGGCCTTCCGGGCGGGGCTTGGTGAGGGCATGCCCCAGGATGGGGAAATGGCGCAGTCAGTTCATCTTTTTCTAGGCGACGTGCTGCTCAAGCTGGGTGAGCGGGAGGCGGGCCGTAAGCAGTTGGAGGCGGTCAGCGGTGGACCTGACAAGATTAAGCAGGGATTCGCCCTGCGCCTCTTGCAGGAGGAGGCCATTGATCAAACCCTGGTGGATGTGGCCCCACTTTTTCAGGATTAGGGTGAAAGGTTTATGATGGCGTGCTGGCGATGACTAAGCTGTCCTTGGATAATGCCGGCGAGCTGCGTGATTTCCTCTTCACCATCATCGAAAGCCTGCCTGCCGGCATCCTGCTCGCCGACCGGGCGGGCGGCCTGCTGGCCATGAATCAACGCGCCCGGCTCATGCTTGGCCTGCCGTCTGGTTCCCTGCTGGGTAAGTCGTGCTGGGATATCCTGCAACAGGGGGTGGGGGCGACTTTAGCGACGTTTGCCAGCCTGCGGAAGTCCGGGGACCGGGTCATCTGTGAGGTTGCTGGCAGGCAGGGCGCAGGCAGCCGCACCGTCAACATTGTCAGAAATGATCTGCAAAGCCCCTTTTTGCATCTGTCTGGATTTTTTCTGTCCATGGAGGATATGACCGATCTGGTTATGCTGGAGGCCCAGGTGGAGCGGCAGAAACGTTTTGTCGCCATGCAGGAGCTGGCCCTCAACCTGAGCCAGGAGTTGCGCAATCCCCTGGGCAGCCTGGAATTGTATACCTCGCTTCTGCGGCGGGATCTGGAGCACGACCCGGACAGCGCCAGGGTGCTGGAGCAGATGACCCAGGCGGTGCGGACCATGGATCACCTGCTGGGTAATTATGTTACCCTGGCGAATTTGCCGCGTCCCTGTTATGCGCCGGTTGCCGTGCGAGGCTGGCTTGAGGATGCGGCGGCAAAGCTCCGCGTCCTCGCCGGGGAGGGGGGCTGCGAGGTCCGCTGTCGTTTTGCCCATACAGGGGAAACCATCCCGGGTGACGCCGTCTTACTGCGGCAGCTTGCCATGAATCTGGGCCTGAACGGTCTTGAGGCCATGGACCAGAACGGGGTGCTGGATATCGCCACCCGGGAGCGGCCTGCTGCCCCGGGAATGCCGGCCTGCCTGGAAATAAGTTTTAGCGACACGGGCGTTGGCATCGCTGCGGCGCATCTGGAGAAGATATTTGACCCATTTTTCACCACCAAGAATCGGGCCAACGGCCTGGGTCTGGCCATTGTCCATCATGTGGTCGAGGCCCACCATGGTCTGCTCAGGGTCAACGGCCGGGCGGGCGGGGGCACGGTGTTCACGGTGTTGCTGCCCCGAGTGGTGGTGACCGACTGATTTGGGAATATTTGCTGGAATGACAAGCAGGTGGATAGTCTGTAGGGGTTTAGTCTATTAGACTAAATGCCTACAGTCTAAACAACCTGAACCGCTACGAGGCCAAGAAGAGAAGCAATGGCAGGCAACGTGCATACGATACTGGTGGTTGACGACGAGCAGAACATGCGGGTCGCCCTGTTCGAAGCCTTGAGCCGTAACGGCTATGAGGTGACGGTGGCGGAGAACGGCCGCATGGCCCTGGACATGGTGCGCAAAAAGGCCCCGGATCTGGTCATCGCCGATATCAAGATGCCGGAGATGGGCGGCATAGAACTGCTCGAACGCCTCAAGGCCATCAACCCGGACCTGCCGGTGATCATCATCACCGGCTATGCCACGGTGGACACGGCGGTGGCGGCCATGAAGCTGGGGGTATTTGACTACATTCTCAAACCCTTTCCCGTGGAGGTAATCGAGGAGGCGGTCAACCGGGCGGCTCTTTCCCTGGCCCCGGCCACGGCCATGGTGACCGCGGCCCGCGGCCAAGGGGAAAAAAGGTGCCAGCACCGGCCGATTATCGGCATGGATCCCAAGCTGCTGCGTCTCATGGAGAAGGCCCGCGCCGTGGCCTCCAGCAAGGCCACGGTCCTGATCCTGGGTGAATCCGGCACTGGCAAGGAGGTCTTTGCCCGTTTGCTGCACGAGGCCAGTGATCGCAGGAACGGCCCGTTTGTGGCCTTGAATTGCGCGGCGCTGCCCGAGGGGCTGTTGGAGAGTGAGCTGTTCGGGCATGAGAAAGGCGCCTTCACCGGCGCCGTGGCCGCCAAGAAGGGCAAGTTCGAACTGGCCGAAGGGGGCACCCTGCTGCTCGATGAAATCGGCGAGGTTCCCCTCCATCTCCAGGCCAAGTTGCTAAGGGTGCTGCAGGAGGAGGAGGTCGACCGGCTGGGCGGCCGCGCCCCAGTGCGGACCGACGTGCACGTCGTGGCCACCACCAACCGTGACCTGGAAGAGGCGGTACGGGGTGGCACCTTTCGGCAGGATCTCTTTTACCGCCTGAACGTCGTGCCTCTGCGTCTGCCACCCCTGCGCGAACGACGCGGCGATATCTTCCTGCTGGCGGAATATTTTCTGGAAAAATATGCCACCTTGTACGCCAAGCCCGCCAAACCGCTGGCCAATCCGGCCCGGCAACGTTTTTTGGCCCACTCCTGGCCTGGTAACGTGCGGGAGATGGAGAATCTGGTGGAGCGCGCCGTGCTCTTGAGCAGCGGCAGCCAGTTGGAATGCTGGGATTTCTGGGAGGAGGAGGAGCCACCGGTTGTTGGCCCGGAAGCGGTCTCCCCGCCCACATCCGCGGTTGTTGCTGGCGTGGCGTCACCAACCATGCCGTTGCGTGAGGTGGAGCGTCAAATGATCCTACAGGCCCTCCAAAAAACTGACAACAATCGCACTCATGCCGCCGAGCTTCTGGGCATCAGCGTCCGTACCCTGCGCAATAAATTGCACGAATATCGCTCCCAGGGGACGCTTGAATAACCGCCCCTTGTCTTCCGTGGTGCCGCCCTCTTTTTTCCTTTAATTCAGGTTGGTTAGTTCCAGGCTTGGGCGCTGGCATGGCTGGCCGTTGCCCTGGGCCGTGGTGTTTTTTCGAGATTGCGTTGGCAGGGAAATGGTGGCGGAACGCATCAGTGGCATCCTATTTGCATAAGTCTAGCACCGGATCATGGTGTGGTAAAAGCAAGGAGGTCGTGATGCCAGTCAATAAACTCTTCGGCAACGGGATTACCACTTTGGGTAGGGCTCTGGATCTGCGCGCCCAGCGGCAGGGCATGATTCAAAGCAATATCGCCAACATGGAGACACCGGGTTATACGGCGCAGGACATCCCCTTTGCCAAGGTCATGGCCAAGGCGCAGGCAGGCAAAGGCGAACTGGCCCGCACCCACCCCGGTCACCTGAAAGTGGACCCCGGGCAGTCGGCCGCCAGCGTCGAGGTTGCCCGCCAGAAGCGGCCGGTGGACCTGGACGAGGAGATGGTCAAACTCTCGGAAAATCAACTCATGTATCAGGTGACCGCCAAGCTGGTCAGCAAGCGTTTCGAGGGGATGCAGTACGCCATTGACGAGGGAGGTAAATAAGCATGAATATCCTGCAGGCCATGGAAATCAGTGGCTCCGCCCTTACGGCCGAGCGCACCCGCATGAATATCGCCGCCATGAATATGGCCAATGCCAACACCACCAGGACCATGGAGGGCGGTCCTTATAAGGCCAAGTCGGTGGTCTTTGTTGCCAAGCCATTGGCCAGGGGGGCTTTTGAGTCCACCCTGCAATCGGCCAGTGCTTCCTTGCGCAAGGTAGAGGTGGCCGAGGTGGTGGAGGACAGGGCGCCCTTCAAGGAGGTCTACGATCCCTCCCATCCGGATGCCGATGAGTCCGGCGTGGTGCTCATGCCAAACGTTAACGAGGTGGAGCAGATGGTGGACATCATGGGCGCCAAACGGGCATACGAGGCCAATGTCACGGCCCTGGACGCCGTTAAGAGCATGGCCATGAAGGCTCTGGATATAAGTAGATAGGGAAGCTGAAAGCTGAAAGGTGAAAGGTGAAAGGGGTAAGAAAGGCTGAAGACGTAAGGGAAGATTGCACCATAAGTCCCATAAGTCATATACGTCCCATACGTCCCTTGCCCACTTGTCCGTGTAAACCAGGAGAGTGAACCATGTGTGGACTTTGCGCGCAGTTGAGGCTGGCCCATGGGGAAGAATGTCCCGGCTGCCGGTTTTCGCGGCTGGCCATTGGGCAGGCGGCCGGTGTTTTCGCGGGCACGTCGGCGGATACATCTTTTTTGAGCATTGAAGCGCCAGAGCAGGGAGGGCAGGACCATGACTATTCCCATTCTTTCCGGAACATTGCCGAACATGACCCCCGTGGCTGGATCCACGGTCACAACGCCGGCCAGCAGCCCTGGCACCGGCTTCAGCGAGGTTCTAAAGCAGTCAATTGAGGCGGTGAACACCGCCATGCAGGAGGCCGAGGCATCAGCCGCCGGCCTGGCCAGCGGCCAGCACGCCAATATCCATGAAACCATGATCGCCATGGAGAAGGCCAATATTTCCTTCCGGCTCATGACCAAGGTGCAGAACAAGGTGATCGCGGCCTATACGGATATCATGCGGCTGCAGGTGTAGGATGGTGCGAGCTGAAGGCTCAAGGCTCAAGGCTGAAGGCTGTGAAAGCTCAAAGTCCAATGAAAACTTCCACAGCCTTGAGCCTTCAGCCTTGCGCTGATGTTTTGCTGACCGCTCAGACGAGGAACGAGTTATGGCGACTCCCAAGGAGATGGCTTCCCAGATAGGTTCGATGATGGGCGGGCTGGGCCTGGTCCAGAAGCTGCTGGTGGCGGGTTTTGCCCTGGCGGTGCTGGTGGGCATGTTGACGCTCACCATGAGCACCGGCAAGCTCCAGTATAAGGTCTTGTATGCCGGTCTCACCGAGGATGATGCCGCCGCGGTGGTGTCCCAACTCCAGGAGGAACGCAAGCCCTATCAGCTTTCCGAGGATGGCCGGGCTATCATGGTGCCGGCCGGTCAGGTTTATGATATCCGACTGGCCCTGGCTGGCCAGGGGTTGCCGCGCGGCGGTGGCGTGGGCTTTGAAATTTTCGACAAGACCAACCTCGGCACCACTGATTATGTCCAGCGCCTCAATTATCAGCGCGCCCTGCAGGGCGAACTGGCGCGGACCATCCGGCGCTTCGACCAGGTGGCGGAGGCGCGCGTGCACATCGCCACCCCCCGTGAGTCGGTCTTTATCGAGGATGCCAAGCCGCCGTCCGCCTCGATTAGCGTAAGGCTCAAGGGGCGCGAAAAGCTGGCCAAGGACCAGATTCAGTCCGTGGTAAACCTGGTGGCCAGCGCCGTGCCTGGTCTTACCCCGGAGAATATTACCCTGGTCGATACCACCGGTCGCCTGCTCTATCGTAAGCAGGGCGAGGCCGAGGGCATGCTGTCCGCCTCCCAGCTTGAGTACCAGATGAAGATCGAGAGCGCCATGCGCCAGAAGGTCGAGAGTATGCTGGAAGAGGTGGTTGGCGTGGGCCGGGCCATGGTGCGGGTCACGGCGGAGATTGACTTTACCCGGGTCAATATGACGGAGGAGAGTTTTGATCCCGAGAGCAAGGTGCCGCGCAGTGAACAGCAGTCCGAGGAGCAGGACTCCCGCTCTGGCGACCAGCCCGCCGGCATCCCTGGGGTCAAGGGTGAGTTGGCGACCTTTGCCGAGGGCGGGGAGAGCGCCTCAGCCGGTTCCTCCAACAAGCGCACCAATGTCACCCGCAACTACGAGATCAACAAGACCACCCGGCAGGTGCAGCAGCCCGTTGGCGTGATCAAGCGCTTGTCCGTGGCCGCCATGGTTGACGGTATCTATGAAAAGGTCGTTGACAAGGATGGCAAGGCGGGTCAATCTTATAAGGTCCGTCCGCCGGAAGAGATGCAGTATTTCGAGAAACTGGTGAAGAACGCCATCGGCTACAACGAGGAACGGGCCGATCAGGTGGAGGTGATCAATATGGCCTTTGCGCAGGCGCCGGAGCTTGAGGCCGCGCCCCAGGCCATGGACAAATGGCGTGATCTGGCCGAACGTTTTGCCATGCCGGTGGTATACCTAATTGTTGCTTTTGGCGTTTTGCTGTTCCTGGTTCGTCCGGTTCTGCGTTTCCTGACTACCTCCCGCCCCGTGGGCCGCCCCATGCGGATTATGAGCGAGGCACCGGCAGGCGCTGGCGGCGGCCCGGCGGTCAACGCTTATGAGGATGTCGGTTTTGCGCCCAAGGAGATGAGTGACCGTGAGCGCATGTACAAGCTGGCCCAGTCGGATCCCGATCGGGCCGCCGATCTGGTGAAGCGCTGGTTGCGGGAAGAGCAGTAAGCTGGAATCGCTTCAACCCATCGCTGTCGAAGTGATGGAAAAGAGTATGTCGGTATGGTGAAAGGCAAGGGAAAAGAAGGGTCGGCGGACAATCTCACTGGCCCGGAAAAGGCGGCCATCTTCCTCCTGACCCTGGGGGAGGAGTTTGCCTCGCAGGTCTTCTCGCGGCTGGAAGAGGACGATATCAAGCTCGTCGGTCGCCAGATGTCCAAGGTCGATCACGTGGAAAAAGAGGACGTGGCCGCCCTGCTCAGTGAATTCAAGAGCGAGTCCGGCGGCAGCGCGGACCTCTATCTGTCGGGCGAGGGTATGCTGGAGCAGGCCCTGCGGCGCTCGGTCAAGGCCGACCGGGCCAGCGAGATCCTTGAGGATATCCGTTCCGATTGGAAACTCACCCTGTTTACCAAGGCCCGCAAGCTTGACCCCAAGGTATTTGTAAATTTCCTGCGCAACGAACATCCCCAGACCATCGCCCTCGTGCTTTCGGTGCTGAACCCCATGCAGGCCGCCGAGATTCTGGGAGAGCTCAAGGAGGATGTCCAGGTGGAGGTCATCATGCGCATGGCCGAACTCGACAAGGTGAGTCCCGAGATCCTGGTCGATCTGGATCGGGTGTTGCAGGATGAGCTCCTGGCCGTGGAGGGGGTCGAAGGCCAGCGGTTGGGCGGGGTGGAGGCGGTGGCCGAGATCCTGAACAGCGTCGATCGCGCGGTTGAGGCGACTATCATGGAGGGCGTCGAGGAGCAGCGCGAAAGCCTGGCCGATGAAATTCGTAAGCTCATGTTCGTGTTCGAGGATCTCCAAGGCGTCGATGATCGCGGCATCATGGCCATTCTCAAGGAGGTGAGCACCGACGACCTGAAGCTGGCCCTGAAGACCGCCTCGGATGAACTGAAGGATAAGATCTTCAAGAACATGTCGTCGCGGGCCGTGGAGATGTTGAAGGAGGATATGGAGATCATGGGGCCGGTCCGCGTCAAGGATGTGGAGAATGCCCAGCAGATGATCATCAAGGTGGCCAAACGTCTGGAGCAGGAAGGCAAGATCCAGTTGATGGCCGCGGGCGGAGGCGGGGACGAGTTTGTCTAACATCAAGTCGCGGACGCCATCCCCTCCTGACCAGGGCTTCACTTCCTTCAATGACCTGTGGAAGGAGATGGCCGATCCTGGCACGGGCGGGATTGTGGGGGATCCCTTCAAGGCCAGGGCGGAGATCGGTCTGGCCAGAAGCCGCGCCGAGATCATTATCGAGGAGGCCCAGGGTGAGGCCGAGCGGCTCAAGGCCCAGGGGTTGGCCGAGGGCAGGCGGCAGGGTGCGGTCGAGACCGCCAGCATGATGCGGAGCTATGAAGAACTGCTTGGCCATATTCAAGAGCAGCGGGCCGATCTGCACCGCCAGTTCGAGGCGGATATCATCATCCTGGTCAAGGCCATGACCGAGCAGTTGGCGAACCACGAGGTCACCGTAAACCCGAGGGTCATCCAGGCCTGCCTGCGGCATGCCATGGGTTTTGTGGTGGAACAGTCCGAGGTCCGGGTGCGTCTTCATCCCGAGGATTTCCAGCGCATCAAGGCGGCCGGCCTGGAGGAGCCATCCCTGCTTGAGGGTCGCAGTCAGGTCCATCTGATAGAAGACCTCACCGTCAGCATGGGCGGTTGTTTTCTGGAATCGAGTTTCGGGGAGATCGACGCCACCCTGGAGTGTCGCCGGGCGCAACTGTTCACCGCGCTGGATGAGGCCTTTCGGGCAGCTCAAGCTGCCGAGCCGAACAATGGCGACAACAACAAGTGAAGCGCCATGAATTTTGACGCCTGCCTGCATGCCGTCCGGAGCGCCCCGCTCATCTCGGTGCGCGGCCGGGTAAGTCAGGTCATCGGTCTGGTCATCGAGGGGCTGGGGCCCGGAATTCCGGTTGGTTCCATCTGCGAGGTGGATGTCTTCAAGGGGAGGGAGCGGGTGCTGGCCGAGGTGGTCGGCTTTCGCGAGGGGCGGGTGTTGCTCATGCCCCTGGGCGAGATGCGTGGGGTTGAGCCGGGCAGCGTCATCCGGCTGACGGGTGGCAGTGCCACCACGCCGGTGTCCGAGACCCTGCTGGGCCGGGTTATTGACGGCCTGGGCAATCCGGTGGACGGCAAGGGGCCGCTCGCGACCCGCGAGAGCTATCCACTGTATGCCAAGCCCCTGAACCCGATGCAGCGGGATCGGGTTCTCGAGCCGGTGGACGTGGGGATCAGGGCCATCAACGGCCTGCTTACCCTGGGCAAGGGACAGCGTATCGGCATCCTGGCCGGCTCCGGGGTGGGCAAGAGCGTGCTCATGGGCATGATCGCCCGCCACACCGCGGCCGATGTCTCGGTCATCGCCCTTATTGGCGAGCGGGGTCGCGAACTCAGGGACTTCATCGAGCGCGACCTTGGGCCGGAGGGGTTGGCGCGTTCCGTGGTGGTGGTGGCCACCTCTGATCAGCCGCCGCTCGTCCGCATGCGCGGCGCCTATCTGGCCATGGCTATTTCCGAATATTTCCGTGACTTGGGCCGCGACGTCATTATGATGATGGACTCGGTCACCCGTTTTGCCATGTCGAGCCGGGAGGTGGGGCTGGCCATCGGTGAACCGCCCACCTCCAGAGGTTATACGCCTTCGGTTTTCTCGCAGTTGCCCAAGCTTTTGGAGCGGGCCGGCTCCTGCAAGGGCAAGGGCAGCATCACCGGCATCTTCACGGTGCTGGTGGAGGGCGACGACATGAACGAGCCCATTGCCGACGCAGTGCGCTCCATCGTCGACGGCCATATCCTGCTCTCCCGCGATCTGGCGAGCCGGGGCCATTATCCGGCCATCGAGGTGCTGGGCAGCATCAGCCGGTGCATGAGTGACGTGGTGGACCAGGAGCAGGTGGGTATCGCCCACCGCTTGCTCGATACCCTGGCCACCTACCGGCGCTCCGAGGATCTCATCAATATCGGCGCCTATGCCAAAGGCAGTAACGTCAAGATCGACGAGGCCATTCAGACGATCGACAGGATCAACTCCTACCTGCGACAGCCCATTCTGGAACGGGCTTCCATGGAGGACAGTCGCGAGCAGTTGCTGAATCTCTTTGACCTAACCCGGCGAGTGGCCAGCGGCCGGCGGGCCGTGGACCGGTTGCCGCGGGAAGGGGAGGAAGGGTAGCGCGTCATGGCCTTCAAGTTTCGTTTGCAGTCGGTGCTGATTTTTCGGACCAGTCTCGAGGAGCAGGCGCAGTTTGCCATGGCCCGTGAGCAGCGCGTGCTGGAGGAGCACCATCAAAGACTCGGGCGCTTGCGGGATGCGCGGCAGGAGATGATGGCCGACCTGGAACAGCGGAAGCAGGGGGCGATGACGGCGAGCCTGTATGGTGTTTACGTGGAGGGGCTGCTGGTCAAGGAACGGGAGATCGTAAGCCAGATAGACGCTGTGGAGGGCCAGCAACGGGTGGTGGAGTCATGCCGTCAGGAGCTTGCCAGGCGCATGCAGGACCGCGAGGTCATGGAGCGTCTCAAGGAGAAGGATCACCGGTTGTTTGTTGCCGACGCCCTGCAGCGGGAACAGAAACAAAGCGATGAGCAGGCCATTCTGCGGTATGGCAAAGGCAGATTGTAAATCCGGCGTCCATGGTTGGCGCCACAGGTCGAGGCTGCGATGAAACGGTTCTTATGGCTGATGCTTGCAGGTATGCTGGGGCTGATGGTTGTTCTTCCCTCTTGGGCCGCGCCAGCGGAAACCGGGGCGAGAAGCAAGCCGGAGGTGGTATCCGCGAAAGAGGTGGCCCAGGCTACCACGGTGCAGGCGCGGGAGCAGGCCGTGGCTGTTCAGGAGCAGGCCTTGGCGCGGAAGGAACAGGAATTGGTCACCCTGCAGAGTGAACTCGATACCAAATTGGAGCGCTATGCCAAGCTGCAGAAAGAGGTAGCCAGCCAACTTACGGAACTGAAGGGCATCCAGAGCAAGCGTTTTAAAAACCTGATCGCGGTTTACAGCACCATGAGTCCCTCCAAGGTCGCCCCCCTGCTTAACAGCATGGAGGATGCGACCGTGACCGAGGTGTTGCAGGCCATGAAAACCGATCTGGTGGCCAAGATTGTGCCCAAGCTCGAACCGGACAAGGCGGTGCGGGTGAGCAAGAAGCTTGGGCTGCTTCAGGAGAAGGGGGCTGAGGCGGAAGTGAAAAAGTAGGAAAGCTGAAAGCTGAAAGGTCAAAGCTGAAAGCTCAAAGGTCAAAGCTGAAAGCTCAAGGTACCTTCGGGCAAAAACTTCTTCTCCTTGCCGAGTCCCGGCAATTCTTTCCTATCCCCTGTTTGTGCATAATTTTGACCTGCGCGCAGTCTTAAGGTGCGCTGGCTGGCGATTACGGCCATGCGGCCAGGTGCGGTCCCGGTGGCGCGTGCCCGGCGCCGTAAGCTGCGGGGCGATCCTCGTCACCTTATTATTTCTTTTCATTCCAATGCGATACATATCTTCATTGCATTACCTGAGAGGGTTGGCATGCCTCTTGCTTTAGTGGGATGCAGGATGACCAACAAGAGCGCGTGAGGTGCTTTTGCCGGCATCGGCACGAGGCAAAGGGAACATCAGTGAATATTCTAACCATGAACATCTCGCAGGAAACCGCTGGTCTCTTGCCCGGCACGGGCATGAGCCAGGTCGGGGGGGCGCAGGAGAGCGTTTCCTTTGCGAACTTTTTGACCCAGCGCCAGGCAGTGGCGGAGCAGCACCTTAACAACCTGGTCGGTGTTGCCGCCGATAGCGCGGCAGGGGTGGCGGACTTACCTCTGGACCAGTCCATCAATCTTGAGGCCATCGACACAGTGGCCGGCCTGCTGCGGCAGATGATGGCCCTGCTCCAGCAACAGGCCAACCCGGTGCAGACCATGACCGGACCCGGGGAGTGGCTGGTATCCGTGCCTGACACCGGTCTGTTGGAGCAACTCGGTCAGGCGGCCGGCATGACCAGTGAGCAGCTCGGCAAGTTTGTGCAGCCCTTCAGCAACAATAAGGAAAAGGTCAATCTCGAACAGTTGCTTAACGACCTGACTCGTCATTTTGTGAGCCTTGCCAAGGAGCAGGCCATCACAGTGCCGGACACCGACCTGCCCCTGTTCCAGTTCATGTTAAGCAAGATGGGGGTTGAGGTGAATTCCCTGGACGCCATGGCCTCCAAGGTTATCACCAAGGATGACAAGCTCGACCTGGTGGCGCTGCTGGCAGCCCTGAAGGATTTGCCGGCGGCCGAGGAAGTGTTGGCCGTGCCGCTCAGCCCCCAGGATCTGGAGCAACTGCAAGACGTGTTGCTGCGCGCCGGGGTGCCAGCAGAGAAGCTGCCTGCCCTGCTGACCATGGCCACCGCCCAGTCTATCCAGTCCGCCCCGTCCATCCAGTCCGCACTGTCCACCCCGTCCACCCAGCCCACGACTGTCGAGGTCGGTGCCTCTTTAACCGTGCAGGGCCTGAAGGATCTGCTTGCCCAGGCGGTCCAGGATATCCAGGCGGCCCGCCCCCAGACCGATCCAGCGCTCTTTCTGAAGCATCTTGAAGAGGTTTTCGCCCAGGCCAATTTCCAGGAGCAGGGGGTTGGCTGGTCCCCGGTGGTGCGGAATGCCATTGAAAACGTTTACCAGGAGTTGTTGGCAATTGTTGACCCGGCCACGGTGCAGGTCAGCGCGGGAAAAGCGGATAGCGCGTCTGCCTTCCAGGAGAGCGGCAAAGGGGGCAGTCCCGAGACTGGGCAAGGTGGCGACAGGCTTGAGCAGTTTGACCCGACTACGACGACCGAGACCGAGGCTGATGGCTCTCCGGTTGGCAACTCTTCGACCCAGTCAGGGCTGGAAGAGGCGCCGGAAAAACCCCTGGCCATGCCAGGGCATGAAACGCAGCCGGCCACCATGGCCGCGAGTCATGTAAAGGAAACGGTCGTGGTGCCGCAGGAGATCCAGACCCCCGCCGCACTGCCGCGTACCGCACCGGTCCTGGTGCAGCAGACCATGGAGCAGTTGAGCCAGGGCGTATTGCACGGCGCTCGCAATAATGAACATCACCTGGTGCTGAAACTCTTTCCCGAGGATCTGGGCGAGGTCAAGGTCGTCCTGCACGTGCGCAACGAGCAGGTGTCGGTTTCCTTCACCATGCCCAATACCCAGGTCAAAGAGATACTGGAGCAGAACATGCAGCAGTTCCGGGACAATTTGCAGAAGCACGGCTTTATCCTGGAACAGTGTTCAGCCTCCCTAGATTATCACGACAAAGGGAACAGTGGCCAGTCTGGTTTTGACCTGGCCCTGCGGTCACCCTGGGAAGGTGGCCGGGGTAGCGTGGCGGAACTGCCGGAAGATGTTTTTTACCGACAGGCAAGCGCGCCGGCCAGGGCAGGCGGGATCGATCTTTTTCTGTAAGCACGGAGGATACCAGCGTGAGTGTAGAGGCAACAACAACCGGTCTGCTTACCCAGCCGGCCACCGAGATGCAGACCGTGGGCAAGAGCACCCTGGATCGCCAGGACTTCATGACCCTGTTCATTACCCAGTTGCAATACCAGGATCCCACCAAACCCCTGGACAGCACGGAGATGGCCTCGCAGTTGGCGCAGTTCAGCAGCATGGAGGCGACCATGCAGATGAGCTCCAACATGAAGAAGCTGCTCGACTACCAGACCTCGCAGAACAACCTGCAGCTTCTCACCCTGTTGGACAAGAATGTCCAGGCCACGGGTAATAGCCTGGGGGTTGCCGCCGGTGAGGCCGGCAAGGGTGAGTTTTCCTTGGCGACGCCGGCGGAGCAGGCCACCCTGTACGTTTACGACGCCAAGGGCGGACTGGTGCGGAGCATGGATCTGGGCGCCTTGAAGGTCGGCACCTATGATATGAACTGGGACGGCAGGAACAGCGGCGGTCAGGTGGTGGCGGACGGTCTCTACAGCTACGAGGTCAAGGCCCTTGACGCCAGCGGCACCTCGGCCGATATCCAGTACAAGATGACCGGCAAGGTCACCGGGGTGCAGTTCGACTCAGGCAAGGCCATGCTCACCCTGGACAACCAGGTCAGCATCACCACGGCCGATGTGCTGCAGGTCATGTAATACGCCCCCGGCGCTACGAAACGGGGTGGCACGGATCATCTTTAACAACAGGTAACTTTCTCCGGAGGTAAGACAATGGGCGTCTCAAGTTCACTATTCTCAAGCATCAGCGGTTTGAACACCATGGGCGAGGCCATGAGTGTGTTGGGTGACAACGTCGCCAACGTCAACACCATCGCCTTCAAGTCCAGCCGCGCCTCTTTTCAGGACGTGCTTTCGCAGTCGGTCTCCACAGCGGCCGGTTCGGCCCAGGTGGGCCGCGGCGTGACGCTGGCTACTGTGGACGGTCTTTTTGCCCAGGGCTCGTTCGAGAGTTCCTCGACGCCCACCGACATGGCCATCGGCGGCCAGGGTTTCTTCATGTTGCGCGCCGGTGACAACGCCGAGGCCAACATGTTCTCCCGGGCCGGCCAGTTCCGTTTCGACCAGGAGGGCAATCTGGTCAACCCGACCGGCGCTTTTGTCCAAGGTTGGACCTTGGAGACCTCCACTGGCGAGCGGCAGGGCACCATCGGCGATATCCAGATCGGTAAGTCCACCCCGCCCACGCCCACGAACCATATCGAGGTCATCACCAACGTCGATGCCCGGGTGCCCAACGAGAGCAACGAGACCACCCTCTATAACGCCTGGGACGCGCGCAACGCCGCCTCGGTTAATCCCTCGCCGCCGATAACCGCCGGCAACTACAACTATACCACGGCGATCAAGGTGTTTGACACCAAGGGCGCCAGCCACGACGTCACCGTCTACTTCGACCGTACTACCAAGGATAACCAGTGGGAGTTTCTGGTCACCGTCAATCCGGCGGAGGATCTGCGCACCCTGACCGACGCCGAGCAAGTTATCTATGCCCCTAACGAACGGATAAACTATGAGGATCCCAAGCAGAAGGGGGCCGGCGCCTTGATGTACGGCACCATTGATTACAACACCGGTGGCGCG
>DYDL01000468.1 GCA_020717925.1 Desulfocapsa sp.
AGTTGCTGATCATCCCGCGGTCGGCCACGACGCAGACCTGGCCGATCGAGAACCGGTCGCTCAGCCGCTTCGCCACAGGCACGAGCGAGCGAACGTCCGCCGTGTTCCCGGGCCACAGTTCCGAGCACACCGGATTGCCCTCGCCGTCCAGCACAACCGCAACCACCATCTGCCGGAGGTCAGGGCGGTGATCCTTCGAGTGGCCGTATTGCCCCAGCGTCTCGCCGCCTTCGCCCTCGAAATAAATCGAGGTCGTGTCGAGAAACACGAGGTCGAGCCCGCTGAACAGATGCCGTCGCCGTGCGAAGAGCAACTCCTCCGCCTCATCCTTCACGCAACGCGGAGCAAACGGCGTCGCCCCGCTCTGCTCCTCGGCGGGCGTCCCAAGCCACCCCATCGCACGATAACAATGCTGCAACTCCATCCCATCCACTCCCGGAATCCGATAGTCCTCTTGCCACCGCTCCGCCTGCCGATCACTGCCCGGCGCGATCAGCCGGTGTAGAACCGACACGAAGATCACCCGCTCCACGTCGAACCCGAACCTGCGGCCCTTGAGCAATCTCGCCAGCACGCGGCCAATCCCCAACTCGCGCCAGAGCCGGTCGAACACCAGCGCCGCACCGATCCGCAGCCCAGGCATCGCGTGGGCCGGAATCCGCCCCGCAGCGTCCAGCACTGCCAGCTTCTCCGAGAACCGCTCCAGCGAGACCATCAGCCCGTCGAGCCGTCCCGTCGCTTGCAGAACATCCAATCGCCCCAGCGAATGCAGCACATGCTGGCGTATTGAACCGTTCACTCGCTCGTTCTCGACCACTTGCAGGTAGACGTGCTTGCCCCGGCGTTTTGTACGGACGAACATAGTCGGCCCTCCTGTATTGCACCACTACAACTATACCAGATTCAGGCCGCAGTGCAAGCGAAAAAACGGCTATTCGCAAAGATTGTGGCACTACGTTTTTCGCTTCCCAAAACAACCTCCCCTTGTGCCACAAGGACTTACGACAAAAAACCGGCCGCTTTACGCCGTCTGCTGTCGAAGATGGGTCACACCGTGCCGGCACGAG
>DYDL01000469.1 GCA_020717925.1 Desulfocapsa sp.
ATACTCGATCACCCGGCGCTGGCTGGTCTTGATCTCCACGGTCACCGCCATGCCGGCCGAGAGGTTGGTGGTCTTGTTCTCCACCTGCATGAAGGAGCGGGCAAGTTGCACGCGGGTGGCGTAAACCAGCCCCTTCTTCTCGTCGTTGATCGCATCATGGGAGACGTGGGTTACCTGGGCGTGAACCGTGCCGTATTTGGTAAAGGGAAAGGTCTCGATCTTGACCTCCGCCTCCTGGCCAGCATTGACGAAGCCGATGTCCTGGTTCTCCAGGAATGCCTCCACCTCCAGGGCATTGTCCATGGGCACGATCACCAGAAGCGGCTGGGCCGGGGTGACCACGCCGCCGATGGTATGCACCGCCAGTTGTTGCACCGTGCCACTCACCGGTGCGCTAAGAGTCATCGACTGGTCGCGGCTTGCCGCCTTCACCAGTTCCTGGGCAGCGCTGGTCGTCTGCTGTTCGGCCTCGTGCAGGCTGTCCAAGGCCTGACGTCGCGTCTCGGCACGCAAGACGCCGCGTTGACTCTCGACCTCATGCAACGCGGCCTTGATCTCCAGCAGTCGGCTGCGCTCGGTTGCCAGGTCAGCCTCCTGAGCGATGCGTTCCTCCTCCCTTTCCATGTAGTCGTAACGAGAGGCAAAGTCCTTGTCCACCAACTCCTTGAAGTCCCGGGCACGCTGTGCTGCAAGCGGGGCGGTCTGCTCCAGCTTACGCACGATCTCACCGGCAGACTGCAACTCCGCCTCGCGGCAGACGAGGTCAGCCTCAAGCTTGGTGAGCTTGGCCCGATATTCATCATACTGTCCTTCCAACTGTCGCTGCTCACGGGCCAAGCGGTCGCTGGCCACGCCCGCCACCGCGCCAAGGATCGGCGCCTGGCCAGAGGCAATGGCCGCCAGCATACCCTTGGCGCGCGCCTCCCGCAACTGGGCCGTTATCCGATCATTGGTCAACCGGACGCTGTCGGCGGTGGTGCTGGTGGTATCTAGTTCGACCAGGACGTCTCCGGCCTTGACCTGCTGCCCGTCGGCCACCCGGATCGCCGTCACCGTCGCCGTCTCCAGGGGCTGGATGGTTTTGACCCTGTCATTAGGCACAATCTTGCCGTGGGCCACGGCCACCACCTCGATTTTGCCCCAGAT